>CALLPL010000032.1 GCA_938015455.1 uncultured Candidatus Altimarinota bacterium
TGGACGAACCTCTGGTGTATCGGTTGTCTGGTCAACAGGCACTGCCGAGTAGCTAAGTTCGGAAGGGATAACCACTGAAAGCATCTAAGTGGGAAGCCTACTTTAAGATTAGATTTCTCTGACTTTAAGTCAATAAGTTCCCTTGGAGACTACAAGGTTGATAGGCCTCAAGTGTAAGAGTAGCGATACTCTCAGCTGAGAGGTACTAATAGAACGAACGAATTTTAATATTTTTTTACGATTATTTATTGTTTCTTTTTCACTCGTTAACTTTGACAGGTTAGATTGTTGTTACAAAATTAACACGTTCTTTATAGAATTATATGTTAGGATCTTGGTGGTTATAACGGTTGAGGTACACCTGTTCCCATTTCGAACACAGTAGTTAAGCCAACTTGTGCCGATGGTACTGCATCTCGTAGATGTGTGAGAGTAGGTAGCTGCCAAGATTTTGATATATAGTTCTTGAAATATAATTGTAGTGCAAGGGACATTTCTTTGCACGAGTAGCTCAGTTGGAAGAGCAGCGCCCTTCTAAGGCGAAGGTCACAGGTTCGAGCCCTGTCTCGTGTACCATTTTTCCTCCTTAGACTACATTAATGGGTTATTAGCTCAGATGGCGAGAGCATCTGCCTTACAAGCAGGGGGTCGTAGGTTCGAGTCCTACATAACCCACCATTTACAAAAAACCTAAAGTCTTATGATTAATTCATAAGATTTTTTTTATTTCTCAAAAATGATACATTTCTTCTCCTGAAAGAGGCTTTTCCATTGCCAGTAATCTTTCATCCATAAAAAGCTTTTTTCTGTATAAAAAAAGACATGTGTAGGATCATTTTTATAGTACCACGAAGAAAAATCTACTTCATGATTATAGAGATCCGTCATTAGGTATAGTTTTCCTTGAGGTTTCAGTAGATTATATAGAAGGGTGAACTCTTCTCTGGGATTATGAAAATGCTCTATAACTTCACAGGCAATAATAAAATCATATTTTTGTTTTAAGAGCCCGTGATGATTATGAAAAAAAGGATCATAGAGTTTGAGCTCAAATCATTTTTGTCATAAGATATACGAAATAACAGGTCATGTTCCAGCTCAAAAGTCCAGTCATATATCAGCAGCTTTGTGATTTATAAGTATTTTATTTACAAGAGGAGCAACAAAAGCTTGGTATCAACTATCTCGTACATCATTATTATGATTTTCATAACGTAGCTTCTCCTCCTCTGCTGGGAGAAAATATTCCTTACACCGAAAAATACTCTCACACATAGAGCATTTTTGAAATTCTTGATTATAGAATTGCTCACTGTAAGAATTACAGAGAGGGCAAGTATAGTTCATAGAAATAACTATATATTCGTTCCTTCAAAAAGCATTTCAGGTTTTCCATCAATGAGGGGAAAGGCTTGAGATACGAGAGCTTGAACCTCAGGGATCCGCATAGAGGCTTTATGTGCTTCTGAACTTTCCCATTCTTCGTACCCACAAATAGTATCCCCATCAATGGCCATATTATACTTAATATTTCCTGGCATATCAATATCAGCTACTTGCCTTAAAAGATCAGCCACCTTTGGTCCATTTCCTTCAGTGAGTTTCATTTTAAAGACTCCTACCCAATTACTCATATTCATATATTTAGTGAATAAACATACAGTATTATGATTTTTTCCATATAATACGCAAGTTATTTCCTATGAAGCTACAGTATGTTTCCAATAAAAGACCATAATCCTTCTCATAAGACCCCAGTTGTTACGTATATAATTATATTTCTCTGTAGTATTGCGTGGTTTTATGAGCTCTCACTAGGAAGTGAACTTGATAACTTTTTTCAATCTTGGGCACTTCAACCTGCTGAAATAGTTGCAGGATCGAGTTTATTAACACTTATTACCTGCATGTTTCTCCATGGTGGATGGATGCATATCATCGGGAATATGCTCTTTCTTTATATCTTTGGAGATAATCTTGAAGCTAAGATGTGAAAGATGAAGTTTACCTTCTTTTATCTTATCTCAGGACTTACGGCAAGTGCATTGCAAATATATGCTGACCCAACATCCATGATCCCAAATATCGGGGCTTCAGGAGCAATAGCCGGAGTGATGTGATGATATCTCCTTCTCTACCCAAAAGCTCAGGTTGATACACTGATATTCATGGGGACATTCTTTAGAAAGATTACTCTTCCAGCCTACTTCATGCTCGGATACTGGTTTGCTACCCAGGTCTTCTCCGGAACAGCATCCATATGACAATTCTCTACCTGAGGAGTTGCCTACTGGGCACACGTTGGAGGCTTTGTAGCTGGAGTACTCTTTGTGATTCCGTATAAATTTAGTAAAAAAACTTATAAAAAACATGTATAACTACCTCCTCACATCCTCTCTCTGACTCGAATCTCTCGTAAAAAACGAAGTTCAGAGACAGGATTATAATATCACTGAAGTACAAGACAAGGCTGTGTATTTTGAGTGATGAGAGGAAGCGATAGCTCGAATGAATCTCTGGAGTCGTTTTGGGAACATCCTGTATTATGTGGTAGATACAGAAAAGAGTATTACAGACTTTGATAGCTATTTTGAGGTAATAAAGAAACAGGACTGGAGGAAATATATTCCAAAGGACTATGAAGTAATAGTAAAAGCAATAAGTATCAAATCAGAACTTGGTGCAACTCCGACACTTCAGGCATTAGGGAAGAAGGCTATAGTAAGTGCTCTAGTTGGAGATGATATTCTCTATGAACACGCTGATACCTGACAGATAGAAGTACGAATCCTTATGGAGAATAATACTTTGAGGATTTTACTTAATACTTCAGGAGAAGGCCTTCATAAGAGAGGATATAGAGAGATGACCGGGGAAGCACCTCTCAAAGAAAATATAGCAGCAGGTCTTGTAATACTCTCAGGATGGAAGTATAAGCAGCCACTTTATGATATGTTTTGCGGAAGTGGAACGATTGCTATAGAGGCAGCGATGATTGCACGGAATATCGCTCCATGATTGAAACGACATTTTGCTTTTAAGAATTGGCCATGGATAAAAAGTGAAATTTTAGAAAGTGAGAAAAAAAGAGCAGAAGAAAAAGAATTTAGTTGAGAATATCAGATATATGCATCAGATATGCGTAAGGAAGTTATAGAGAGAGCAAAAAGGTCAGCAAAATTTGCGTGAGTAGAGGACTCTATTTCTTTTTCAGCACAAGATGTGGAAAGTTATCTTCGTCGCGAGATATCTGGGTATCTCGTTTCTAATCCACCCTATGGTCTTCGTCTTGAAGAAGATGATGTTGAGGGAGTACACAAAATAGTTGCAGAGCTCCTGCGTAAGAATTCAGGACTATATGGGGGTATTATCACAGCTCATAGTGAATTTGAAAATCTCGAGAAAATAAAATACAAAAAAAGAAAGCTCTACAATGGTGGAGAGCTTTGCTATTTTTATAAGAAGATCTAACTATTTAGTTCCTCATGTAAGTCGGAGATATATCTCTATGAATGCTTGCTTTTGCAAGAGTTTTAGAGATTCACCCTTATTTCCATAGTCTGAAGTCATTTCCTTCCAAGCGTCAACGAAGTCATCGTAATCAACTTCTCCATTTCCTGTTCCTTGGAGACGACTTTTGTTTTCTATAAAAAGCCTCAGGAGTTCTTGGTTTGAGATATCTAGAGCCATTGCACCAGCTTCTGGAGATATTTCAACAGGGCTTACATATTCTATCTCTTCTACTTCAAGCTCTTCAAGACCCGCTTCATCAGAAATGATTTCTTCAGAAGTAACTTCTGCGACTTCAGCCTCTTCAGGTGCAGCAGTAAGGTCGACCTCATCTGAGATTATTTCTTCTGTAGATTCTACAGAATTAGTTTGTGCTGAACTTTGTTCCGCGTCTCCATCAAAACTTGACGAGATGAGAGCAAATCCTTGTGAAAGGATTATTCCTACAGCGAGATAGGAAAGCATCTTTTTTGTGTGTATCTTCATATTTGTAATAGTTAAAATATATTATACGAGATAATCGTAACATAGTAACTTTACAAATGCAAATATTTATGCAGAAAAAACTTATAAGTTCGTAATTAATTTCTGATATAGTTGAATAAGCTCTTGTTTTAGCTCATTCTTTACTTGAGAATTATCTTTATTCTCAGTGTATTCATTCAATAATCTCAGGATTCTTGACGCGAGATGATAGTCTTCTATATCTCAGTCCTGCTTTTTTATGAATGAAAACAGGAGTATTTGGAACTGAACAATGGTTTTATTGTCATATTCTATATACAGGAACTCATTACCGTTTATGAGCTCAACTTTTACTTCTCATAGAGATAGAAATTTCTCATGTTCTTTTTTTAGCTCCATATATATTGTGAGGAAGTCTTCTTTTTGAGAGAGAGCAAACTCTTCTGGCTTACTCTCATATTCGTAACTTAAAGCCTTCCAGCTCTGTATGAAGTCCTCGTAATCATACTTTCCTGTGTATCAAACTGATTTTCTCTCAAGTGAAAATCTTTGAAATACTTCTTTATGCTCCAAGAAAACATCAAAGAGCTCATTATCGCTTATTTTTTGGCTTATATTTACTACTTCTGGGATTACTGCTTCTAATTCTCTAAGAGGACCTGAAATTCGAGCTCATGAACGCTTTGAATGCCCTCATCATCCCGTACTAGATCTTATTTGTTCTGTTCGAAAACTTCGTATCTGACTGGTTGATCCAGTGTAGTTTCATATAGAAGCCTGTACTTGGTAATAATAGAGAGTGTTTTCTTGTAAATTATCAATTGCTATACGATGTTCACTTCAGCTAGGACTTATAAGTGAGGACGAGATATCACTAGGGGATAATCCATAAGAGACTCTTCACCCTGCTTGAATATCTGTTTTAAAGACAATATCTACACTTGAACTTCATCTACTCAGGTAAGAGATATTTTGCACTTTAGGGGTTCGTATGATCTGCATATTCCCACTTCCAGTATTTCAAAGAGTATCCTCAGCCATATAGCTAATAATATTCTCTCATCAAATAAGAGGGACACTTGTAGACCAAGAACCTGCTGTAATACTTACAGGAGCATTACGGATTTCCAAAGTATTCACTCACTGAGTATCTGAGATTGTTCAAGAGAGCTGGATGTTCGCTCATTCTACTTTATCTCAATTATTATGACTTACAGTATCAAGTATAGGAGCAGTTTGATCGAGGGTAAGCTGAGTGGTAGATTCACCCGTGTTTTGGTCGAGGTCTTCGAGTATGAGATGGAGTTCTTTTTGTCCGTCACCGGCTAATAACTCGATATTTAGAGATCAGCTAGAACTCAAACTTCCAGTATAAGTTGAAGTCGTATCTCATGAAATAGTATAGAATACAGGATACTCAGATGATGTGATATTAAGAGTGATATCAAGAGAGCTATGTGTATTTCCTCACTCAATCTCTAATACTCAGCTGGGGATAGTTCTTTCACCTATATATATCATACTTGATCATGAAAATGAAGAATCATTAGCGTCATATACTCGCAACTCATGATTTCATTCTTCGCTAAATGATAATCCTTCATAAAACTCTTTAAATCCATTATTGCTTGCAGGAAATGCATATGCACCATTAATAATTTCACCTGTAAACTGAGTTTGACTTGGTATGTTTGTTTCTAAGGTCACAGATCATGAGAAGCTTTCAAGCCTACTCCCATCAAAATCTATAGCCTCCAGTGAAAATCATACATCTTGTCCGGTTTCTTTTGCTCCTGCCTCAGGAACGACTTTGAAATGTTTCTGAGCAAGTGTAAAATCTAGAAGGCTAGTACCCGAGTAGAGATTAAAGATAACATCGTCAGATATCTCAGTATGTCATTCACCAGTTAGGTATATAGAGTAGTCGAGAGTTCAAGAAAAACTATTTCATAGTGGAATGAAAAGATTATCGCTTAGTGGACCATCATATACATCTTCAATGAGTATTTTGAGATTGCTCCCTGTGAAGCTCTCATTATAATCTAAGAAGATTCATGTCCCGTAGAGGACTTGTCACGAACTAGAGGCGCTAGATCAAAGTACATCGTGAAAATCGATGTTTGGAACTACAGGGTTAGATGCAACAGTATTTCCATTTAACTGTATGCTCGATCCAAGAGGAAGATTTATATTTCAACTTCCACTAATAGTAGCATTTTGAAGAATTATATTATTTCCAGTAGAGCTTAGCTCTATAGTGGTTCAAGATAGGCTTAAGTCCTTTCCTGCAGTAAGGCTGATATCTTTTGTATATACTAGTTCATTTGAAAGTTCTCAAGATTTTGAAAGTCCGTGTCTTCTTATGAGCTCTTTGAGTGCTTTTTGAGCATTTACCTTTCAACCACTTGCAATAGAACTATCAAGTCAAATATTATCAACACTTGTAAGGATAATATTCTTTATTTCATTATAATTGAGACTTGGTTCGTAGCTCCATAGCATAGCTGCGACTCAGGTTACTACAGGAGCTGCTAGAGAGGTTCCTTGAGTATATTTATAAGATGAGCTATTTTTTTTATGTGCGGTAAGTTCTAAATCATCTATATGACAACCTTCTCAGACATCATTATCATTATCTGTAAAGAAGTTTACTTTGAGTTGTAAGTTATCCTTCATGAAGTATGAGTTCATTATTGGAGCTTCAAATTTCCCGTTAATCTCACCAACGTAACTAGAATAAGGCACAGATATAGGATAATCTAGATCAATATCCTGATCGTAGATATAAAATCATAGTTGATCTCAAAAATTGTTATCAAAAGTTCCTCCAGATCAAAAATCACAGCTTATGTATCATTCAAGTGTCCCCAGTGTAGCTCATGAAAGAGAAAAACTCTCATTAAAAGTAAGGGTACTATTTATTGATCACGTATATAACAGGGGAGTTTGTGTATGGATTCAGAAACCTCCTCCATAAGTATACCAATCAGAACCTGAACCACTTACAGTATAGCCAGAATGGGTGTCAAAGGTCTCCTCAAATACGATTTCTTGACCTGGTATTGTTGATAAGATCCCTCATGCCCCTGTTTCAAAATCTGTAATATCTCATCCAGGAGCTGCAATGTCTGTACTTACAGCTCCATAGTTTGAGTAAGTTGAGAGGGTATTGTTTGGTCATAGTGCAGCTACAGATATAATGTTATCTAAATCGTAATCAGAAGGGTAGTGAGGAAGTAAGTCATTGTTCTCTGATTTGTTACCAGCAGAGCTAACTATAAGTAATCCATTATTTTCAGCACGTTCGAGAGCATCAAACTCAGCTTGAGAGAAAAATGTTCCCCCATAACTTAGATTTACCACTTTTGCGTTGTTTTCAATTGCAACGTCAATGGCCTTGATAGTATCAGAGAGGTAAAAAGTCTCATAAAACGAGTTATGTGAGTGGATCCTCGCACTCATGAGTTCAGTATTATTAGTTACACCACTAATACCTATAGCATTATTTCTACTTGCTCATACAACACCTGCAACACTTGTTCCATGTCAACCAATATCATAAGTTTCAGTCTCTCCAAAGAGTGGAGGGTAATCACCTTCTACATTTACTCAGTGTTTTGTACATCAAGCAGTTATGATTGCTCCACTTGCATTTCTACAATCAGAGGAGAGATCAGCTAAACTATCAATCAGGTCTGTATGTGTATAATCAATACCTGTGTCGTTTATTGAGACCCGAGTTGCATTTTCGTTATCGTCATATATTTTCCAAGCCTCTTCAGCTTGAATTGATTTTAGATGCCAAAGTTCATTGCTACGAGGGTCATTAGTGCTTACTCATGTAAGCATATTAAGTGATCGTTGGTAGTTTGGTTCGGCATATTCTATAAAAGGGAATTTTTCGATTTTCTTTACCGTCTCATGTATGTCCTTTGGATTTTTATCAAAAGTAATAAGCCCGAGATCTAGGTTATCCATGTTATGAATTTCAACATCATGCTCTGAGTCAAGAGCAGACTCCGCAATAGATTTTGCTATAGCTCATCGATTATCCCTATACTTTACAATGATACTATTTGTATCTGCTTCTCAGTCCTTTTCTTGTTTTTTGAGAGCAATTCTCTTATCCTGCTCTAAACTTGGGATACTGATTGCAACCTCATCAGAAATAATGTTAAGCGAAGCTTCATCGGAAATGATAGGCTGTATCTCTGTTTCTTGAACATGGGATACAATCTCCTGAGGCTCATGCGAGGCAAGTGAATAGCTATAAGCAAATCAAAAGTTACATAGTTGCTGTGATAAGAGTGTTGCTAATACTAAGCAAGAAAGTCTCCTCTTTGTTATTACCTTCATAATATGAAATAAAAAAATACATCTATTAAGAAAATCTTAACAGATGTATTTTTTTAACTCAAGTATAACTATGAGTATAGGAGATCTTTTAATTTGACGTATACACTATTTTAGTGCAGTAAAAATTAGAACTGTTCATTGAGTTTCAACTTGTTCTGATAAAACATACGTGAGCTTGAAACTCCAAATCTCTGTGCTGCAATACGATCTATTCCCATACCGAAAGCGAATCCTGAGTATTTCGTAGAGTCAATTCCGCAGTACTCGAGCACTTTTGGATGGACCATTCCGGATCCAAGAAGCTCTACCCAGCCAGTTCCACTACACATTGAGCAGCGTTTTTTATTTTTTTCACCACTCCCAGAACATATCTGACAGCTCACGTCCACTTCAGCGCTTGGTTCAGTAAATGGGAATATACTTGGTCGAAACCTGACTTCGGTCTTTTCCCCAAGAAGATCTTTCATGACCGTATCAAGGGTCCACTTGAGATCACCAAAGGTGACTCCTTCTCCAACCACGAGTCCTTCGAGCTGGTAGAAGTTACAGGTATGCCGAGCGTCTTCTTGCTCATACCTGTATACTCGTCCCGGAACAATAATCTTTATAGGAAGTTCTTGGCTCATCATGGTCCTAATCTGTACTGGAGATGTATGGGTTCTGAGGAGTAATCTCTCACCAATACTCTTATCTTTATTGATATCATCAGAAATCCAAAATGTATCCCAGACGTCACGGGCTGGATGATTATGAGGGATATTGAGTTTATCAAAGTTGTGTTCTTCATCCTCTATTTGCGGTCCATCTTCTACCTTGAACCCAAGCGAGATAAATATATCTTCTAATAGTTCTGTTGTATGAGAGAGAGGGTGCTTATGTCCTCTATTTTTTGATGGGTAGCCAATAGTCACATCAATAGCCTGACCAGCCTCTATCTCTTTATAGTATGCTGATTCTATGTCTGCCTCAGCTCCAGCAAGAGCAGAAGTAAAGCTATCTCTCAGCTCATTCGCTGCAACTCCGATAGTTTTCTTTTCCTCTATGGAAAGGTCCTTGATTCCTCACAAAATCGCTTTGAGCTTCCCTTTCTTTCCAAGGTATTCGTTTTCTAGTTCTTTTAATGCCTCAGGAGTATTGATACCCTTTAGAGCTGCCTGGAAATCCTGTTCCAATTGTTTGAGCTTGTCTTCCATATAGTACTTATTGTATATAATTGTGATAATGGAACAGATAATAAGCAGGGGAGAGGAAAAAGCAAGGTTTTGTCGTCTCCTTGGGGAAAATAAACTTTGACCCAGAATAAGGTTTGGGTATATTTTATGTATTATTATATAATTTATAAATATGAAAATAATAAAGTCTTTGTTGCTATGTAGTTTATTATTACTAATTTCTTCCGTATCAGCAGATAAATCAATAGATTGGGATGAATGATACATTCTTTGAACATATGATGAAACAAGTGAAACGTTGAGTATTAAATCACTTATTAGTACTGATGAAAGTATTACTCATCGATATTCTTTTGAAGTAAAAATTCTAGATCAAGAGTGTAGGGGTATATATGAATATTCAAGTTTTCAATTGTCATGAAGTTGTGATTTTTCAATCCCGAAAGATTCACTTGAAAGTCTTTCTAAGGTTAAGATCATCATTATTAATGAATTAAACGAAGTAGTTGAAGAAACTGTTGGAGTAATAGAGCTTCCATGATATGAGTCAAGTTTTTCATGGGACAACCTAAAAGTTGAATCTTCTTACAGTACTTTAGATGGAATCTTAGGTATGAATTGAAATATCTGCCACGATATATCTGAATTATATAATGGTTACAGGATAGAGTTTGGATCAATAGAAAGTTATAAGCAAGTTGGAGATGCTGTTATCAAAACCGTTCCAACTTTTAAAAAAGAGTTCTATACAACGCTAACATATAATAATAAAACTAATTGTTTAGAGTTCGTAGCTAATAAGAAAAACATATGGTCAATAGATGACAGCGTAGCGTATGGACTACGAGTATATGATAATGATAACTCAGAGGTATGAGAAGGAATAGTAAGATTAGTAATTAAGGGTGAGGATAATGATGAGTACATAAATTGGAATACCTTTAGCTTGGATTATATCTATGATAGAGAAGCAAATAAAGTTAATATTTTAGTATACCTTCCTAATATTAACGAAGCTCCAAGTGATACATATTCTATAGAAATAGATAAAAAGGAAAGAGAACTAATCTATGACTCCAACAAGAAACAACTCTATATTACTTATGAGATTTACCATAATCGTTTAAAAAATGATAGAGATATAAGAGTTGACTATGTTATTCGATGAAGTGATTACCAAAAAAGAGGAGATGGACGAATTAATATAAGGATGGATTACCACAAAAATTCTTATGACTCTTCTCTGGAAGAAGAATCAAAAATAGAAATAGAGGAACAAAAGAGAGAAGAGATTTCAATTGACCCAGTAGTTGAATCAACTTTATCACCAATGGAGATTGCTGTTAATGAATTTATTGTAAGACAAAGAGTAAAGTATCCTGATGATCAGGAATTGAAAGATAATCTTATACTTACCACTAAACTATTAACTAAGTACGGAGACAGTAAGCCTAAGTATAAAAGCATAATTAAGGAATTAAACGCTCTTATATTACAGAGAGTAGAGGATATATAAGCTTTAGATAAGAATCTTATTTTTTCGTTAAGTATCTAAGAAGGATTTATAGAGTGCTCTTTTTCTAGGAAAAAGGGCATAGTTTTATCATTGGAATAATTTGAATATTTTCTTATATTTAATCTAACTATAAATTATCATATAAAACAGCATCTATGAAAAAATGAATAATTTTCACACTTTTGTTTGCCTTAGTACTTCCTGTCTCGCTAAATGCCTCTTTTGAGGAATCAGTGGAGCTATTAAAAGGAGAGTATCAAAGGAGTGGATATGATACTTTCATTGAAGATGAATGGTTTGGTGTGTGTCATGATGGATTTGATAACGGTGAAGCATGCAGAGAAAGCCCTAAGACGCTTTACAGTCATCACCATATGCATATCTATAGAATAGACTATACTGGTGATTTAAATATAGAGAGGCTAAAAAATCTCACAAATTCTACAGAACACTACTTTGAGCTAGGGTGAAATAATAACATCACCTGAAAACTCCCAAATGGTCTCTTGTATTCTATCGGTGAACTAAAGAGTGGAGAGTTAGAAGTAAATTTAATTTATTGAAACCTATATTTTAACTCTTGACTTGGGGACAGAGAAACTGTTAAAGAAATGATAAAGATATTTCTAAGTAGTATGAATTCTCATGATTTTAGTGTAGAAAACATGAGAGTACCTGATCTTCCGGGGTGGGATATAGTTCGTGTCGGTAGAGAGATGTTTCTTTTTAATAGTGTTACAGGAATAACTGTAGTAAAACGCACTGAGGACGATCCAGACTTAGTAGAAACTACAGAAGATTTGGAATTATTTTTTACTGATTTACTTACCGCAGTAGGTGAAGAGGAGGATCCAGAATTAGTAGAGGCACCAGATGATCTGGAATTATTACTTACTGGTTTAATTGATTCAGTAACCGGGGAGGTATTATTAATTAGTGATATTAAGGTGAGAATGAGCTATGTAAATGAAAGATATAAGTATTATTTTTATAAAAACGGAGGATCTTGGAGTCTTTATTCTCCATATGAACTTACTGACAAGTACCTTGAAGGTATAATAGAGGAGTTAAATGGACTTAATTAGATATATTCTTATAACGACCCCTTAGTAAGTTAGAACTTCTTTTTAGCCTCCTAATAATTCAGAGTTGCAGTTCTTTGAAAAACCCCAAAAAAACTTTTGACACGGGGAGACATTTTTATAGAATACGCAAGCTTTAAACAAAGTTCCCCTCAAATAGTGGGAAAAGAAGAGGTTACGTTAAACTGTTTTGCACCTGGTGCCAAGATAAGTTTAACCTCTAACTTTATTTTTATAAAAAATATCTGAAAATGGCTGGATTACTTGCTCGTAAGATCGAGATGACGCGAGTTATAAAGGATGATAGGTTTGTTCCTATTACACTTCTAGAACTCCCTAAAATGCAGGTT
This sequence comes from uncultured Candidatus Altimarinota bacterium, assembly GCA_938015455.1. GTDB lineage: Bacteria > Patescibacteriota > Gracilibacteria > BD1-5 > UBA6164 > JAACSU01. The sequence goes on from CALLPL010000032.1 coordinate 12,452, forward strand.
GTCTGATATAAGACATCTGAAAAAGATGGTTATTCTGCAATAATTGTAGGTATTGTCTGAAAGGAAGAGACAAAATTAAGTACGGGAAAGAAAGGTCTTTGTGTAAAAAACTTTTCTACGGTAAAAGAATTTCCTGTTGAACAGTCTGATGAAGGATCAAAAGAGATTGGAAGTGAGATTGGTTTTGCTGATCTTGAATGAATTGAGACGGTGAGTCTTACTTCTGTGTCAAAAGGACGAGGTTTTGCTGGGGCAATGAAGAGACATAACTTTCACGGATGACCTGGAGGGCATGGTTCAAAATTTCACAGAGCGCTTGGTTCTATCGGTAATAGAAAACCAACAAGAACACATAAAGGAAAGAAAATGCACGGACATTACGGTGTTGATCGAAAGACGCTTCGAGATGTGAAACTTGAGCTTGTAAATAAAGCTGCTGGAATTATAGGAGTTAGAGGACCAGTCCCTGGTGCGCGAAATTCAATTGTAGAAATATATATTTAGTTCAAAATTCTAAAATAAGACAATGGAAACAAAAGTATTTGATCAAAAATGAAAAGAAGTCGGGAGTGTGAAGCTCAACGACAAGGTTTTTGGTATAGAGGTAAATGAAGGGCTTGTTCATAGAGCACTCATGCTTCAACTTGCAAATGGGAGACTTGCTCTCTCACACACTAAAACTCGAGGTGAGGTTCGAGGATCAACTCGAAAGCTCTTTCGTCAAAAGGGAACAGGTCGAGCGCGAGCTGGATCAAATAGGTCTCCTATTCGAATAGGTGGTGGAGTTGCTATGGGTCCACGAAATAATAGAAACTATACACTTCAAATGAATAAGAAAGAGCGTCAAAGAGCTCTCTTCTCAGTTCTCTCTGCAAAAGCAAAAGACAAGCAGCTGCTTGTAGTAAAAAACCTTGATGTAAAGGAGGCGAAAACAAAGATGATGAGTGCTATATTTGCTGCTCTTCCTACTGGAAAGACAAGTCTTGTGGCTATAGCAGAAAAGAATGAAAGTACTCAAAGATCTGCAGAAAATCTAAAAAACGTGAAAATGATCCAAGCTTCGTATTTAAATATCGCTGATTTATTAAAATACGAAACATTAGTACTTCCAGAAGATACAGTGAAACACCTTAACAGCCTTGCTGCATAAATTATTTATATATACAATTATGAGACTCTATAAAATACTTTTAAAACCACTTGTTACTGAAAAGACTGCAAATATGCAGCTTGGAAAACCAAGGTACGCTTTTGTGGTCGCTCCATTCGCAACAAAGATTGATATTAAAATGGCAGTAAAAGAGCTCTACGGAGTAGAGGTTGCTGATGTAAATATCCTTAATACCAGAGCAAAGTTTAAGTATGGGAAGAAAAGAGGAATGCAAATAAGAAAAAGAGAGTCAAAAAAGGCATATGTCACTCTCAAAAATGCAAACGATGTACTCGATGTTACACTTACGAAATAATTATTTTATTTAAACGGGAATTATGTGAATTAAAAAATTTAAACCTACAACTCCAGGACGAAGAGGAATGACTGGTCTTGACTACGCTGAGCTTACTACAAAGTCTTCTCACAAGTCTCTTACAGCAAATCTTAAAAAATCTGCGGGGAGAAATAATACAGGTCGAATTACTATTCGTCATCAAGGAGGGGGTCACGCGAAGAAATATCGTATGATAGATTTTTATATGACAGATAAGAAGTGAATCCCAGCAAAAGTTGAAACAGTAGAATATGATCCATATAGAACAGCCTTTATCTCACTTGTATGTTATAAGGATGGAGAGAGAAGATATATTCTTGCTCATAGTGAAGTTCAAGTAGGAGATAATATTATCACAGAAGAAAAAGCTCCACTGAAAAGTGGAAATAGAATGGAGATAGGAAATATTCCTGTTGGACTTGAAATTCATAATCTTGAAATAATTGTTGATCAAGGTGCGGGTTCTATAAGATCAGCTGGATCAAAAGGAACTATCGTATCTCAAGAATGAGAATACACACAGGTTAAAATGCCTTCATCAGAGATTAGGCTCGTTCATAAAAAATGCTACGCAACTCTTGGATCCGTTTCTAACCCAGATCATAATCAGGTAGTAATAGGTAAAGCTGGTCGAAGCAGATGGATGTGAAAAAGACCCACAGTTCGTGGTAAGGCCATGAATCCTGTTGATCATCCACATGGTGGTTGAGAAGGCCGATCTCCTATTGGTATGAAAGCTCCAAAAACTCCATGGGGAGGTGTAGCACTCGGAAAGAAGACTCGAAGTCGAAAGAAGACTACTGGAAAGTGGATTCTCAAGACGCGAAAATGAAAACTCATGATGTAATTATTTCTCTTTATATAAAACTATGACTCGAAGTTTAAAAAAATGACCTTACGTTTACGACAGACTTGTTAAAAAAGTTGAAAAACTTAATGAAGCAGGAAAGAAAACGGTTATCAAAACCTGGGCACGAAATTGTACGGTTATCCCAGAATTTGTAGGACATACATTTGGTGTTCATAATGGTAAGGCTCATACTCCTGTATTTGTTACAGAAGATATGGTAGGGCATAAGCTTGGAGAGTTTTCTATGACAAGAACATTTAGAGGACACTCAGGAAATAAATAATTTTATATATTTAGTTTTAATATAGGCTCATGAAAGCATACGCAAAAAATGTACGAATATCTCCAAAAAAACTCAGAGTAGTTGCAGAGGTGATCAGAGGAATGAAAGCAGAAGAAGCTATGAAGTTTCTTAAGTTTGCTCCAAGAAAAGGTGCTGATATCTTATACAAGATTCTTCATTCTGCTGTAGCAAACGCTGAGAATAATGATAAACAAAAGAGAGATGAGCTAAAACTTGATACTCTTATTATCACAAAGGGTATTGTATACAAGAGAGGAAGACCTGTTTCAAGAGGGAGAATGCACCCGATTCTCAAAAGAACATCGAATGTACATCTTGAACTTCAGGTTCAATAATATAGTAGAGTGTTACCCGGGGATCCCCTAGACCACTATAAAGAATTTTACACTATAAATTTCTAGTCCTATGTGACATAAAGTTAGTCCAATATCGTTTCGTATCCCATATATTCTAAATTGGAAATCATCTTGGTATGGTGATAAGAAGGCTTATAAAAATATTCTTGGAGATGATATTAAAATTCGTGAAATATTAGAGAAACAGCTTACAGGGATACCTATTGGAGACGTTCTTATTTCTAAAGACCAAGATATGGTTGTAATAGATGTTTTTACTTCAAAAGCCTCTCTTATACTCTGAAAGACTGGAGAAAACGTAGAAAATATTAAAACGATACTTCAAAATAAGATAGGAGGAAAATTTGCAATCAATGTAAAAGAAATTAAGCAGCCAGATATTAATGCAAAAATAGTAGCATTTTCTATTGCAAACCAAATAGAAAAAAGAATGCCATATAAAAGAGCTATCAAGCAAGCACTTCAAAAAGCAATGGAAAAAGGAGCTGGAGGAATAAAAGTAAAAGTATGAGGAAGACTTAATGGAGCAGAAATCGCAAGAAAAGAAACTTTTAAAGAAGGAAATATTCCAACACAAACTATTCGTTCTAATATAGATTATACTACTATCAGAGCTGAAACAGTCTATGGAACAATCGGACTTAAGGTCTGGATATACAAAGGAGATATATACAAGAAGTCAAAAAAACTTGACTCATAGATTTTATTTATATACTAACTCAAGCTTACAATGTTACAACCTAGAAAAACCAAATACCGAAAGCCTATGCGAGGCAGACTCAAAGGTGTTGCAACCAGAGGATCTGAGAAAGCATTTGGTGAATTTGCATTAAAGGCTACTACGCGAGGTTTTATAACTTCTCGTCAGCTTGAATCTGCAAGACGTGCTATGGTTCGATTCGTAAAGAGAGGAGGAAAGATATGGATTCGTATTTTCCCAGACAAGGCTTTTACAGCTAAACCTCTTGAGGTACCAATGGGTTGAGGTAAATGATCTGTAGAAATGTATCGAGCTCCTGTGAAACCTGGACGAGTTCTGTTTGAAATGACAGGAGTCTCTCCAGAAGTTGCAAGGGAAGCTTTTACGCTTGCCTCATACAAACTCCCAGTAAAGACAAAAATTATAGTTGATTAAAATTAGTAGCGTGAAAGAAATAAAAGATCTAAACATGAAGTCGAAAGACGCTCTTTCAAAACTCTCTGCGGATAAACTTCGCGAAGAAGCAAAATGAGCAGAAAAACTTCTCTATACTCTCTCTATGAAACTTGCTGTGGGAGAACTTAAGCAAACACATCTTATGAAAGCTCTCAGAAGATATGTTGCCAGCTTAAAAACTCTTACTAAGGCAAAAAGTTAATATTTAAAGTACAATTTTTCTACAAACATGAAAACAATAATAGGAACAGTCATCAGTAATAAAATGGATAAAACAATAGTTGTATCTGTTGATTCGAGTAAGACTCACCCAAAATACCATAAAAAGTATAAAAGAACGAAAAAGTTTTACGCACATGATGAAAAAAATACCTGTAAAGTTGGAGATAAAGTGACTATTAGTGAGTCACGACCTCTCTCTAAACTCAAGAGATGGGAACTCGCTGCATAGTAAATATTTTTAAAAATTTGAACTAGAATATGATACAAACAGAAACAAGATTAGCCGTTACTGATAACTCTGGAGCAAAGGAAGTTCTTTGTATCAAAGTTCTAGGTGGCTCGCATAGACGATATGCATCTATTGGAGATGTTATTGTGTGTTCAGTAAAGAAGGCTTCTCCAGATGGAGCTATAAAGAAAAAGAAAGTAGTAAAAGCTGTTGTTGTACGAACCTCTAAAGAAGTTCGTAGACCAGATGGAAGCTATGTTAGATTTGATGATAATGCTTGTGTAATTATTGATGATGCTGGAACTCCTAAAGGTACTCGTATATTTGGTCCAGTTGCAAGAGAGTTAAAAGGTAAAGGATACAATAAGATTGTATCACTGGCTCCAGAAGTATTGTAATTTATGTATTTAGAATAGATTTATATGAAAATTCGTAATTGAGATAGTGTCATCGTTATGTCTGGAAAGGATTCTGGAAAGACAGGAACGGTACAAAAAGTGCTCCCAGTAACTAAAAAAGTTATTGTGCAGGGGGTAAATATAGCAACAAGACACATAAAGAAACAAGGAGGAAACCCAGGACAAATCATAAAAATGGAAAAGGCAATAGACGCGTCAAACGTTATGCTTGAATGTCCAATGACAAAGAAACCAACAAGGGTTTGATTCGTGATGATCGACGAAAAAGGAAAACAGAAGAAATTTCGTTACTCTAAAAAAGCAGTAAAGCTGGAGAAGAAGGCTCCAAAAGATTGTATTATAAAATAATTACCTCTAACAAATGAGTTTACAAGATACATATAAAAAAGAAATCGTTCCAAAGCTTAAGGAGACTCTCAAATGTGAAAACATTATGGAGGTACCAAAAGTTGAAAAGGTTGTTCTTAATATGGGTATAGGTACCTATATCCGTACAGGAAACAAGGATTATTCTGTTCTTGAAGGGCATCTTGCTCTCATAGCTGGGCAGGCTCCGATTGTAAAGCATGCAAAGAAAGCAATCTCTAACTTTAAGCTCCGTGCTGGTATGCCAGTTGGGCTTACTGTAACGCTTAGAGGTGATAATATGTATAATTTTCTGGAGAAACTTATCAATATAGTTCTTCCACGTGTGAGAGATTTCCGTGGTATTAGTTTTAAATCTTTTGATGATAAAGGGAATTATAACTTTGGTATAAAGGAGCATACAATATTTCCAGAAGTACCACAAGATGATGTTGTAAAAAACCATGGAATACAAATAACCGTAAAGACAACAGCTACGAGTAAAGCGGCTGGAAGAGAACTTTTAACTCAAATGGGATTCCCATTTGCAAAGTAATATTACTTTTTAAACAATTACAGGTGGCTAGAAAATCAAAGATTGCAAAATCTCAAAAACTGAAAAAGAAATTCCTTATAGCTCTGGCTGAAGGAAGAAAACCTCGCGAAGCAACAAAAGTTTTTAATTGCTGCAACGTATGTGGGAGAACAAGAGGGTATCTTGGAAAATTTGACATATGTCGAATCTGCTTCCGAGAAAAAGCGAATGCTGGAGAGCTAGCATGAGTTAGAAAATCAAGTTGGTAGAAAAAAGAAAAAATATATTAGTTCCATAATAACTGTCATATGATACTGGATCCTATTGGAGATTTACTCACACGAATACGAAACGCATATCTTGCTCGAAAGGAAGATATGAGAGTTCCTTTCTCTAAAATGAAACAAGATATACTCAAGATTCTTAAGAAGAACAAGTATATAGCTGACTATGAAATCATAGATCTTGATGGAGGGAAGAGAGAAATTCTCGTTACTCTTAACAATGTAAGGAGTACCTTATACGTTCCAACATTTAAGCGTGTATCAAGACCTGGGCAGAGAATCTACCTTGGTTCAAAAGATATACGTAAGTCTAGAAATGGTAAAGGAATTTATATTGTTTCAACTCCGAAATGAGTGGTTACATGATATGAGGCTCGAAGTCTCAATGTTGGATGAGAACTTCTGTGCGAGGTTTACTAAAAAATGCAGAGCTGAGTAAAGCTCAGACTCGTAATTTATTTAAAAAATAGTTAATATTATGTCGAGAATTGGAAAAGTACCCGTAACAATCCCAGAAAAAGTAGAAGTACAGGTAAGTGGGAATACGATAAACGTGAAAGGTGAGAAAGGAAACTTAAGCTTTGATTTTTCTTCATTGGTAGATGTGAAAGTAGAGGAATGAACTGTAGTTGTGAAACCAAAAAATGAAAACTCAAAAGCTATATGGGGAACAACAAGATCAGTTATTTCGAATATGATTGAAGGTGTTTCAACTGGATTCACGAAGTCTCTCGAGATAAATGGAGTTGGGTACAAATTTGAGCCTCAAGGACAAAAACTTGTTCTTGCAGTTGGTTTTTCTCATAAAGTAGAAATGCAAGTTCCAGCAGGACTCAAAGTAGAAGCAGATGCAAAAGAGAAGAATGTAATCCATGTATCAGGTATTGATAAGCAACTTGTTGGACAATTTGCATCAAAAATTAAGGCACAGAAAAAACCAGAACCCTATAAAGGGAAAGGAATTAGATACCAAGGAGAACATGTTCGTAGAAAAGCCTGAAAGACTGGTGCAAAATAATATTTAAGTTATAATTTAGAGTACTATGTTAGCAAAACAAGAAAATAGACTGAGAAGAAAAGCTCGCGTTCGATCTCAAATTTTAGGGACTGCAAAACGTCCTCGATTAAGTGTCTTTCGAAGTACGACTCATATTTATGCTCAGCTTGTAGACGATACTACTGGGAAGACTCTGGGTGCAAGCTCTGATCTAAAGATTACAAAAGGATCAAAGATTGAAAAAGCAGCAGAAGTTGGAACTCAAATAGCACAAATTGCAAAAGATCTGAAACTCAAAGAGATTGTTTTTGATAGAGGATGATTTTACTACCATGGTAGAGTAAAAGCCCTTGCTGATGCAGCACGTGCTGGAGGACTCAAATTTTAATTACTTATATACGCTTGTATGGCATTTGAAGGAAAAAGAAACCCGAGAAAAGGAGGTAGAGATAACTTTAAACCAAAAAAAGAGTTTAAAGAAGAACTTCTCTCTATTGATAGAGTAACAAGAGTTACTGCTTGAGGACGTCAGTTACGTTTTAGAGCCGTAATGGTTATTGGAGACGGGAAAGGAAAAGTAGGTCTTGGTACAGGAAAAAGTTGGGAAGTAGTAGATGCAATTGCTAAAGCTATTGCTGACGCTAAAAAGAATCTCATTACTGTTGATATTAACGAAGGAACGGTTCCTTATAATCTCACAGCAAAGTTTAAAGCAGCTACTGTTATGCTTCACCCAGCTTCAAAGGGTACGGGGATAATAGCTGGTTGATCTGCAAGAAAGGTTCTTGCGGTTGCGGGATATAAAGATATACTTGCAAAGAGATACGGTTCTTCTAATCTTCTCAATAATGCCAAAGCAACTTTAAAAGCTCTTCAGTCATTTAAATAGAAGTCTAAATATTTATAATAAGAAATTATGTTAAGCACAAAAACAATTAAACCAAACGCGTGATCAAGAAGACCATCTAAACGGGTTGGAAGATGAAATGGTTCTGGAATGGGAACTTTTTCAGGAAGAGGAATGAATGGTCAAAATGCTCGTTCTGGTTGAGGAGTGCCTGACTGGTTTGAAGGAGGACAAACTCCACTCTTTCGAAGAATGCCAAAGCTCAAGGGTTTTTCAAATGCTCGATATACAAAACATTTTAATGTAGTAAATATTTCAGATATAGAGCTCCTTGCCTCGTCTGGAGTAAAGAAAATAACGAAACAAGTTCTTCTCGAAAAAAATATAATTAGGAAAAAAACACTTCCAGTAAAACTTCTTGGTAGTGGTGAACTTAAGACAAAATGTGATGTAGAGGTAGATGCAGCTTCAGCTTCAGCAATTGCTGCGGTTGAGAAAACTGGATGAAAAATAGTACTTCTTTCGGCAGATGCTTCAACTGAAGAGAAAGTACCAGCAACTAAAACAGTAAAAATAAAAGAAGAAAAAGCTCCAGAAGTAAAAAAAGAAACTCAAAAGCCAGAAGCTAAAAAAGCTCCTGCAAAGAAAGCAGCTTCATCAGTAAAAGATGATCTCACAAAAGTAGAGGGGATCGGTCCAAAAATTGCAGAGACGCTTATAGCATGAGGAGTAGCTACATTTGCTGATCTTGCTAAAACAGATGCAGGAAAAATTGCAGAAATGATAGCTGACGTGAGAGGAAGTCACGTTCCTGATACTTGGCCAGCACAAGCACAGATGGCTGCTGACTGAAAATGGGATGAACTGAAGAAATGGCAAGATGAACTTGATGGTGGTAAGTAGAGAAAACTAATATTTCTTATAACTCATTCATGATAGTAGATATATTTAAATCAATCGTAAGTATAAAAGACCTCCGTAAGAAAATTATTGCGACTCTTTTGCTTGTTTTAGTATACAAGTTTCTTTCAGTTATTCCTATTCCAGGAGTAAATACAGAAGGTCTTTGAGCCATCATAGATGGACAGAGAGGACTTGCATTCTTTTCAGCAATTATGGGATGAGGACTTGAAAATTTCTCTATTATTTTGATGTGACTTTCCCCGTATATTAATGCAGTGATCATCATCCAGCTTCTTTGAGTTATTATACCAAAGCTTGGTGATATGCAAAAGGAAGGAGAACAAGGACAGAGAAAAATTACAAAAATGACTAGACTCCTTACTCTCCCTATAGCGTTCCTACAGAGTTATGGAATGATTGTTCTTCTCAACTCTCTCGCTGGAGGAAGTATTATTGATACAAATGATATGGAAACAGTTCTTATGGCAATGACTATTGCTACAGCTGGTACTATTTTTCTCATGTGGCTAGGTGAAGTTATGACAGAGTATGGTATCTCAAATGGTATCTCGATTATCATTATGGCATGAGTCCTTTCAGCTACTCCTAGCACTATTATGGGATATATTAACTCTGCCCAATATCCACTCTTTGCAGCACTCCTCATAGCAACACTTGTTATTATCTATATTATTATCAAGTTTACTGAGGGGCACAGAAGAATTCCTATTATATATGCAAAAACAGGAGGTGAAGAAAAATCATATTTTCCTATCAAGGTAAATCAAGCTGGGATGATCCCGATAATCTTTTCAATCTCCATTGTTACTTTTCCTGCAATACTTGGTCAAATACTTTCAAACTCTAACTGAGAAAGAGCTTCTGCTATAGGTGATATGCTTATTACTTATTTTAGTTTAGAGAATCCATCTTGGGTATTTATAGCTGTGTATTTTGCACTTGTTCTCGCATTCTCGTTCTTCTATGTATCAATTACTTTTAACACTGAACAAGTAGCAGAAAACATACAAAAACGATGAGGATATATACCAGGAGTACGTCCAGGAGAGGAAACAGCTAATTACTTACAAAAAGTATCAAATCACTTAAATTTATTCTGAGGATGATTCCTCGCGCTTATTGCCGTACTTCCATATGTTCTTGGAAAGTTTCTCGGGCAAACAGTTGATCTGGTTATCTCATGAGCTGGACTCATAATTATCGTTGCAGTTATTCTTGATATTATTCGCCGAGTAGACGGAGAGATGAAGATGTTTGATTATTCAAAATATAAATAATTATTCACATATATTTTTCATTTAAAAGTCTTCTCGAATGAATAGAGAAGACTTTTTTAATACAAAAATAAAATATGTTATACTACGAATACTCACGAGTAATTCGACGCTTTTACAATTCAAAATTTAATAAATTATGTTTCAAATTATATTAAGAGTACTATCACTCTTAAAACAGAGGAAGCTTATGGTTTTTTCTCTGACACTTGCAAATCTTATATTTGCTATATTGGTGCTTATAGAACCAATTTTTTTCAAAGAGGTTATTGATATCTTGATAGCTTTTGAAGATACAGAAATAAATAACTACCAATCACTTTTCTACACACTAATACTTTGGGTAGTAGTTTGAATAGTCACAATTCTCGTACGACTCTATGTTTCTATCTACTCTGATAGACTCTCTCATGAAGAGTTTAATAATAATGTGCGAGGTTTCTTTTCTCGTGTTATGAATTTATCTATGCGTTTTCACATGGATGCAAACTCATGACAACTTGTGAAAAAAGTTACGAAAGGTACTGATGGGATGTTTGAAGTCAGGCTAAATATTTTTAGACGTATGATCCCAAGCATCTTCACTATTTTTATCATGATCCCTATAGTGCTCTATTTTAATTGGAAGCTGGGGAGTTTCGTTATAGTAATTTGAGTTTTTTCTGCTGCGCTGACCATTTATCTTTCGATAAAAACGTTTAAAAAGCAAGATTCAATAGAGCCAATTTATAGTGAGATGTCCTCTCATTATGGTGATACGTTTACGAATATCCCCATTATTAAGAGTTTCACCCTTGGTGGTATGAAGAAGAGTGAACTAGAGAATCTAACAGATCTACGTCTGAGGAAGCAATACCCTGTACTCATGTGGTGGGGCTTTATTATTAGTCTCTCACAAATCCTTAGGATTATTGTATCGATTTGAGTAATTAGTTTTGGAAGTTATTTATTTATTTTATGAGAGATTAGTGTTGGTGAGATAGTGATGTTTCTGAGTTTTTCTACGATATTTCTCTCTGCCATAGAGGATATTACCTGGACGATCGAAGGGATCTTTTGGAGACTTGCAGGAATTAGAGAATATTTCGAGATACTTGATACAAGGCTCGAAGTTCAAGATGCTCCAAATTCATCAAGCTTAAGCAAAGCTCAATGAAGAGTTACATTTCAAGACATGACCTTTTCCTACGATGGGAAGAGGAAAGTACTTCAAAATATAGATATAGATATAAAAATAGGTGAAAAAGTAGCTTTTGTTGGTCATACCGGCTCTTGAAAGACTACAATGACGAATCTCCTCCTCAGATTTTTTGACCCTCAAGAGGGAGCTGTTTTGATAGATGGACAAGATATTTCAAAAATAACACAAGACTCCCTGAGGAAAAATATCTGAGTCGTCTTCCAGGATAACTCACTCTTTAATACTACGATCGAAAACAATATTCGTCTCGATAATGATACAGCAACAAGAGCTGATATAGAAAGAGTCGCAGACAAGTCTCACGCAAGTGACTTCATCTCAAACCTGAGTGACTGACTTGATACCGTAGTTGGGGAGCGGGGAGTAAAACTCTCATGAGGGGAGAAGCAGCGTCTCGCAATAGCCAGAGCTTTCCTCAAAGATGCCCCAATACTTGTTCTTGATGAAGCAACTTCAGCTCTTGACGCAGAAACTGAGCGCTATCTCCAAGCCTCTTTTGATGAACTCATGAAGGGTAGAACAACCTTTATCATCGCTCATAGGCTCTCAACGATCAAAAAAGCCGACCGAATCTTCGTCTTTGACTGAGGAAGAATTATAGAGCAAGGAAGCTACAAAGATCTCGTAGCAAAGAAATGATCATTCGCAAAACTCGTAGCTGCTCAGGTGGAGGGCTTTATAGAATAATTTGACTTTTACATAAGGTAACTATAATATATAGTATTTTAAATTTACAAATCATGTCAGAAAAACCAGGAGAATGATGAGTTAGTGGTAATGATGTTATTCCATTTAATTGAGATATAACTTGAACTGCAGCTGCTGCAAACGATCTTGTTCACGAAACAAGCTTTTCTGAATGAAAGAGTATTGCTAATCAAAACCATTTACTATGTGATGAGAAAACTGCTAATAGAATGTTAGCTCAATTCTGAATTTCTGTCTGAGATACAATTGTGAAAGAGTATTGACGTGGAATAAAGGCCTTTAAAATTAAGGGGATTGCATATAATTTTAACCATCAATGAGATACTTATAGCAAGGCTGAGGCTCAAGTAAAATTTCAAAAAGCAATCACAGAGTTAGATCTAACTCAAATGTCATTATGTATTAACGATCAAAGAAATCCTGATAATTTTAGTATGATTTGATTGTCTACGATGGAGGTTGAAGATTCTGCAATAGGATTATTTAGTCTTAGAGATCAAGAAGACACTAAGCACGTGGCTTATATGAAGGCAGATGATTAGGTTTTTCAGTTTCATAACTTACTTTCAACACTCACTTCTTATACTTCATCTTCCTCACAGAAACTCTTCCAATTTCGGAAGAGTTTTTTACGTGGGTTCCTCCACATCCACATCAGACGTATCACTCAAACTCTACCCAACGAGGAGACTTCCCAGTTGGGGCTTCGAGCTCTCAGAGTCACTCGTACTTCACATTGATAGGGATACTTCTCTCTGAAAGCTCTTCAAAAGTTGCGGAGAGTTTCTCTCTCATGACTTCTAAGTCCTCAGGAATTTCTCCGGAATACTCCACGTAAGATCCTTCAGGGAAGTGGAATCATTTTCAGGCTTTAAGAAATCTGTCATATCAGAGTATATCCATGGCAACATCAACTAGATGTCCAGCAGAATGGTTTCGTGAGTTTGTGATTCGATAGTCTTTATCTATATCTAGTGTCACCTCATCTCAGATCTTGAATTCTCAATAAGTATTTTCACCGTAATGGTATACGACTCAACCTGAATCCAGCATACATTTGTGAACCTTAAAGCTATTTTCTCAGAGAGTTATAATTCACATATCACTTGGTTGTCAGCCTCATTGAGGATAAAATATAGTCCTATCTAGGATGATATATTTTCAAAATTCATTTTCTGAAATCTCGAGTATTTCTGCGCTTTCAGTAAAGAGGTAGCTGTCTTGTAAATAAAGAAGTTCCGTACTTTTCATAATTTATTAGTATTACATGATAAAATATATTCTTGATTTTATGAGAATTATAAGTAAAAGGTAACTTAAATTATTTAAACTATCAGTAAATACTGTCGATATGAATGAACTACAACAACTATGATTCTCTCAGAAAGAAGAAGAGATTTACCTCTACCTCGTAGAGTATGGGAGTTCAAGCGCTTCTGAAATAGCAAGAAAACTAGGATACCCAAAATCGAGTATAAATTTCATAGCTGATGCTCTTTGGGAAAAGGGTTTTCTCAAAAAGAGTTACAGAAAAAATACGGGTTATTACGAAACAGATATAGATGTGCTTGAAAACTCTATAGAGCAGGAACTACTTCTCAGGCAAGAAGTTCTTAAAAACATGATACCAGAACTTCGAGAAAAAAATAAGAACGTCCTCGTAAAACCAAAAATCATATTCCTCGATGGCAAGGAGTCTTGCGCGAATGCCTACAGGGAATTACTGAACACGAAAGAAAAAGTATTCTATGAGTTTGGAGCACATGCAGATTTAGTAGAAGCATTTGGAGAGGAATTCATGGATAACTTTATTGCTGAACGGGTACGAACACAAGTATTTTGTGAGTCTATAGGCTCTGCTTGAGAAGTAGAACAAGAGATTCAAAAACACGATAGTGAGCATTTCAGGAAGCTTGATGTATTTTCACTGAACTATTGAGAAATATCTTCAAGTATTGCGATATATGATAGTAAGGTTTTGATTTTGAATTTGAAATGATGAATGTATTCTGGGGTAAGAGTAGAGGACCCAAGCTTTGCTACAACACTTAAAACAATCTTTATGATTTCTCGAAAATAGTAAAAAAAGTTTTGCAAAAACTATATACTATATATACTCATAGTATATATTTGAGATATATACGTAGTTTTTAGCATATAACATTATTTGAGATGATTTCGTTGGTACACGCAATAACGGTGAATGGACTTGATTCTACGATTGTAGATATAGAGGTAGATATTAATCAGGGACTTCCAGCTTTTACGATAGTAGGGCTCCCAGATCAATGAGTACAGGAGAGTAAGGAACGACTTCGTAGCGCTTTAAAATCTAGTCAGGCAAAAATACCTCCCAGTAGGATTACTGTAAATCTGGCTCCAGCAAATATCAAGAAATCTGGTCCGAGTTTTGACCTAGGGATAGCTATAGGAATACTCTTAGATCAAGGCTATATAAAAAATGACGAACTGGTAAGAGACAGCGTCTTTCTCTGAGAACTATCACTTGATGGATCACTTAGGTCTATTTCCAGTGTTCTCCCAGCAACTATTGGAGCAAAGGAAAAATGATTCAAGAGACTTTTTATTCCAGCAGGGAATACAAGGGAAGCTTCGATTATTCCAGATATAGAAGTGATAAAAATAGAGAATCTTCTGGAGCTCATTGATATATTGAATAAAGATACACAGTATATTCCTGAACCGATACTTGATTTGTCATGTATAGATGATGATTCTATGCTTCAAGAAGTACGAGATTTTTCTCATATTATTGGACAGGGTTTCGCAAAACGTGCTTTGGAGATAGCTGCTGCAGGGGGACATAATATCTTGATGGAAGGTCCTCCTGGAAGCTGAAAGACTATGCTTGCAAAAGCTTTTGCTACGATCCTCCCAGAACTGACTATAGATGAGGCAATAGAGATATCAAAGATATACTCTATCTCGGGACTTCTCTCAGATGAGAAACCTATTATTGCAACTCGACCATTTAGATGAGTACATCATACTGCGAGTAGTATCTCAATTATTGGGTGAGGAACTCATGCTCGTCCAGGAGAAATATCACTCGCTCATAAGTGAGTGTTATTTCTGGATGAAATTCTTGAGTTTCCAAAGACGGTATTAGAGGTACTCAGGCAACCACTCGAGGATTGAGAAATAACCGTAACTCGGGTCAATGCAAGCTATAACTATCCCGCAAAGTTTTCTCTGGTAGGAGCTATGAATCCATGTCCATGTGGGTATCTCACTGACCCAGATAAGGATTGTATTTGCTCTAATAATCAAGTTGCAAACTATAGGGGAAGACTCTCAGGCCCACTACTTGATCGAATAGATATGTTTATCGAAGTTCCCAAGGTTCCAACAGAGGATTTCCAGAAGTCTAAGAAGTGAGTAGGAGAAAAATCTGAATTTATTCAAAAAAGAGTACAGCAAGCTAGAAATATTCAGCTTACAAGATTTAAAGGAAGCGATATTTGATCAAATTCTGAAATGCATACGAGTGATATAAAAAAATACTGTATCCTAGATCCAGAGGGAGAATGAGTTCTTGCCGAGGCAGTACAAGCTATGAATCTCTCAGCGCGGAGTTACTATCGAATCTTAAAACTCTCACGAACTATTGCGGATCTAGAATCTTCGAGTAGCATACTAACGTTTCATATACTTGAGGCACTCAGTTATAGAAAGAAAGAAGAATAAATGCAACAATTTCATTCAGAAAATATACATTATACAGTAGTTGGAAAACCTCTTTTTTTTCGTTGCCCATACTATGTATGAGATGACAAGGTGTTTGCTGAGCAAAATAAAACGAAGCTTGTAGAGAAAATATGATTTCCAGAGGAAAAGATAATTTTTCCAAACCAAAGACATACAGACCTAGTTGCTGTTATAACTCAAGAAAGTATTTGAAAAGAAATAGAGGCTGACGCAATGATTACTCATCAATCATGAATAGTTTTATGAATACTTACTGCGGACTGTGTTCCTCTGATATTTTCTGATCATCAAAGTTGAACTATCTGAGTTATTCATGCAGGATGGAAATGACTTCAGAAAAATATTATTTGAAAGACTTTTAAAAAACTAGAACAAGAATTTGACTCAAAAATGGAAGATATACAGATATCTATTTGACCAGCAATATGCCAGAACTGTTATGAAATATGAGAAGAAGTTGCAAAAAACTTTCAAGATAAATATTTACTCCCTGGAGAAGAAACAAAGTACTATCTTGATATTAAAGCAGTAGCGCAAGATCAATGTATAGCTTTATGAATTTCACCTGAGAATCTAGAGCTTTCAAAAATATGTACCTATAAAGCAAAACAGGAGCTTCATAGTTATCGTCGAAAAACTCACACCTGAGAGAAAGGGTATGGAAATAATGTGAGTTTAATTTGGAAGGAGTAATTGACAAAGCATAAATATAGATATAATTCAGGGTATGAATACACAAATATTTACATCTAGCCATCATCAAGCGCAAGAATCGAAGACGATTTTTACGTGTAATTTTAGAGTGTAATTCTAGAACTATATCAAAAAGCTGTTTTCGAGAGAAAGCAGCTTTTTTAATTCTTTACTTTCAGAATATGAAAGCAATATATGCGAGACATCATGAAGCCCACTCAGTCTTTTAGGAAGCAATTATTTTTATAACTCCTAAAAGAAATTTTTGGGAGTTTTTTATTTACTTTAAAATTACTACTATGGATATTTTACAATGAAGGAATCTTGAAATACTACAAGAGTTTCCTAATGAACTAAGAAGAATTATTATCCAAAATCTCTGAAAAGAGATATCTGAGTTA
>CALLPL010000033.1 GCA_938015455.1 uncultured Candidatus Altimarinota bacterium
GGATGTTGAGATGTCTCAGGTTCTTCAAAAGCAAAGATAATATTACCATCTTGTTGCCCCTCTCTTAATCTTTCAGCCTCTGCTCTAAAAAAATTGAGTAGAATAAGACGTCTAACTCAACTTCATCTTTTATTAATAGGAATTCCTTCTTCTGACTCTATACTTAGTTTAAATTGGGAATCAAATTTAGGCTCTGTTTTAAACTCTGGAATAAGAGCATTTGCTAAATCTGGTGACATCTCTTGCAATTTACTTAGTGTTCTATTTGCTGTTTCAATAGCCCTTTCTTTTACCTGTTCTTTTATATATTCTATTTCCAAAGTTAATTCTGAAAGAGCCTGTTGTACAGCAATTTTCATAGGGTCAGTCACTTCCTTGTCATCATCTTTACTCACTCTATCAGACTGAAATAATGCATATATAGGGAGATAGCCTTTAAGCGCCTCATATACTTTCTTAGCGTCTTCTTTATCGACCAGTAATTCAGTAAGATGCTCAGATAACTCTCAAAGATGTTCCCAAATAGCTTTTCTTATTGATGAACTTATACTAGCATTGTACGAGTCATTTGGCACTCATAATTCATTTGCTCGAGTTTTAAGAGCCGTTATTTTCATTTCTATCAAATCATTTCATTCTTTTATAGATGGATGATTACAAACAATATAGACTTTTTCACCTGGCTTTTTAGAGGTTGTTGCAAATACTTTCTTTATTTCTAAGAGTCAATCTTCATTCAATAAATATTCTGATTTTAAATCAGTTGAGCTAGTTGAATCTATAGTGATTTCGGATGGAAATTCTGAAAATATGCAAGTAATTTCTATATTTGTATCATTGGCATCTGTATATATATTCTTGTCATCTCTTTCACATACAACCAATTTGTTATTAAAGAAGATTTCTAATGCTTCCATAACTGAAGACTTCCCAGCATCATTTTTTCATATAAAAGCCGTTAGTTTTCACAGTTCAATCACTGTCTCTGACTTATAACCTCTGAAATTTCTAAGTTTTACTGCCACTAACTTCATAATATATATTTTTAGATTTTAGTTTTAAGACTATACTTTAAGGAAAGCCATAAAACAAATGTATTTATTTTTTAATATAAAATTAATACCCTTAATTTTATTCTCTATTTGAATATATATTATATAGTTCTAATATTGTTATCTTATAGATTATTGAGACTCTCTTTGTCTTCTTCTGCCTTCTCTATTCAGTAAAATATAAGATTCTCTTTACTCATTTTTCTATACATTTTCTTTTGATTATCCATTTCTTCTATATAAAATACTATGATGGTCTTTATCTCTCTTAAAGGAAGACCTTTTATATATGAATGTAATTGTGCGAAATTTTGCTGGTAACTCCACCAGTAAAAAATAAAGCAGATAATCCCTATTTTAAGGGATTATTTTGTGTTCAAATATTTTTGTAAAAGTTAACATAATATGCTATTATTTTATTATATTTGATAATAATAAAAATATGTGAGGAGATGTAGAAGTAATTTCTGATAATTTAGGATTAAGTACTTTAGTAAATCAATATAGGGAGACGGAAAAAAGATTCTGAGATATTATTTGGTCACAAATTTGAGACTCTTTTCCAGAAGGGTTTGATAAATCATTACTAAAGCTTGATGATGTAATTGCAAATATTATGATTAATGCAGATGAGTGAGATGGTTGAACTCATTTAGCTAGAATTAAAGATGCAGATTATGATGGAGCTATTGTAGATTTATATGATGAAATCAAGTGATTACATGGATTAGAATTAGACGAATTTTATATAGAAATACAATGATATAATTTCAAAAATGATAGAAATGATTTTCATCAAGAAGAAACTTATAATCATCAAATAAATTTTAGAGTAAAAAGAAAGACTAAAGTTATTGACTGAGAAGTCATCTGAGAGGATGCTTGAGTAAAATGAGATACTGCTAGATTGATATGAGCTTAAAAACTGTTCAAATTTTTCTTTAAAAACTCCACCATGAAATTTTATAGCTAATAATCCCTATTTTAAGGGATTATTTTGTGTTCAAATTCTCTTTCAAGAAGAATATATATTTTACGTAAAAATTGACACTTATCCCTTTTTGATTAAATTAGTAGTTATATATTCTCTAATCACTATTATTATGAGTATAAGAAAAGGTATTTGAACAGCTGTTGTAGCCCTCTGATTATCAACTGCAGGAGCAAACGCACAAGAAGTTTCTCCACCAAGTAGTTTGGATAGCCCTGTATTTAATGAGTTGAAGGGGTTATCAGAATCTACAGGTAGTTCTATCGCAGATATCTGTGATAATGGATATATAGCATCTAATGGTGAAACAGAATTTTATCATTGTCCAGAAACATGTGATTCATATAGAGAGATAATTAGAAGACTTACATCATAATCTTAAATATTAGAAGAAATTTTAGTAAAAAGATCACTGCTCAGAGTTATAACCGGTTCAAATTTTTCTTTAAAAACTCCACCATAATATAGACGTAAATGCACGTATAATTATTCTGTATGTTGAAGTAAGAAAGAAGAAATAAAACCTCTTTCTTTTTTGTTGCTTTTATTTTAATAGGCTGAAGCCGTTATTTCCTTAAGTCTCAATTTTCTTGACTTAATGGCTTAAAAGTATAAAATAATTAAAAGTCAATAATTATGTTTTATACTATGAACTTTAGAAAAGCACTTCAAGAAGAAATGGAGAAATATACTCAGGTAATTCCTTGAACAGATTTTGTATTAGAAGATCATCAAGAGGAAGCTATGTTATGAGTTTGGAATGCTTTAGGAGAAGGGAGAGATCAATTCTCAGTAGTTCATTCTTGTGGCTCTTGAAAGACTATAGTTGAGGGGGCTATACTTAAAGCGTCAGAAGATGCAAAGAAACTTTTAGACATAGATGCTCCAAATGTAGTTCTATCAATTGAGAGAGGACTTATATACTCAATTAGAGAACAATTAGAAGACTTATGAATTGACGTATGAGTATGGTGAGCTTGAGAAAAAGTTCTAGATAGATCAACGCTGTTATGTTCAATTCAAGCTCTACAACATGATCCTAATCAAGATATATCAAAGTTTATCCCTATTGATAGAGTTCCATTGTTGATATGAGACGAAGCAGATATGTATTTAACTCCTAAAAGGACTAAAATAATTGATAGTTTCTCAGATGCTGTGAAAATATGACTTACAGCTACTGAGGATTGGCCAGATGGCAGAGATATATCTACTATATTTTGAGAAAAAGTTCATTACGTTTCACTTAGGAATGGTATTTCGAAATGAATTAATACTCCTCCTGTATTTTATCTTTATGAATCTGATATATGAGAGAATTTAATTAATACCCATAAGTGAGAATATGAGTCTAAAAGTTTGAATAGAGCTTTGAAAGAAGCAGAAATTGAAAGATCAGTCATAGAGATTTACTCTCACTTAGTGCCTAAAGATAGAAGAGCTGAATTTCCAACCTTAGCATATGTCCCGAGTGTTGATTTGGTACGTCAGACTCATGAAAACTTTGAAGAAAGGTTTTGATGAGAAGGACTAAGAGTTAGGAGTTGGACATGAAGTACGGTCTCTAATATTCAAATGGTGTCAGATATTCAAGATTTCAATAACGGGGAAATAGACGTGTTAGTTCTTTGTGAGATGGGTGGAAGAGGTATTGATTTACCAATTGCTAGGGTTTTGATAGATTGATACCCAACACTATCAATGAATAAACTGGAGCAAAGGCATTGAAGAGTGACTAGAAAAATTAGAGATGGAAAGTTTGAGAAACCATATAGTATTATCGCACAGATAATTCCTAGTGGTAATACATATAGACCCGTTATATTACCTGATATTATCTGTCCTGAAGAACTTGGTAGTATTTCTAACGGCCAGATGTTAGGAATATCAAAAGAATGAAGACTAGTTAACTGACTTGATGGTCCAAGTAATCAAGATGAAGTAATTGCATTAAGACAAAAAATACTTTCAGGTAACCCTACCTGTAATATTCGGCTCATCGAAAGTTTCGATACATTAGATCTTGTTAAGAACTTTCATGACCTTCCCAGAGCAGATAATGAAGGATTAATATATCTAGAAGGTGTAAAATATGCTACTATTGATATGTGGTCTAAGATAAACTGAATGATGCATAAAACTACCAAGAAGCATTTAACTGAAAAGGAATTTATCATATGAGTTACTGTGTGAGGTGCTCAAAAGTTCTATGCAGAGCATGTAGTTAGAGACGCATGTGAACTAGAGCTTCCTAAAACAAACGATAATAGGGAAATAATTTTAGCTGGGAGAGTTTTTAAAACTCTGGAGGATTGGAGAGAGGTTTATACATGAGTAGATATTGAAACTTTAAGAAGAAAATTAAGAGCCCCTCAAGTTTGAATAAAATGAAGACTAGGGGATAGTTGAAATGTTGTTTATTTTTATACAAGAGAACAAGTTTCATGTGTATATGAAAGATATGATAAAGCCGAATATCAGGCAGATTCAAATGGTTATGTTTGTATAGACGGAGAAGACTATGGAACTGTTTTTAGGTACCTAACTAAGGCTCTGAAGATTTCTAACACAACAATCATGAGAAGAATTAAAGAGAATAACTTATCTTGAGTAGAATGAAAAACAAAGGGATGAGGATTAGTTGTATTGTATAGTCTCAAAGAGGTGGAGAATATATGTAGTGACTTAATAGATAAAACTCTCCCTGCGTCTGATAAGGATGGCTTTTTTGAGATAAATGAAATCAAGTATTGAACTATAAGTGCTTGGGCTAGCTTAGGAAAAGGGACGAAATCAACAATTTATGGTAGACAACGAAAACGAAAGATAAGTTGAAAGCAGGGAAGAGATAGTATGAATAGAAAATATACTTTCTATACAGAAGCGCAAATAGATGGGCTTTTAGAAGATTAGTCATGACAAATATTATTCTCACATCGAAACTTTCTAATGTGTTAGCTAGGCTTTTAGAAGAGCTCCCAAATTTAGAAATAAAGAAGAAAGTATGATTCATAGAAAGTGCTGCAGATGTGTATAAAAATAAAAGTTTTGTACTAACAGACAGACAAGCTTTTTTGGAAAAATGATTTGAGATAATAGATATTGATTTGAGGTATGCACAAGGAGAGAAGTTAGAGCAGAAGCTTCAAAAGATCGATATTATTTTTGTATCTGGGTGAAACACATTTTACTTGCTTGAGAAAATGCAAAAATCTTGACTTGATACTATGCTGAAATGATTCTTGAAACAATGAAAAATTTATATTGGGTCAAGTGCTGGGAGTATTATTTTATGAAATTCTATCGAGCATGTTAGAACTTTAGATGATCCGAGTATTTCAAGTCTTGAGGATTACACTGGATTAAACATTTTCGATAAGAAGATCCTTCCCCATTATGGGAGCAAAAAATATTTAGAAAAAATGAATAAAATAATTGCGATCTATCCAAAAGAAGATTTTATTACGATCTGAGATGACGACTTTTATTGTGAAATATGCAAATAAAAACTATAATGCAGATGAAAAAATATTTCTCGAAATAAGCGCATGAAATTTGAAGAACTCCGACTGATCCCACCTCTGCTAAAAACTATTACAAGAGAGGGTTTTACTATTCCTACTGAAATCCAAGAAAAGGTCATTCCTCTTGGGACAAAATGAAAAGATATTTTAGGCTGCGCGCAAACGGGGAGTGGGAAGACACTTGCATTTTTACTGCCAATACTCCAAAAACTCTATAATGATAGAATAGAGAAAGATCTGCCTGACGGGCCAATAAAGAGAAAGATAGAGGCACTGATCATTGCTCCCACGAGAGAGTTAGCTGTTCAGATCTGAGAGGCCTGCAAACCCTACTCGAGTGATTCGAATATGAAACATACGGTGATATGCGGATGAGTAAATGATTTTCATCAAATAAAGGCTATTGAGAAGTGACTAGATATTCTTATAGCTACTCCAGGAAGACTCGAGGACCTCATTAGTCAGTGAGTAGTGAAACTCTCTTACGTGAAGCTTCTGGTACTTGATGAGGCAGATAGGATGCTGGATTTAGGCTTTCTGTGAGACGTTCATAAGATTATAAAAAGAATTCCAAAGCGAAGGCAAACATTTTTTTTCTCAGCTACTATGCCAGATAAGATTCAAGCTCTTGCAGATTCGCTTCTCCACTGTCCTGAAAAAATTACGATTATTTCCAAAAAACCAACACTTGAGACTATCAAGCAGCAAGTATATCATGTAAAGAGTTCTCATAGAAGGCAACTTTTGCAAATGCTCGTAAAGCGAAAAGACTTTCAGTCTATTATTGTCTTCGTAAAGAAAAAAGATGATGTTGCGTACATTACAGAGTACGTGAAGGCCTCTGGAGTAAAAGTGGATTGTATCCACAAGGATAGAACACAAAACGGGAGGCAAAAAGCTCTGGCTGCACTCAAGAATTGAGACATAAAAGTCCTCGTAGCAACAGATATAGCCTCACGTGGACTGGATATCAATGATCTCTCTTGTGTGATCAATTATAATATACCAAATGAGGCTGAAACCTATGTCCATCGAATTGGACGTACAGCCAGGGCAGGGAAGAAGGGAACAGCTATTACTTTCCTAATTAACCATGAAGAAGAAGAGCTCGCAGCAATAGAAAAACTTATTAAACAGAAACTAGAAGTTGTAGAAGAAAAAGATTATTTAGATGAAGTCGTATCAAAAAGCAAAGTCCTTGGATACAAAAACTTCGAAGAAAATGGAAAAGAAAAATATAAAAAGAAAACAAGAAAGTCTACATTCAAACCCTCTGCAAAAAAATATGGCAAAGAGGGAAGAATGGAAGTAAAAGATAAGAACAAGAGCAAAAATAATAAAAAGAAAAAAAGATAACAATAAGCCTTTCTCTTAACTAGCTTGTCTTTTTAGCTTCTTTATTATATATCACAGGCATTTGCCCTTTCCAGCTCTTCCATAGTTCACTGTCCCGGCTAAGCTCAGCCATAAAGTGAGCAACATTTATACGGCTTGTCTTCCCAGCGTTAAAAATTGCACTTCTAATAGGAGAAGGGAAGAGCTCATATTCACTAACTTCATCAAAATTTACAAGTCCATCTGGACGAACAGCAATCCACTCTATGAAGCTATTATCTTGCCCGATTTGAGTCCGTAGATAATCAGCAGCATCTTCATTATCTGCATGTGGTGGAATAAGTGCCCTGAGTAGGGCTATCACCACTTTTTGTGCAGTTGAAATAGGTTCATCTACATCTCTGTTACTGTTTCCAGAGGTATTCATAAGGATAAACCGAACAGGACTGTTGGGTTCACTCTTACCAATAGCGCTGCATATGAGATTGACAGCATTAGTAACAAGTCTTCTCGGCTTTCCAAAAATTCCTTTGAGATTTAAATTATGGCCTAAGCATGATAGTACAGCGTCGCAATCTTTGATATGTTCTTGCATTTGTTCTCGGCTAATATCTAATACACTTGCTTTAATAATAGTGAGATGAGTATTCTTTTTCCATGAGTCAGGAAGTTTTTCTACGCAGCGAACAATAATTTTTATATCTTGCTTTCTAAGTAACAATTGTTCAACCAAGAGTTTTCCTGTATTTCAACTTGCACCAAGAACGAGAGTTTTCATATCTTAATATATTTCGAAATATATACTGTTACTATAGTGGAGAATTATTTTGTTTCAATTGATTTTCTCTATACTAGGGAATATATATTATTTAAGATACTTTTATGAATAAAATTTTTTTATGAGCTTTTCTTATGTTTTGTAGTGTGAGTAATGTTTTCTCTTACGAGCTCACAGTAGCTGATGAGGAGATTATTACAAACTTTGAACAAAAAATCTTTTCAGCTCTAGATAAACAGTGAACAGATGTCGCTGGTCAAGTACTTGATAGGATAGAGTGAATTCAAAATAGAGAGGTATCTGAGAGAATTAGTAAGATCCTTATGAGAATCTCTGCTAACATAGACGAACGATATGTAATTTGAGAATATATAGTAGCGTTTAAGTCTACTCCTGTTTTATATACCTCTGACTTTAAAACCCAATTCGGTTGAGATGATGGTCAAACTCTAAACTTCGATGATTATGGAGAGATTGATGCTCTGGAGCTTGTAGCACTTACAGGAACAGTATTCCAGCTGCAAAAAGACCTTGGAAACGGGATATACCAAGTATCAACAAAAGATTATCCTGTAGATAATGAACTGTATATCCATAAAGAGTTTGTCTGAAATATTAGCAGAGCAGAACCAGAAGCGAGAGTTAAAAGCCTCCCAAGCAGAGAAGAAATTATAAATAGACTCACCTACATGGAATGAAAAGATTATGTTTGGGGAGGAAATGATCCCGACGGAATTCCTGAACTTCTCAAACTTTATGCCCCAAGCTGAGAGATTTCTACTCTAAAGCGAGAGCAGTGGCAGCTCGAGTGAGTTGATTGCTCTGGTCTCATTTACTGGGCAACAGATGGATACACTCCACGAAATACCTCGTGGCTAGTAGAATACGGAACTCCTTTGGATATAGAATGAAAATCATTAGAAGAAATCACTCCACTGTTAGAACCTCTTGATATCATTGTATGGAAAGGACACATGCTAGTGGTATATGATGAAACTCATACTATAGAGAGTACGGTATCTCCAAATGGGGACTTAGCTCCTGGAGTACAGATTCGAGAAATGAGTGACTCACTCGCTGAGGTTTTGCAGGAAAGAACCCCTACAAATAACTACAATAGCTCTACGGCTGAGAAACCGTTTGTTATTATACGATGGATAAAATAAAACTTCTTTATTGATCCATCATAACTTTAGGTATTATAGTTACATACTTTATCTACGATATAACAGCTAATAATATGGCTTGAAAAGATAGCATTCCTAGTGATATAATACTTCCCCTCGCAGGGAACTTCTGACAAATAGGTATTGAAGAGTTCTCTTTAGAGCTCGGTTCATGAAATACAGTTCTTATAGATATTAGAACTCCAGATGAACTACAAGAGTACTGAGTTATTTCAGATGAACAATCTCATATTATTTTTTGAACTGAAGGTTTCTCGAAACAAATTTTAGAACTAGATAAAAATAAAAAATACCTGATATATTGCTGGCATGGGAATAGATCAGCTGTGACGAGAGAGTTTATGCGAGAGAACTGATTTAAATGGGTTAAGGATCTGGCTTGATGAATCGATGACTGGAATAAAGTGGAATAAAAAAAGCTCAAGAAATCTTCTTGAGCTTTTAAAACCAGCAAAAAACTATGCAGCTTCCTCTTCAGGAGCTTGAGTCATAACATTGATAGCTTGAGTCTTCCCGTTGTTTCCTTCTCCTACTTCAAAGTAGAGAGTATCACCAACACTGAGTTCTTCGAAACTTGTGTCTTTCAGGCTAGAAGCATGAAAGAAAGTATCGTCTTTTGTCTCTTCAGAAGTTATGAAACCAAAACCTTCCTTGAGAACTTTTATAGTACCTTGCATATACAGTAAATAAAAAATAAAATGTAACTAATTAAAAAACTTTGATTCCTAACTAATTGGGCATCAGTTTATACATTTATTGCAATAAAGCCAATAAATATTTATTTACGTAATATAACTTGGGAATCTTACGTAATGACAGGTATAGCCGTGAGGACTTTTTTGGAGATAATCTTGGTGGTAGGGCTCCGCAGGATAAAATGCTTCAAACTCCTCAAGAGTTGTGACTACGGGAGTATTCCATCTTCCAGACCCGTTTACTATTTCTATAAATGCTTCTGCCCATATTTTTTCATCACTATTTTGATAAAATACAGCAGACCTGTAACTTGCACCTCTATCATTTCCTTGCTGATCGACTGTTGTTGGATTATGAACTCGGTAGAAGAAATCTAAAATTCCCTGAAACGAAATAATCTCCGAATCATAGGTGAGTTCGAGAGCTTCAGCGTGACCTGCATGTGACTGATATGTTGGATCTGCTTCATGTCATCCCATATATCCAACCTCCGTAAAGATGATACCATCTTGTTTACGAAATAGTTCCTCCATTCCCCAGAAACATCCTCCTGCGATATAAGCTTTTTTGTAGTTATTTTCTGTCATAGTTTTCTTATGTTACTAATTATTTTTCATCAGGAATAAATTTGAGTGAAACAGAATTCACGCAGTGACGAGTATTTTTTTCTGTGAGTCTTTCTCCCTGAAATACATGCCCGAGATGTCCCTGGCAATTGGTACATACAATTTCGACTCTTCTACCATCAGCATCTTTATGACGCTCCACAGCTCCAAGTATTTCATCATCGAAACTTGGCCACCCGCATCCAGCTGAAAACTTGTCTTCAGATTTATAAAGAGGAGCATCACACTGCCTACAGATATAGCTTCCTGGCTCAGTATTTTCATTATACTCACCACTTCCTGGTATCTCTGTCCCTTTGTTTATTATTACCCGTGTTTCTTCTTCGTTCAGTTCATTATATTCTGTCATGTTTCTGTAATTATCAAGTAAGTAATTGCATTATAGTAGGAAAATTTAAGAAAACATGAAGTTTTAGTTCAAATTTTAACCCTATCTTGAATTCTTTCCCTTAAGCCTAAGGGAAAGAAGCTTATGTGTAGCCCTCCTCCATTAGACTTAAGGGAGGAGATTTAGAGGTGGGTTATTTAAAATATTTCTGAGAATCCCTTTTTAGGTTCATCATAGGTCACGAGCATCATGTCCTTGATAAGCCAGAGTTTATTAGAAACAGACTCAAGTAAGTCTCGGTCATGAGAAACGATCAGTGTTGTCCCATGAAAGCTCTGGAGCATTTTTTTGATAACTTGTTTTGAGTGGATATCGAGATGATTGGTTGGTTCATCCATGACAATGATATCGGGTCTGGAGAGGAGCATCTTCGTGAGTGCAACTTTTGCTCTTTCTCAACCAGAGAGGGTAGCGATACTCTGATCTACCTTATCTCCCGTGATGAGGAGTCCTCAGAGCATAGTCCTGATCTCCTGCTCATTCCCATGATGTTTCCCAAGTTCTGCGATGATACTCATGCTGGTATCGAGTCCCTCAAGTACCTGCGCGTATCATCCTATTTTGACTCGTTCGTTTATCTCACTGCTTCCATCTAATGCCTTTTGCTCTCAGAGAATAGTCTTGAGAAGCGTTGTCTTTCCAGCTCCATTTTTCCCGATAATTCAGATTTTATCCTGTTTGTGGACTTCTATTTCTTCAGGAAGTGTTACGATAGGGTAGTCATACCCGACTTCTATATTCTTGAGCTTCATGATGACTTCTGGGAGTCGCATATTTGCTTGCACCGTTATATATTTCCCAAGAGTCTCATTCTCTGGTTTTTCAAGTTTTTCTATTTTATCAAGAGCCTTGATACGACTCTGCACGCTCGCAGCTTTGGCTGAGTTTGCTCTAAATCTATTGATATATACTTCTTGGCTTTCTATTTCTTTTTGTTGGTTACTGTAATCCTTCATCTGTTTATCATAGCGCTCTTGCTTTTCCTCTATGTAATAATCATAGTTTCCAGCATAGTTATGTATTTGCTTCCCAGAGATTTCTGCGATACGTTTACAAGTGTTATTGATAAACCTCACATCATGCGAGATAGAAACAATAGATTTCTTCCACTGCTTGCAAAAGTTCTCCAGGAAAATAATTCCATCAATGTCCAGATGGTTCGTCGGTTCATCGAGAATAAGTATGTCTACCTCAGCAATCAAAAACTTCGCTATCTGTACCTTGGTCTGTTCTCCACCTGAGAGTTGGAGTACGTTAAACTCGAGCTGATCATCGGTGATCCCAAAGTATCTGAGCACCTCTTGCCTGAGGATATCTTTTTTAAATCCATCTACTTCGACGAGCTGCCTATTGAGTTTCTGAGTTTCTTCCCAAGCTTCTGGATCATTTTTAATCTCCTCGAGTTTCTCTATCTTCTTTCTGATTTCAGGGAAGAGGGTATTCATTTCTTCTCGAAGCGTATTTTTGTCATCTGACCAGAATAAATCCTGAGACAGATATCCTATCTTGAGTCCAGGAGCCATCTCTATCTGCCCATCGATATTCTCCAGATCCAGAATCTCTGCTTGCTGTCCCTGGAGTATTCCAGCTTTTGCCAAAATCATCTTCAGCAGTGTCGTCTTCCCAGCACCATTTTTCCCGATCAGAGCAATCTTGTCATTACTATTGATCTTGAGATTACTATTAAGCAGGAGAGGTTCAGCTCCAATACTCTTTGAGAGGTTTATGATATTAATCAGACTCGAAGCAATTTTTGACTTCCCCTCAAACAGATACTTCGGTATCGTCTCAAGGGAGTATTCTTTTATTCCTCCTTTGTTGGTCTCATAGAGATTATTTTCTTCTATCTCAAACTCTCACTTCATATACTTCGCAACTCGCTTGAGCTTGGTTTCCTGCTTTATCTTTGCCGGAATCGTCTCATAAAAATGCTGACATATTTCTTCGAGCTCCTCATAGATGAAGTCATCATGCGTCTCAAGTATTTCCTCTATGATTTTCTGAAACATATGCTTTTATAAATTATTTCTCTGATTATAGGAAGATATGAGAAAATGCTACGTAAAAGTGCTCAAAAAAGTATTCTTACTTAGTTCTTACCCAAAGATTGATATACTTTTGGTGCAAAAATATTTATTTACTAAGCTTTGCACTATGAAAAGTATTATGACATTGATGATGCTAACTATGTTCCTACTTACTACTACAGGAGTATCAGCGAACTACGGTGAAGGAGAAAACAAGAGAAATACTGGAGAAAAACATGAAACACTTCCAAACGTTGATGAGGACACTCAGGCAGCTATTACAGCTCTCCACGAAGCAATGAGAGCAGATATGGAAACACTCAAAGCAGATCGCTCTGAAGAAATGACAGACGCAGAAAAAGAAGCTATGAAGGAAAAAGTAACAGCGCTCAGAGATGCGTACCACGCTCAAATCGTTGAACTCCTCGGAGATAACGAAGAAGCAGTAGCAGCTCTCGAAGAAAGAAAAACAGCAATGCAGGCAAAACAAGCTGAGATGGCAGCTGAAAAAGAATTAATGAAAGCAGCAAAAGAAGAACTTCTTTCTCAATTAGACGATGACACTAGAGCAGCACTTGAAGCTCTACACACTGATCATAAAGCAGCAACTGCAGCTCTCAAAGAATCTCGCTCTGAAGATATGACTGACGCAGAAAAAGAAGCAATGAGAACTGACTGGGAAGCACTGAGAACATCTCACGAAGCTGAGGTTTCATCGCTCCTTGCTGATTACCCAGAGGTACTTGCAGCTATGACTGTGAAAAAAGAATCTTCAAAAAAAATGGGAAAGAAAAAAGGAGAAAAAACAGGGGAAAGAACAGGGGATAAAGTAAGAGGAGAAAAAGCTGAAGGGGAATATATGGACAAAGAGAACAAAGGAAAAAGTTCTGACAGAGCAGTAAAGAGAGGAATGTACAAAAAACAATTCTCTGCAAAGTACCAGTCAAGACTCGAAAGACTCTCAACTGAGAATCTCGACATGATCCTAGAAAAGATTGCAGAACATACTGTAAAGATCGAAGCAAACACAGGACTCTCTGACGAGAAAAGAGAAACAGTTCTGGCTCAACTCGAAGCACTTACGGAAATGATTGTAGAAATGAAATAATAGCTTTGAGAGACTGAGATCTGGATGCGCCCATGAACTGAGAATCTCAAGTAAAAAGCACTCCGCAAGGAGTGCTTTTTTATTGCGTATGAGGTATTTTGAATATAGGTCTTCAGGAAATATAGGATTTATTTTGGTATTGTTAAGTTCTTCACTCTCTTAGTCTTTCAATATTAATTTCACATTAAAGAATGGCTTAGGTTTGATAAAAGTAGAAAAAAGTGTAATATTTTAATAATTAAATTATAAAGAAATCAAATGGGCGCAGATATGTGAAGGTGATGATGATATAAATTCCAATGGTTACTGTCATATTACTTATATACTTTAATGAAGGAAGGTTGATACTCTTTAGATAAGAGTAAAAGGGTATCATGAAAGAACTTCTACTTATTCGCTACTAGATTAGCAAGATTTAAAGAAAAGTGCCTAGAGAAATACTGACCTGATTTTGATTTTAAACTAGAAGTACTTGTAGAATGAGAGGAGGAATGTCTAGACGACATAACTTTTATATCTAATTCTTGAGTCAGTGAAACCGATAATATTATATTTATACAGGTTAAAACGAAGGGGTGAGATGAATCTAAAACTTTATCCACTAGTGATGGTATATACAAAGCTATAACTAATTTCTTAAATAACATAAATTTTCAAAAGTTTAAAATAGAATGAAATATTTCATTTTTCATAATAACTAATAGAAACTTATCTAAGCCTCTGACGAAAAGACTTCAATCCAAGTGACCGGAATTATATATAGATTTCATCAATCATCTTGGACATATAAAGAACTTATTTAAAGATTTAAATAGTGAAATAATTTTATCTATGATTAAAGAATCTTTTGTCATGGAGTCCAAATATTTAAAAGTTTATACTAAAGAAGAACTTAAAAAAATACTGTCGCTTGTACAAGATTTAAAAAATATATTTGAATCTCTTACAATAGTAGAAGAAATTGATTATGACTTACTAAAGCTAGAATTACTCTGATATTATAAGAAAATTGATTTTTACGAAAATTTAGACAGAATAGAAGATTTATGTTGGAAATGAGTAGAAATTAGAAAAGGTACTCCTGAATTTGAAAGGTACGAAAAATATAAAAACACATATTTTCATCCAAAAGACTGATGAAAACTCATACATGAGTTAAATACACTTACAAAATGAAAGTTTATTTAATTGATTTAGTTAGCCCCGTAATTTAGTGTAGTGGTTATTATGCCACAGAGTAGATTAAGTCTACTCTATAGAAAGCTTAAATATGCTTCGCAATTATAATTACTCCGTAATTATCCTGAAATATACAACTCACTTCGATCGTCATATATTTCCGGGAAAAATCTTATTTTTCCTGCACTTGACGAGGCTAAAGCCTTTCGTTCAAGTGAGCAGTGAAAAGAAAAATAGTGAATTATGGGGCCAACTTAAGTTAATTAGTTACTTGAATTTTATAAACTAGAGTAGTAGCTTCGGTTACAGAGTAGGTTAAGTCTATTCTATTGAAAACTTTATTATGCAAGCAGTTATTTACACTTCGTATAAATACATAAATAAGATCTATTTTTTCATTCGCCAGTTTTTCTACGAAAAACATGGGTTAGAAGCCATTCAAAAGATCTCTTATCTATGAATCTACATGAAATGAAAAATAGTAGTTTATAAGATTCAAGCAATTTATTAATTTAAAAGATATGAACGAAGAAAATAAAAAATGAGAATGATTTATATATAAATCAAAAAATATTTCACTAGACTTGAAAGATTTATTTTGATTTACGGATAAAGAGTTGTCTTTTTTTAGTCTATCTAAAAGAAAAAGATATAAGAAAATTGAAATTCCTAAGAAAAACTGAGATGTGAGGAAATTGTATTCTCCTGTTTATAAGCTAAAATGAGCACAAAGAAAAGTATTAAAGGAGATTATATATCCTAATATTTGAGAAAATCTTATTGAAGGTGTTACATGATTTATTCCATGAAAAAGTATTGTAGATAATGCTAATTATCATGTCTGAAAAAGATACCTACTAAAATTGGATATAAAAGATTTCTTCCCGAGCGTTACACAAGATAGAGTATTTGCATTATTCAGAACTCTGTATGAGTTCGATTATTCTACAAGTATGTATCTGTCATGAATATGTTGTTATAATAATCAACTTCCACAATGAGCTCCAACTAGTCCCATGTTAGCAAATTTGGTTGCGCGTTTTTTAGATTATAGGGTATTAGGATTAATTAAAAAATACAATGAAAGAGAATGACTAAATCTTACCTACTCTCGTTATGCTGATGATTTAACTTTTTCATTTGATAAAAACATGAAGATAAATTTATTTATAGGATATATTATTGAGCTAATGCTTGAAGAATGATTCTTCCCAAATTACGATAAGATCTCTCTTATTTCTTCTGGAAAACAACAGAGGGTAACGTGAGTGGTTGTGAATTCACACTCTTCAGTCTGAAGAAAATATTTTAAGAAATATAAGTCATTATTCTATAACATCCAAAAAACAGGTTTTCGAGAAGAAATGATTCGTTGGAATCAAAAAAATCCTGATAATAAATATACCAAAGTTGAAGACTTTAAACAATACCTTTCTTGAATAATGTCTTTCATATTCAGTGTCTCTCCAGATTATCATGAAAGGTTGCTTAAGTATGAACTAAAGTTTTAAACCTCCTTCATACTCAACTGAACCTTCCCGCTCCCCACATCAATCCCAGTAATATTCACCTGAACTTTTGCCCTAGCTCGAGCTCCTGCTTGGGATCCGAGAGTAACTAATATTTACTCAGCTCCTTTTTTTATTAGGATAGGAAACATATACTCTACTTTCTAAACACTGATATATGAAAAAAGTTATGCTTCTGTGAATACTCCTGCTCGGACTTA
Organism: uncultured Candidatus Altimarinota bacterium; assembly: GCA_938015455.1. Taxonomy (GTDB): domain Bacteria; phylum Patescibacteriota; class Gracilibacteria; order BD1-5; family UBA6164; genus JAACSU01. The sequence continues at coordinate 16,621 of CALLPL010000033.1, forward strand.
GCTGAGTAAGCCAGGCCTCTGCAGACCTCTGATCTGCGAACTTTCTGGCTGATAAACAGATCATTGTAGACCAGAGCCAGACTCCAGAGCTGTATGAGCTGGAGAAGAATATTGAGAGACAGGCTGTGATGAAGATCGTGATGAAACTATCGGGGAGAGAGGTGCCTGATGCATGTCGGGGAGAATTTGCTGATGTGGATAGACTTGATTGGCCATGTAAATATATTGAGGCTGCTCTTGACGCTGATTTTATTGCGAGAAATGAAAATTTTAGACCGAAAGACCTGCTGACAAAAACTGAGGCTATGAAACTGGTACTGAAATCAAGAGGGATTGAAAAAGTGCAGACTACAGATAACTGGCAAGAAGACTATATGAAAACAGCACTTCACCATAATATCATCTTTGAAGAATACACAGACTATGATACCTTTGCGACTCGTGGATGGTTATTTAGTATTGCTTCACTCTCGGTAATTAACGAAGGAACAGCTGGACTTACAGAAGAGGAAGTATATAAACCTGAACCAGTGAAAGAGGAAAATAGTGTACTAGATGGAGCACTGGAACAATTTGTGAGTATTTATAGAAATGATTATGAAACGAAAACGGTTGTGGCAGCGAGAGGGGAGAGCAATGTGGTGCTGTGAGAATTTTCACTTCAGATGATCAATATTGTATCAGACGAGCAAATGCAAAATGGTATTGCACCATATCCATATTTTACCGTGCATAAAATCGTGATGAAATCAGATCATGATGATCTGTGAGAAGTAGTGGAAAGAATCTGATTATATGACAAGAGAAATGATAGACCTATCACTGAAGTACTTGGAGAGGATATACGAAACGGACAACCAATCGTTTTTGATTTTGAGTGATCTGTGAATGGATGAAACCAGGATGATCCAACTTTTGAACTCAGAGCTACTATTAGAGAGAGAGCTGTTGCAAATACCCCTATCAAACTCAGGCTCGCATATACAGATACTGGTCTAGATCCTGATATGCTCGTTATAAGAGATGAAGAGGGAAGACAAATTACCGATATACAGGGCTACCATGAGGTGGTAACCGATGATGTAGCCGTTGCAAACGATGGACTCAAACTGAGCTACAGCTCAAATGATCTCAAGTATATTCATCAAAGTGCTCGGGATATAGAAATAGGAGAAATACGTATCGAAAGACAATTTGGACCTGATCATGATGGAAAATTCGATTATGGATCAATTACGCTTGAGAAAAACGAAAATACTCCAGGATCGAGAATAGCTGATATAACCCTCGTACCACATAATGGAATAAGATCTCCAGAAGGCAATGAGATATCTGGACAGTGGAATGGTAAAAGAGTAACTTTTGATATATCTTCTTCGAGCCGCGCAGAATTCTTCTCGGTTCTCGTAGATATGACAGACACATGATCAGAAGAAGAAATTCGTGACGAAGTAAATTTTGGGATACAAGATTTTACTGCTTATGATAGTGATGGAGATCCTATGACTATCGTTATTGATAGTTCGAAATATGTTCAGACAGATATCATACACACACAAGTTCTCACGCAATTATGACAAAAGCTTACTGATAGTGAATACGCAGATGTGAGCCTCAGGATAACTCAGCCTACTGAACCTCAGACTCCTACTGTTGCGCCAAAAGTAGCTGATTATGCTTACGCACAAAAGATATCATCTTTTACTATTACTGCCGAAGATGGAAATGTATTTGTAAAAAATATCAAACTCAGACAATTACCTCATTCTCAAAGTGATAATATAAGTTATGTAGATATTACTGATGGTGAGTATGAACCGGTTTGGTCAGGAGAGATATCAGAGGATGGTACGCTCGTGGATGTATGAATTGAAATATTTGCAGGAGTAAGCAAGACCTTTCATATCCAAGTCTTTCAAGTTGGAGTTATCGAGCCAGGACTCGGAAACAGTTTTGATATAATGGATATAGAAGCAATTAGCGAACTCGGGGAACCAAGAAATAACAGAATTCAGTATAATAATATAGAGTGACTTGAGAGACAGTAGCAGGAATTTTTTGAAATATTTGAAATAGCAAACAAGCCTCATGATTATGAGGCTTGTTTTATACTGAGCTGAATTTTCCCACTTCCCTCATTAATCCCTGTTATTTTTACTCTGACTGTTTGTTCCACCTCAACCTGTAATTTGAGACCAAAGAGAAAGAAATTCACTAAAAGACAGTTCAGAATGTCGCGATACTTTAGCTATACTAAAGACATTAATATAATATTTTTATAAAAATGTCGCAATAAATATTTGAAAATGTCGCAGTAACATATATAATACCTACATGAATAAAAAAGAGGAAAGACATAGTCAGATTACTGCATTTATAGAAAGTAATGGTGAGCTTTCAAGCTGAGAAATACTATCTTTTTTAGGTGAAGAAAATATAGATAAGAGGACACTCCAAAGGGATCTGAAAGAACTTATTGAAAAGAAACTTATTTCACAATCTGGGACAGCTCGTAGTACGGTCTATTATAGTTCGAAGAATTATAAAATTTTTGAAGAAATAAATGTAGAAGCATATTTTGAAGAAGATTATCAAAAGAGGGAAGTGCAAGAGGGCTTTCACTTCGAAATCTTTGATACTCTTGCAGAAGGTATTTTCACAAACGAAGAACGAGAGTATTTAGAGAGCTTGCAAAGTGAGTTTATTAGAAATATTTGAGTTTATGATAGTCAAACACTTATAAATAAAGAGTATGAGAGAATAATGATTGAATTCTCATGGAAGTCGTCAGCTATAGAGTGAAATACTTACTCATTGCTCAACACTGAAGCTCTTATCAAAGAAAATGTCAAAGATGAGTCAAAAACAGATGAAGAGACACAGATGATCCTTAACCATAAAGATGCTTTCAATGAATCAATTCAAAACAAACAAAGCTTTATACAAACGCAAACGAAGGACTTAGAATATATACACTCGGTCCTCACAAAAAAGCTTGATGTAGCAAAAAATATTCGAAAGCATGGTGTAGGAATTACCGGGACTCGCTATAAGCCACTAGATAACGAGTTTCAAATTCGAGAGGCTCTCGATGCATGTATAACTTTGATAAACAAAAAAGACTCAGTTTTTGAGAAAGCATTCATTGCTCTTATACTCCTCTCATATATACAAGCATTTGAAGACGGAAACAAAAGAACTGCAAGAATATTTTCAAATGCGATACTCCTAGCTCATAATTCTATACCACTTTCCTATCGAATAGTTGATATTATAGAGTATAAGAAAGCAAGTTTACTCTTTTATGAACAAAATAATATTTCGTATTTCAAGAGAATATTTATTGAACAGTTTGAGGATGCAGTAAGAAATTATTTTAAATAATAACTAAGACTTATACCTCCTTCATACTGAGCTGTACTTTTCCACTTGTAGCGTCAATCCCCGTAATCTTCACCCGAACCGTTTGTCCTACCTCAACCTCTTCCTTTGGGTCAGAGATATATCTATCTGCAATTTGGGAGACATGTATGAGACCATCGTTTTTCATACCGATATCTACGAAGGCTCCAAAGGCCACGACATTGCGAATGACTCACTCTACGATATCTCACTCCTTGTGATCTACAGCTCACCGAACAGTAGCCCGCTTATGTGTACTATTGACCCGCTTCTCAGCCCCTGCTGACTCGAGTGACTGGAGAATAAAACTGATAGTGTCTTGAGTTACCAATAATCCCTTCTGTCCTTCGGACATCTCCCCCTCATATCAAGGGGAGATAATATACTCTTGCTCCTTCCCTAGAATTAGGGAAGGTTGGGATGGGTAGAGTCTGCGAAGCTCGTCTATAGTCTTGATTTGTTGTTTTTGCATATACTTGGCAAGTCCATACTGTTCTGGATGTATATCCGTATTATCTAGCTCCTCACTGCTTTCTGGAACCCGGAGAAATCCTGCGGCTTGTTCGTAGACCTTATCCGAGAGTTGTTTCTTGAGCTCTGCTCGAGACTTGTAAGGTCGGTGATTGTAGATCTTTTTAGCTGCAGCTTTATTGATACCTGAGATGTGAGAGAGGACATAGCTGGATGCGGTATTTACGTTTATCCCTACTTCGTTTACGGTATCCTCTACGACGAAACCAAGCTTTTCCTCGAGTTTCTTTTCTGGTATATCATGCTGGTACATCCCAACTCAAATACTCCCAACAGGAATTTTTACGAGTTCTGAGAGGGGATCGATATATCTGCGACCTATAGAGACGGTTCCTCTATCGAGAGAATCCAGATCAGGGAATTCTTCTTGAGCGACCTTACTCGCTGAGTACACAGATGCTCCTGACTCGTTGACGATAAATATTTCGAGTTTGGTGATTTCTTGGAGGAGTTCGACTGTTTCATTGACTCCCGTTCCATTTCATACAACTATTATATCTATTGGGTATTTTTCTAAGAGTTTTTTGAGGGTTATGAGTGCACTATCTGGAGAGCGAAGAAATATCTTATCAAAGTGGATAGGGTTTCCTCCAGTATCGAGAACAGCCATCTTGCAGCCAGCATGAAATCATGGATCGATAGCAAGGATCGTGTGTCCATACTCTGGTTTCGTCATGAGGAGTCCTGCAAGATTAATCTGAAAGGTATCTATAGCATCATCCTCTCCCAGTTCTGAGAGCATTCCCCGGACTTCGTTCTCTACGGATTTAAAGAGCGTATTGTATCCATCAGTGAAGGCTTCAAGGAGTATTTCTATAAAGGGAGTTCTTGTTTGCAAAAGCCTTGCATAGTGCATCATTATTCACTCAAAAGTTCTTTCTGTCTTCTCTATCTTTACTGTGAGTATTCAGAGATTTTCTCATCTGTTGAGTGCAAGGACTTGATAGGGTTTGAGGTATCCGAGTCTTCACGTGAATTCTTTGTATATTTCAAATTTCCCGATTTGTCATTTGTCTTTATCGTTCAGCTTAGCAAGCATCTTTTCTCACTTGAGTTTTGAGGCAATCGTCCCGTGCTCCTCAAGTGTATCTATGAGATCAGCTCTCAGGTCAGCATTGGCAGATATTTCTGCAGAGATTATATGCTGTGATCATTCGATGATCTCTTCCAAAGGATATTTCTCCTGTAGGGAACGAATATCTTCGTTCCTGAGTTCGAGGTTTCTATTTTTCTTTATCTCATCTGCAACAGGCTGAAATCATTTCTCTATAGCGAGCATAGCCTTGGTCTTCTTCTTGGATTTATAGGGTTTATAAATTTCCTCTACTTCTTTGAGGGTCTTGGCTTTGAGAATATTATCCATAAGCTGTGGAGTCATAGCTCCCAGTTCCTCTATACCATTTATGGCAGTTGTCTTTGCCTTGTAGAGATTTTCTATCTTACTTCTCAGGTCTATGATATCCCTGATATGATTCTCATCGAGCCCTCCAGTTTTTTCCTTGCGGTACCGAGCAATAAAGGGAACAGTTGCTCACTCTGCTATGAGATCCAGGACTGTGTCTATTTGCGAGTTCTTCAGTGATAAACGCGCAGATATTTCTGAGGTGTAATTTGGTTCTTGGAGCATTTCTAGGGGGTAAATAATAGTACCCTAAAGATAGGAAAAACCAGATAAGAAGCAAGAAAATATAAGCAGTAAAAAAACCCTCAAGATGAGGACTTTCAGTCGAGTCTAAAAAAATAAGGTTACATAATTGGAAGTATTTCTGATACCTCGATAGTACAGTCTTCGTGCCAAGCCATATGAGGGTTAGAACTGAGGACTTTATACATTTCTTCTTTATTTTCAGCTTGCATGATCCCGTAGCCCATGACTTTGTGTTCCCCACGGCTTACTCCAGAACTTGAGAGTTTTTCTGTAATACCAACGGGATTTCCAAAATCTACCAGATGAGCCGCGTTATTCTCTCCCCAGGCTTCCCAGAGCTTCATTTCAGCTGCTTACTCCTCTTCACTGCTATCTCCCATTGCAGCAGTAGCTGACTCAGGAGCAAAATAGAGAACTAGAAATTGTTTCATAATACAAAAATTATGGATATAAAATAGGCTTATTCGCCCTGCCAGTTTTTAAAGTAGGTAGCATCAAATTCATTGAACTTGGATCGTTCTTCGAGGTCTAGGGAAATTATTTTGTCGATGTAGTGAGTGAGGAGCTTCGCGTCATTGATATGCCAGATATGATTGTCTCAACCAGTATCATTTGAGGTTTGTACCATAAGGGTTCCATATCAGAAGATTCTTCACAGAAGCGACTCGGTACGAAAATCTACATTTCTGATATTATCCAGAGTGATTTTTCGAACATGATCTCAAAAGAGTCCATTGATTCAGTGAAAGATAATTCTCTTAGAGGTGATGTAGAGAAAATTATTCTTTGTCCTATAAAATTTATACAGCAGAGAGAGTATCCCTATAACAAGGATTATCCCCATAATGAGGTACACCATAGACCAAGACAGGAGTTCAGTTCGGCCAATTATGTAAATAATAGCTTCTACTACAAGCAGAGCAAAAACGAGTTTTGAGAGTTCGAGTACCGTTTGTACTTTGGCTGGGTGCGCAAAATGCAGCACCTTTTCATCAGAGTGCTTTCATTCAAAGTTTATATGTTCCCAGTTTGGCATTACGAAGAAGGATCAGTAAATATAAAAGTATTATAGATCAGATTTTAAAATTTCAAATTTGTTTTGCTTGGGCCTTGTAGTATACTGCTTCTAGAAAACTAAATTACAATACTATGGAAAAAATAATTATCGAGGGAAAGCACGTCCTGTATAGCTCGTACAAACTTGAGGAAGATTCAAGTTTCCAGGAGATACTTTCAAGTGAGAGATTAAAAAAATTCCTGAGAGACCAAGATCCAGAAACCATTATAGTTTTGTGAGGGGATGGGAGTATACTGGAAGCAATTCAAGAAAATTATATGAAGCAAAAAATATTTTTAGGAATTAACTTTTGAAATAAAGGCTTCCTGCTTAATGAGGCTTCTATACTTGATGAAAAGAAAAGTTTTGAAGTACGAACTTATCCACTCTTAGAGATACATGCAGGAGAAAAACTTTGCGCTGTAGCGCTTAATGAGTTTGATATCAAAGCCTGAGACGGAAAGATGCTTGACCTAGATTTGAGAGTGTGAGATACTCATCGTCTCTCGCTGCTATGAGATGGTATAATTGTAAGTACTCCTATCGGGTCAACCTGATATAACTCGTCACTCTGATGACCTATTCTTCCTCATAATCTGAGGTCCTATATCCTCACTCCAAAAGCACCTTGGAAACCCAAAGGTCTTGCTCCCATAATTCTCTCTGATGATGAAAAGCTTGTTATCCAAACACAGGGGAGACAAAGCCCTATAGAGATTTATGCAGATGGAAGATTGATAGAAAAGTATGATCATGAGAATATTAGTCTTACTCTCTCAAAGAGTGCTATTTCTGTAAAGCTTCTAACTTCCTGTGAAGAATCGTGTTCCTGGGATTCACGAGTTTTAGAAGAACAAGGATTTTCAAAAAAAGAGAACTAAAAGCATTGCAATTCTCAGAAATATCCCCATAATCACGGACATATTTTTATATACTAAGCGAGAAAGTTATGTCAAAAACATATATAGATGGTTCAAGCTGCAAGGCAATTAGCGGACAATTTGGAGAATTTTATAATCTGAGTTTTAACCTTGAAAAGCTTCAGGAATACGCAAATGAAAAAGGATATGTAAATATGACTATGAGTAAGAGACGTGAACCAGGACAATATGGTGACACTCATTACTTTACTCTTAATGACTGGAAGCCAAGTGAAGACTGACAATCAGCAGCACCTACTGCTGCTCCCTCGAATGATGGTGCTCCAGCTCCAAAAGGGGATGATATTTCTGTTGAAGATCTCCCGTTCTAGTTATCAAATATTGACAAACTTATAAATATATAATATATTTATTTAGAGAATTTTATGGATGTAAATATACTGTGAAATTTAAATTCTGGTTATTCGTCTCATACAAGATTAGATGTATGAATTAGGTGATTAGTAAGTGACTCAGTATGAACTACGCTTAACACAAACAGGAAGACATCATCATTAGAGTTAGAGAATGCTTTTAGCTATATTATATCAATGGCAAAGGAGCTTTGGGAAATAGAACTTAATAAATACAATGTTGTTCCACAGGAAATGAAAATCTTTTTGTCTGGGTGAGGAAAGAATGTATGAAATAACGTCTCAAAAGGGCCAGTATACTTAGACGATGATAGATTGATTCTGCTTCCTGAGTATTTTTTCTGAGAATTTTTTGAAAAGAAATTTAAAACTTCGGATCTAATTTCAAAGTTTTACATAGTAGTACATGAAATATCACATCATATTCAAAATACTCTTGGGATAATGGGTGCCGTTGAAGATACTATAAATGAGAATCCAAAATTAAGGACAAAGCTTATTAGATTTTTAGAATTACATGCTGACTTTCTAGCCTGATATATACTTTGAAAGTTAAGGCGAGAAGAATGAATAATGTGAGAGAATCAGTATCGTAAGCTGTTAGAAACAGTTTTTTTGTGTTGAGATGATCAGTTTGGAGATAAAAATTCATGAAAGAGGTGAGAGCATGGACTTTGATTAGAAAGACGATATTGGTTTTACAGATGAATGAACACTGCTGAACTAACAATTGAAGATATTACTTGAATGAGTTTAGTAGATGATATTAAGTTCTTTGATGAATCTATTCCTGATTATGATCATAAAGAGGCTGCCTAAACTTATCTTCTCTTTATAAGTATATATCAACTAGTATTTCAGTAGTATCTACTTATTGGTTCTACACTGTCTTTAGGTTCGCGTAGATTAATGTTTTCAAGGAGGATTCGTGTATCGTACTTTCCTCAAACAAGATTAAATGTCAGATCTTGTGGAGCTACTATTTGCGATTCAGTTTGAGGATATGTTTCTTTAAGTTTCGAGAATATTTCCGTAAGTGAGACTGTATCTAAAATATCGTCTCAATTTTTGATATATAGGAACTCTTTTTCAATATCTATAAATCATCTCAGTCCTTTATTTCAAGAGTAATCGTAGCTGCTAAGCTCTATAAGACTCTCATACGATTCTAGATCAATAGGAAAGTGATTGTTATTACTATCTAAGTAAAGATAGAGATAATTATCAAATTCACTTCAATAATTACTATTCTTCACCTTTAACTGCGTAGTAATAGAGTTTACTATTTCCCACTTTCCTGGTTCTGGATTTTCCTTTAACCAATTATTACTATATTCGTCATGGTCAGCTTTGTATTTTTCAAGAGTTTCTTGGTATTCTATAGGAAATAATTCTTTTATTCTTTGGCAATTATCAAAATTGCAAAGATAGTTAATGCCAGCATATATTTCTTTAGAGAGTTCTTTAGATATATCATCAGAACTACTGAGAGGAGTAATGGTGAACCCTGATAGTATATTTGCTTGTTCTAAATTGTTCTGGAGTCGAGAAAATTGTCTGGATTCTGGGAGATTATATACTGACCATGGGCCAATAGATATGAGGATTGTGAAGAGGGTAATAATTGCAGGAATGAAAGCAAGAAATTTTTGTTTTGAGAAAATTATATAGAGCGATATGCTTATTAACCAGAGTCCAAATACTACTACAAAATATCTATTTATGGTTATATCATATTGTCAGATTCTCAGAAAAATTGCATAAAATAACATGGCAATCTGTGGAAGTACGAGATAGGGAAAATAGAAGCGGAACTTCTTTACAAGAGAATACTCCTCCTCAAAAACATATGAAAATATATACAGAGTATATCAAAAGGTAGAAAAACCGATTACAAGCCAACAAACTTCTCATTTTGGCCAATGAGAAAAATTTAAAAGGACCTTAACACTATAACTATATAAAATGAGAAAATATCAGGCTATAGCAGGAAGACATGCAAATTTGATAAGAAAAGAAAAGAAGGTATTTTCCTTGAAAGTATCTTTGCTATAGCTTTTTGCGTCTGGGATTTGTGTAAGAGCGTAAAGTGGAGTAAATACTGAGAGTGAAAAAATTGCCCAATCAAAGTAGACCTTATCCATGTATTCCCATATGTCGAAAAGCGTTATGATAGCTGTAATACCTGTGGATCAGAGAGTGAAGAGAACTCATCAGAGTATAAATGATATGAGGAATACTGTAGAAATCTTATAAAAGTAACTATAATATACGTTTTGTTTTCACTTTCATGAAATAAGACTTTTGAGGTATGGAGCAAAGAATAAAAATCATATGATTCATATGAGTTGCACAATGAAGAAAATGGCAGTTTCAAAACTAAAAGTATCAAATTTGAATCATAGATAAAAGAATACTCAAAACAATACCGGAAAGACTTGAAGGCGCTGCTTTTTGATTCAAGCTATACTATAACTCTCAGTGGCTATATACACTCAGAGACTGAGAAAGAAAGTGATGATAAGTGAAAAAGAAGTTCTTAATATATAGCTACTAAAAATACCGGAAAAATCACCATGGGTGAGAAGCAATAATGAAGCTGTAAGCAGTCCTATCACAATAAAAGATATAGGGAATCGCTCAGCAATAGTGACTATGTTATTTCTGATATTTTCTATTCGAAGTCCTGAGAAGAGTTTTTTCATAAGTAAGTGTTAGGTAATTATACTAGCATTATAACGATAATTATTGATAATTCTAGTAGGTCTGGATTATATAAAAAAAGAGAGAAGTTATAGAACTCCTCTCTTTTTCATTATAGTTTCTGTTAACTATGCTTGATCATCTCTTGGCTTTTCTTCAGCGAAATCAACTTTGATCTCTCTTCCGTCTAGCTCAGTACCGTCCATAGCATCTTTTGCTTTTACAGCATCTTCAACAGAAGCGAATTCAACGAATCCGAACCCTTTAGATCTTCCAGTATCACGATCAGTAATAACTTTAGTATACACTACTTCACCGTGTTCACCAAAAGCTTCCTTAAGGTCTTGCCATGTAAGGTTCCATGAAAGGCTTCCTACAAACAGTTTTTTTGTTTCCATCTATATTGTATGGTAAAAAAATATAATTGAGACCAGAGATACACGTAATTCAATGATACAGTTTTACCAAAGGAAAAATGAAGCAAGAAGACCGAGTAACACAATAAATCTCACAGGTATTATGCTGATTTATAGGCAAAAGCAAAACTTTTTATATACTTTTTATATAACTTTTGTTTCGCTCATTTTCAAGAATTTCTTTCTGACGTATGACCCCAACAAAACTTGTTGCAGTGTTTGTTAGGAGTTTTTCTTCATTTTCATGAAAATCTTTTCTTTTTCGTCCTATTAACAAAAAACCATGATTTTCATCTCAAAGAAACAGGGGGGTAGATCGAGTGTAGCGATCAAGAGGAATAGATTCTTGTTCTAATTGCACAAGAGAAAGAGTGTTTTCTGGAAATTTAAAGATTTGCTTATCCATCTCGAACTCCATGTTTGAGTGATACTTGAGTTTATAATAATCATCCATTACCATATTTTTTTCAAAGTAGAGGATCGAATCTGCTTCAAGAATAGATTTAAATGTTTGTAAAAGTCAGAAGACTGTATGTAAGTCAAAACGGTGTATACTTGAGATAGCTTTTGATACTTCATAATTTGCGGTTACTTCTCGATTTGCTCTCAGGAGTCTCAGATTTGATAGATCTATGATAGCAAGTAAAAGATTGTATGCCTCTTGTGGCTCCTGCTCTACAAATTTTGGAAAGTCTTTTTTTGCATCTACTGCTAAGAGAACAGTATTTCTATTGGCCTTTATTTGTACCTGTTTTTTTTCACTGCGAGAGAGAGAGGCTTCTCATACAATATTTCAAATTCAAAGCAGGCCAAGAGTCTTAAATTCTCCATTAACTCATGAAGTAGACTTTTCAACTTGAAGCTCACCATCATATACAATATAGAGATATGTATCTTCTTCTCACTCTCTAAAAAGAATATCTCCAGATCTAAGAGAAATTTCTTTAAAGTATTCAGATAATTTAATTTTTTCTAAATCTATCATATTCTATTATTGCAAAATCTCTATATTTTCCTTATCTCTCACATAAACTTCTAAGATATCCTTACTGATGAGTCATTTTTTATAGAGTGCTATGAGGTAACTATCCATGAGTATCATCCCTTGTTTTTGACCTATCTCTATTACTGAGTAAAGCTGATGTGTTTTTCCTGAAATGATAAGATTTCTTACAGCGTCATTACTTAGGAGTATTTCTCTCGCTGGTATGCGTGCATCTTCTTCAAGCTTAGGAACAAGTCTTTGTGCTATTACTCAAACAAGACTCATAGCCATTTGCATTCGTATTTGCTCTTGTTGTCCTGAGGGGAATACATCAATAACTCTGTCTATACTTTGTACGGTGTCGTTTGTATGGAGCGTTGATAAAACAAGATGTCATGTTTCAGCGAGAGTGATAGCTGCCTTGATAGTTTCAGGGTCACGCATTTCTCAGAGCATGATTACATCTGGATCTTCACGAAGACTCGATTTAATTGCGCTTGCAAAACTGCCTGTATGAATTCAGACCTCTCTTTGATTTATAAGTGAGAGTTTACTTTTAAAAACAAACTCTATTGGATCTTCGATCGTAATTATATGTTTCTTGAAATTTGTATTAATATAATCTATCATTGCAGCAATATTTGTTGATTTTCAACTTCAAGTTGGTCATGTTACGAGTATAAGACCTTTTGATTTTCTACACATACTCTTCACTTGTTCTCATAGGCCGAGTGATTCTAGGGTTGGTATATTATGTGGTATTGCTCTCATAGCTACTGAGTGGCCATTTGAGTCTTTATAACAATTAATACGATATCTTGACCTAATTGTATGACTATATGAACTATCTATTTCTCAAGCGTGATCATATTTTTCAAATCACCCCTGTCCAAGCAAATGTTTAATAATTTCTATAACGTGAGATTCTTCCATTTGGGATAAGATTATGTCCTCATCATTTTCTGAAGGTACTTCCTGAAGCGTAATAATGTCTCAGGAGTTATTACGAATCAAAGGGAAGTGTCAGGTGTGAATATGCACATCTGAGTATTCTTGCTTTTCTGCATAATCTAAAAGGAGCGAAAACGTTTGTAATATATCCATGTTTTATATAAGAAATATACTAATATTCTAACACAAAAAACTGAGAAATGCTACTTTTTTAAAATTGCTTTGATTGTATAGAAAGAGATTTAAAAAAAACTCTTCCAAATGCTCTAAAAAAGCCTACAATAGGAGGAAACTTTTACTTATAAGCTCCCTTGATCGTGAAGAAGTTTCGTGATATTTCTCAAACAGATGATAAGAATGATATAGATATAGCTTCTCTTGGATCTATGGGTGGTGTTACTATCTTGAGAGAGGGGAGAAATATTCATAGAGACATTGGAGAATTATGAAGAGAAGATATTCAAATATGAGAAAAAATAGAAATACAAGTTCTTAAAAAAAGATGAAAGAACTTTGATGCTCTTGAAAAGCAGGGCTTTATGACTTCACTCTTTCGTTGAGATGTCACTGTTTGAAAGAAAAATAAGAGTCTTTCCTTGCATGAATTTTATGTGAGATGTACAAGATATCTGAAGTGATGTACTCGGCAAGGAATTATATTTTTTCTTTGCTGCACATTTTTAGTATGTTTTGTATTATGATTTCTAGATAAAATATTTGTAGAAAATAGAGTAAATGCATGATATTCAAAGCTTTTAGAAGTACGTGAATGATCTATTCCTCTAGAACAAATTCAAAAGAAGATTAATAATTCTCGTTATGACCTCCTGCTCGCTGATGCTTTTTTTACTCCTTTTAAGGTCTTTCCTTGAGACAAGATTAATGCGGCTGAGCACATTATTTCGGGTGGCCGGCATCTAACTCATGCTCTAGATGATATACTATGACTGTACAGCAAAGTAGATAATTTTACAAAAGAAAAAGAACTTCGAGATATATATTTCACTCAATTATTTCTAAATATATCTGACAAACTTATCAATATTGAGAGCTCTCTTGAAAAGTCACTATATCACTATAAATCTATAGAATGGTTACCTAGTAAGGAACTTGAACAACAAAGACAGGGGAATATTATAAAAATTGAAAAAATACTCTCGAGAGTTCAAACTCTTAATAAGAAGTATCCAGACTTTCTTAAGCTCCTGTGACATGAAGAGCGAAAGAGATATCTTATAGTATTTCAAAATGCTGATGAAATTCGTCCAACATGATGATTTATGTGAAGTATGTGATTACTTGAGATTTTTAAAGGGAAAGTTCAACTTTTTCAAAAAAAGGATGTATATGCCATCGAATGGGATCTAAAAACTGCAGATTATGAGAGACTTGAAGCCCCTAAATGAATCAATGAGCTCACTGAAAGCTTTTGACTCAGAGACGCAAACTATTTTGCAAATCTTCGAGATTCATCAAATGGAATAAAATTTTTCACAGATAATGCTGGTATTGATATTGATGGAATTGTGTATATTAATCAAAATACCTTGCTGCACTTTCTCGAAGTAACATGACCTATATATTTTCCTCCTCTTGATATATTTATTAGCAGTGAGAACTTTTCTGAGATGATGTCACTCGTGGTCGAGGCTAAGATTTTTAAATGATGAACACTTGGGAGTCCAAAGCAAGTTCTTTTTGACTTTATGGAAGTATTCACAAAACAGCTGATAGATCAATGAAAGTATTTTGACTACCTACAAGTACTTGTCCATGATGCTGAGAGTCGCGATATTATGATGTGGAGTTTTGATGAGTGAGAGAATTCCTTTCTCACAGACATGTCTCTTAATGGAAAAGTTGATTATGATTCGAGTTTAGATTTTACCTACCCAGTATATACCTCTCTCTCTGGAAATAAGTCAGATAGATATATGAAAAGAAGCTATACTCAGAGAGTGACCTCTTGAGTGAGTTGCAGCTATGATGTAGAGTTTGAAATACAATCGCAACATTCGATCTCAGCATGAGATATCCAGAATATTGAAAATACCATATGAAAATATGAGCTAAGTACCCCAAATCTGATGCAGATTCAATGAAATGCGAAAAATAGGCAATTTGTGAGAGTGATCCTTCCATCATCTGCTAAGATATATCCAAGGGATGATTTTGAAATAGTAAATTACGGTACTCGAAGAGGAATTGAGTTTTTTCTAGACACAGAACCTTCCCAGACGAGCTTTTATAATTTTAATTACTCGCTTCCAAATCCAGAGTGTAGAAATTATGATTATACACTTTATAAGCAGCCCTGAGTTCCTGAACATGATATTTTTCTCCTATTAAATGGAAAAAAATATACGTATACACAAAGGACAGAAGACTTTTATTTTGAGCTGAGAGAGTGAGAGTAATCTTTATATATATTTAGCAGGAGTTTTCTTGAACTTAGATGAAAATATTGTATACTCCATGCAAATATTTTCATTTATACATAGAGACATGATTCAAAAAGCAAAAGCAATGATCGCTCTTGATAATCCTGCTAGGCTAGGGTACCATTTAGTTCGTGCAATTATAGCGAATATCCGTTATGGATTTCCAAGTAAAGGCATGACTATTATCTGAGTCACTGGAACAAACGGAAAAACAACAACTTGTAACATCATAGCTGGATGACTTAAAGAAAGTTGAAGAAAAGTATTTATGTACACAACCGTAAATATCATGATTGGGAATCAAGTCTTTGCAAACCCTAACAAGATGACCTCTCCTGATGTGTTTGAACTTCAGAGGCTTTTATCAATCGCAAAAAAAGAAGAGTGTGATATTGCCGTTATTGAAACAGCTAGTCATGGTATTAAAATGCATAGAATTTGGGGGCTTGATTATGATATATCAGTCCTCACGAATATTACTCAAGACCATTTAGATCTTCATAGAACTATGGATGATTATGTAAATACAAAGCTCAAGATATTTAAGAAACTCATGTATTATAAACGAAAACCATGAGTCAAAAAAACAGGAATTATAAATATGGAGAGTGAGTATAAGGAATTATTCCTGGCTGAGACTTATGATTCTCTCTTTACTTATGGCTCATCCTATGAATCAAATATTAGAGCTGAGGATATTCAAAACGCGAAATCAAGTATGAATTTCCGTGTCAAAATGCCATGAGATGATATTATGGTAAAAACGGAACTTCGAGGTTCATTTAATGTTTCAAATATTCTTGCTGCAATAGGGGTCTTTGCTTCTCTTGGGATCAGTAAGAGTGTTATAGAAAAAGCGCTAAAGGAAACCCAAACAATACCTGGACGGATGGATGAAATAAAAGCAAAAGCTGGTTTTTCAATCTTTATAGATTACGCTCATACCCCAGACGCATTAGAAAAAGTCCTTGAAACACTGGGGGAAATGAAAGGGAAAGGACGGATTATTACCGTATTCGGGGCATGCTGAGACCGTGACAAAACAAATAGACCTACAATGTGATCCGTAATTTCCAGATTATCTGACTCAGTTATCCTGACCCAAGATGATGACTATAGTGAGAGTCCTCAGGATATCATTAAAGATATTCTTCCATGAGTCGATAGAAAGCAGTGAGAAGATTTCTGGATCATCGTAGACAGAAAAGAAGCTATCAGAACTGCCCTTGTTTCAGCAAAAAAAGATGACATAGTCCTCATAGCCTGAAAGGGAGATGAACACGTCAGAGTCTCAAACCAGTGAAACGTCCCATGGCATGATAAAACCATCGCAGAATGAATCCTCAAAGATATAGATGATAATACAATAATAAAGTAATGAAAAAAGTACTAATACTTACACGCACTTGTGATCAGCAAAAATTTTTTTCAGAAGTAAAGAATTTATGACTCAAGGATATAGAAATAGTAGCTCCTGATTCACATGAATGAATTTTAGAGCACATAATTGATTGCCATGTTATTTATGGAATTCCTTACCTTATTAATGAATATATTCATCTTGCTCAAAATCTAGAATGGGTTCAATCTACTTTTGCATGAGTTGATGCTCTTATGCAAAAGGACCTACGACAAGATTATATCCTCACTAACGTAAAAGATGTGTATGGTGCTATTATGGCAGAATATGTTTTATGATATATACTATTACACGAAAAGAATATTTTATGAAACATAGAAAACCAAAAGAATAAAGATTGGGATCAAAAATCATATCCTTCACTTGATAGGAAAACAATTGGAATAATGGGGACTGGTTCTATTGGGAGACATATCGCAAAAGTATTATCAAGTTTATGAATGAACGTAATATGATATTCATCATCCACACTTGTAAAAGAGTATTTCTCGGAAATGTATGATATTAACTCTATAGGGACCTTTCTTGAGAAATCTGATTACGTAGTGAGTGTTCTTCCAAATACTCAAGCAACAAATGGGATTATCAACGAGTCTGTGTTCTCTGCTATGAAACCCACAGCTATTTTTATTAGTATTGGGAGGGGAGCTAATGTTGTTGAGGATGACTTGGTAGAAGCTATTAATACAAAGAAAATAGCTTGAGCAGTACTTGATGTATTTCAACTTGAACCTCTTCCTAAAGATTCTAAATTATGGGAACTCGAAAATGTTTTTATAACTCCTCATGTTTCATGATATGATGATAACAATGAACCTATTTTAGAGATATTTTCTGGTAACTATAAGCGGTTTATCCAATGAGAAGAATTACTCCACCAAATAGATTTTAATAAAGGCTACTAATGACACTTTACCTCAAATATAGACCTCTTGATTTCAGCTCTCTTGTAGGGCAAGAATTTACTAAGGAAACTCTTAAGACTGCAGTTGAGCAGGATAAAACGGTAGGGGCTTATTTATTTACTGGACCAAGAGGAACAGGGAAGACCTCAACGGCTCGGATATTTGCAAAAGCAATTAACTGTCAAAATAAGACTGAGGGGAATCCCTGTGGAAGTTGTGAGATTTGCGTAGAATTTTCAAAAGATTCGCTTATTGATGTAATAGAGATTGATGCTGCAAGTCATACATGAGTTGATAATATTAGAGAAATAATTGAAAAAGCTCAGTTTCAGCCAACGAAGACTCAGTATAAGATCTATATCATAGATGAAGTACATATGCTATCAAAAGGAGCCTTTAATGCTCTCCTGAAGATATTAGAAGAACCACCAAAACATGTGAAGTTTATCCTAGCAACTACGGAGATACATAAAGTCCCGGACACGATACTCTCTCGGTGCCAAAGGTATGACTTTCGCTCTATAACTCCTGATGATATCAAAACAAGACTTGAATATATTGCAACTGAAGAAAAGGTAGAAGTAGATGATGAGAGTTACAACTATATTGTAAAACAAGCTGAGTGAGGACTTCGAAATGCAATTTCTCTCTTTGAACAGCTTATTTCTGATAAAAAGATTACTTTTGAGCATATCTCTAAAACACTTTGAATCATATCAGAAGATGCGAAAAATAGCTTCCTATTGAAACTCCAATGACGAGATATATCTGTCTTGGAAGACTTTGAAGATTTAAAAAATTCAGGAAAGAATCTAAAAATATTTTTTAAAGAGCTTAGTCATAAACTCCAAGAAGAAACAATAGAGAAGCTCAAGCAGTGAGAAGATGTTATGAGCGATATACAGCTCCTTGATCAGCTGCAAGATATACTATGAAAACTCAAAAACAGTTTTGATGAAACCCTTACATTAAAAACAGGACTTCTAAAAATTCTTGCAGGGTATTCAATATGAACAATAACAGCAGAGACTCCAAGAGTTGTAATGCAAACCCCTACAGCGCAAAAGAGTATAAAAACACCTCAGGAAGAAAAAGTAGAAATAAAAACAGATACAACATCTGATATGCTAAAAGAGACACAAAATATTTTTGCAGTAGAGGAGATTTGAGCTGAACCATTACTTCAAACTTCATCAAATTGATTTGATATAGAGGGACTTATAAAGGAAGTAAAAAAACAATGAGCAAAAGCAGCTCTTACTATGAGCTTAAGATGATCGGTAGTTAGTCTCAATGGATCTACTCTTGATGTTAAATCAAAGACACGAATTGCAGCAGAATCAATTGGAAAGAATGAGAATAAAGAATACATCCAGAGAGCAGCAGAAGCTCTAGGAATACAAATAGATAAAATAGAAATTCTCTAAATATCAAGCATGTACTATCGCGTTATACCATTTGAAAGGACATTTGACACCTATGGTCTTATTTATAAAAGTACAGAAAAATCTAATCTCGTTATAAAAAAAGGACAACTTGTAACAATCTGATTTAAGAATACACAAACAATTTGAATTGTTCTCAGTGAAGCTTCTGTAGAAAACTTAGATTATGATATTTCGGATATCAAAGAAATTATATGAGTTCTGAGTGACTTCATATTTCTTGATAAAAATGCTCTTGAGATAATTGATTTTATTGCAACACACTATATTACTCCTATTCATAACGCTCTCTCACTCTATTTTCCAAAAAACCTTTTAGAAAAGATAAAAAAAGATACTTTTCATAAAATCACAGCGAAAGATTATGAATACATTCAAGATATTTCTTTAAAACTTTCTCAAAAACAAGAGGAAGTATTTCAAAGTATTCTCACTGATGAGAAAAAAATATGAAAATTCTTACTTTATGGGATTACAGGAAGTGGAAAAACAGAGATTTACATGAAACTTATAGAAAAAAATCTTAGGGAGGGAAGACAAAGCCTTCTACTCATTCCTGAAATAATTCTTACCAGTCAGATAGGGGGGAGAATTAAAGAGGTCTTTTGAGAGAAGGTACTGCTACTGCATTCCTGAGTGTCACAAGCAAAGAGAACTCAGTACTGGATGGATATTAAGTCTGGGAACGCGAAGATTATAGTAGGAACACGAAGCTCTTTGTTCTATCCATATAAAGACTTATCTTTGATAATAATGGATGAGGAGCATGATCCAAGCTACATATCTGATAATGCCCCTCGCTATCACTCGCTGGATGTTGCTGAGTATATAACTAAACTTTCAGGGGCTACACTCCTGCTATGATCATGAACCCCAAGAGTCACGACTATGTATCGCGCTCTCAAGTGAGAGTTCGAGATCTTGCAGTTACTTGAAAAATATTCATAAAAGCTCTGAATTAATCAGAGCTTTTATCTTTGAGTGTAATGTTTAGCTATTTTTAATTATCTTATCAATCAGGCCATATTTAAGCGCTTCTTCTGCTGACATAAAATTATCTCTATCACAGTCTTTGTGAACTTTATCAAGTGATTGTCCTGTATGTTTTGCGAGGATCTTATAGAGGATGATTCCTGTCTTTTCGATGTGTTTAGCAGCGAGCATGATATCTGTTGCTTGACCTTCAGCTCAACCAAGAGGTTGGTGGATCATAATCTCAGCATGAGGGAGAGCATATCTCTTTCATTTTTCTCCACCTGCGAGGATGATAGAACCCATACTTGCAGCGAGTCACATCGCAATAGTGATAACAGGACATTTTACATA
>CALLPL010000034.1 GCA_938015455.1 uncultured Candidatus Altimarinota bacterium
GCATATATTTCTCTATGAGTAAGTTTAGTATGAGACATTTTGTAATAATAAGGGTGTAAGCAACTCCTATTATGCAATGTCTCTTTTTATTTCTCAACTATTGTGCGATTTGAAATAGATTGTAAGGTGATTTATTTGACATATATATAATAATAGTTATAAAGTTGTTATCTTAATAACTTATTTATACATATATGAATACTCTTTGATGACTTAGAACATCTATTAGATCAGTGGCTGCTGGGGTAGTAATGTCAGTAGCTTCAGCAGGTGCTGCTTATGCTCAACAAGCTACAACAATCTTGGCAGGTGATGATGGAGTAATGCCATTAACGAATGACTGTAAGGCATGTCATACACAAGAGATCAAAGATAACTATACTAGAAAGCATGCTTGAAGAATAGACGATAAAGTCGCAGCTAGAGAATTCAAGGATAGGGAAGAGGCAGGTCAGTGCGTATTAGATAATGTTAGTGAAAACTTAACAAGAGGTTTCGATCATACTTTACTAGATTATGGTGGTGAGGGATGAATATCAGAAACCGTTAACCTTCACCTCAAAAGCTGACAAACTATTCCCACACCAATTATAGCATCACCAGGGCCTAAAGCAGCTGAAGGACTGAACTTTGCAATGAAAGATGTGTTCAGTAAAAATCCTCAATGACTAAGTCCTGTATGTAGGGTTATAAGTAACAGGCAAATAATTACTTCCGAAACCCTAGAGCAATTCCGAAATATAGAACGTGAACGTGAATTTGATACTACATTAGAGAAACTCAGATCGCTGCTATGAAATCATTGAGTCAATATGAACCAATAAAAATAAAAACTCCAATTGGAGTTTTTATTTTATCATTTTTTCTATACAATTATCATACAAATAATCAAATATAAGATTTATGAGAAAATACGCAATCCACATCATACTTTGAGCGCTCTCACTACTCATACTCCTTGGGATATATCTCTTTGGATATATTCATGCTGGGATTCAGTTTATTCCTCCACACTTTCATGCAAACTTTGCTATGTATATTAATGGTGAGAGAGTAGATTTTTCTGGTGATGAGTTTATGGAGGATGTTGCTGGTTGCTCCTTAACTGGAGAAATGCTTCCAAAAGACAGAGTCCATTTACATGAAAACAATGGTGAGACTATCCATATTCACCATGAGTGAGCCTCTTGGGGACATTTTTT
Organism: uncultured Candidatus Altimarinota bacterium; assembly: GCA_938015455.1. GTDB lineage: Bacteria > Patescibacteriota > Gracilibacteria > BD1-5 > UBA6164 > JAACSU01. Next base: position 1,203 of record CALLPL010000034.1, read on the forward strand.
TGCGAATAATGGTTTTACCTTTTGAGAAAGCTTTTTAACAAATAATCAGGAGGAGATATACGTAAACTCACAGACCCGTAAGCTGAGTTTTATCCTCAACGATGAACAAGTAGATAATCCTTTTAATAAACTCATAAGGTCTCAGGATAGACTTCTGATAGTTTACGGAGAGGAAAGTCCTGTAGAGCTTCAAACGCTCTTTGCCTGAGTATCTGATAATGCAGGGGAGTATAACTCAAAGTATGATCCTGGAAGCTGCTGAGGGACAAATGAAAATGGGATAGCTGTTCTCGTTCGCGATAGACTTGCTGCAATATTTGGAACACATGATCACTAAACTTAAGTTCTTCTTAAGATATACTCTTATATTTATATAAATTTATACCTTATAACGCTTCGCTATGAAAAAATTAATAATACTCGTTACCTTATTTATAGGACTCACAAGCTGTGGAACTGTTGGAAATAATACAGATATTATTAACCCTGATGCTGAATACCTTTATTTTTTTGGGGCTACTTGTCCTCATTGCCAAGAACTCAACAAGAGAATAAATGACGAGGACCTCTTCTCGGAGGTATCTGTTGAAAAGAGAGAAGTGTATTTCAATGATGATAATAGAGAGATATTCAGTGAACTAACAAAAGAACTCGGACTAAAAGAATGAGAAACATGAGTTCCATTTGTGTATGACAAAATTTCTAAGACTCATGCAGTATGAGTTGATCCTGCACTAGAACTCTTCAAAAGCAGACTTAATTGAGCAGCAACACAGGGAGTCAAGATAGTACCGTCAGGAGAAGCAAGTTCAGTAGAAACTCCAGAAGAATCAAATGAAGACACTATTCCTCCTGAAACAGAACAATAAGATATTACTGAGAATAAAAAAAGAGCTTTCAAATAGCTCTTTTTTTTGTAATATATGAACAATATTTCTCAAGTAGGTAAATGGTACGAAAACACAAAGCGGATCCTGTAAAGTCTAGGCATATTAAAAAAACAAAATCTGGCCATCAAAGTATAAGCCAAAGAGTGAAAAAGAAAAAACCTGCTCCATACCAAATGCATGATAAGTATTTTGATATGGCAAAAAAAGAAGGCTACAGAGCACGAAGTGTCTATAAACTCAAGGAAATCCAAGAAGCATTTTGACTCATAGAAGAAAACATGGATATATGTGATATATGAGCTGCCCCTGGAAGCTTTATTCAATATATTAAGCGAATCATAAGAGATACCTGAAACATAGTTGGGATCGATCTCAAACCTATAGACAAATACTCCCAGAAACATATTAATACGCTCGTACATGATATATTTGAGTTTGATACTCTCAGGCCCAGAGTAGAGGAACTTATAGGAGCAGGGAACAAGTTTGATCTCATTACAAGTGACATAGCTCCAAATACAACTTGACGCAAAGATATTGATCAATACGCAAGTGTTGAGCTCAACATAGAGACCCTCAAATTTGCAGAGGTGTTCCTCAAGAAATGAGGAAATCTTGTACTTAAAGTATTCAAAGGAGAGGACTTTCGTGACCTAACTCAGGAAATAGCAAAGTATTTTGAAAAATTTACAGAATTCAAACCATATGCTTGCCGAGACCGAAGCTTTGAAGAGTATGTTATTTGTTATAATAAGAAATAGTTATGACTCTTCTTGATATACTCCTCTTACTTGGATGACTCGCTGCTGGATTTCTCTCATTCAGTTCTGGTACAGACAGCTTATATAAGCTCTTTTTATGACTCATTATAGGTTTTTTGGTATATGCCCTCATAGCGTCACAAGTAGAGCTTACAGAGATTCTCTCTCCATCTCAATACAATACCTATCAAGATTTCCTTGCAAGTCATAGAACAGGGGTTCTCACACTTGCACTTCTTATGGTTCCATTCCTTGGAATGTTTTTCATGTTACATAGGAGGATATCTTTTCACTCAGTAGCGAGAAGTCCGTCACACCTCTTATTGGGACTCCTCCTCCCTATATTTCTAATAGGAATACTCGCCTTCCTTGGTTCTGGAAGTCTCCTATGAGAACATCCAACATGGCAAAGGATATTTGATTTCTTTTCTGGAAGTGGTATCTACAAGCTCTTTCAAACACTCCCATGGGCTATATTTGCTCTCCTTATGTTCCTCATATTCTATAAGACGCTCTTTGTCTTACTTATCGCATTCTTTACCTGGCTTTGGACAGAAGTAATATCACAATTCTTCAAAAGCTGGAATGAAGAAAAAAAGCTATTATGAAAACCTGAAAATGACGAGTAATGAAGAGAGAGTATCATTATTTCCTCTTGAATTCTCCCCTTTATACGAAAGGAGAGAGGCTACAGATCACCTTTTTTGATAATCATCTCTGTTGTTGGAAAGGCCATCTCAAGCTTTGCCTTTGTAAATTGTTTTTTGATCTCGAGATTAATCTCTTCTTTTTCTTTTACAAAATCTAAGTATACAAAAGTATTCGAGAAATAGGTAACAGAAATATTGAGAGAGAAATCACCAAATGCCTCAAAGTTTACTCTATAACTTTGCAAAGTTTTTTCACTCACATATTCTTCTAGGATACTTTCTATAATCTTTACACCTTTTTGCATCTGTACAAGACTCGTATCATAGATAAGTCCAATAGAAAAATCAGCTCTACGAAACTCCCTTTGGGATTCATTTTGTATACTCGTTGATATAATGTTTTCATTCGGGATCATCACCTCATGCCCAAGTCGATCTATAAGTGTAATGTAGGTAAGTCCAATATCCTTTACTGTTCCTGTGTGAGCATTAATAGTCACATAGTCTCAAAGTTTAAACGGCTTATTCATAAGTATTGTCATAGCCCCAAAGATATTTGCAATAGACTTCTGAGCAGCAAGCGCTACAGCAATCCCAGAGACTCAAGCACCAGCAACAAGCGCTGTTACGTCATATCAGAGATTTGAGATAATCGTAATAGCTCAAATAATCCAAACTATCGCAATAATTACTCTTCTCACAAAGGGCATTAGCGTCTTACTCACGGCCTTCATCTTACTCTCTTCAATAAGTTTATGCGTAAACACCAAATTTATAAGCTTCGTTACAAATACCAGTAGTATGATAAGTACAGCTATAGATGAAGCTTCTGATATCCACGTATCTATACCTTCAGGGAGTTTTGCAAGCTGCAAGGCAATATAAAATGCTCCAAAATACTTAATGATAGATATAAAGCTCTCAAATATATCCAGCATCAGGTCATCAAAGTCTGTTTTTGTTTTTTTAACCAACTTCTCTGCAATGGATTCAATCAATTTCTCTATAAATCAAAATACCCCAATTAAAACAAAGAATGCTACAAATGCTGAAATATAACTTAGCATTATTTCTGGAATGATCAGAGACATATCTATACTTCAGAAATACTCAAATAACACTCAAAAATACAGAAGTCCAAGTACAATGAAAATAGTAGAGAATGTATGTTTCATAGATATAATTAGAGAATATACCCCTATAGTGTTCGTTTTCTCTCCTGATGCAAGAGGGAAGAGGAAAAAGTATTGACTAACTAGTATTATAATGCTAATCCTTATATTTTATTTTCTACTCTTTTCAATATACAGTTTCAAACTATCTTCTGATTGTATATCATAAGAGCCTCCTGTCTTTTTATCAAGAAATCTTAATACTTCTATCCCTTCATCTTTTGTTATATAGTTCTTGTTAACCGCAAAATCGATAACCTCTTGTTTGATACTATTATAAATATCTAAGACTGATCTTTTTCATTCCTCATTGAAAAATCATATATTTGCTATTAGTCCATTATCTGCAGCTTCGCACATATAGGATTCTACACTACCTAACGGTAAAAGCATATTCCTTGGAGTTTCTAAATAAAAAAGTATACAAAATATAGTGAAGCTTCCTAGAAATACTGATCATTCAGAGCTTACCTGCATGGTCAATGGCCTATATTCATACAGTAGGGATTCATCATCTAATATTTTAAATTGCTGAAAGAGCCAACAAGACTCTCTCTTTAGTTCAAAAGCATTCTTCTCCATGTCAGGATCAATACAAAAATCAAAATCATACTTAAATGAGTTGAGAAAATCAAAATACTCTTTTAAGTCATCAATATACGGGACTATACCGATTCATGTAGATCCTTCAGTAAAATTATTGCTAAGCATACCAATATTTAGTCTTGCATCTGACTTTCAGATTATAGGTGAGTTTAAAAAACTAGCATTTGAAGATAAGCCATAAAAAAAAGGCATAAGAGAAAGTCCCACATTATGAAACTTAATAAAGTCTTCAACTGATTCTAATTTAATATTTATATGTATGCCATTTAATAATGCTAGATTAGCACAGCTATCAGTGATGTCGAAACTTGTTTTATTTCCTAATAGTAGTGTATACTTTCTTTCTTCCCTAGAGTTCCAATAATCTCTTTCTATTTTATATTTATTTTCTTGGTTCAGATATTCTTTATGTTTATCAAAGTCAGAATCTATATAAGGAGGCAGGCCTGTTGAAATACAATGTATATTTCTTTCTTTAAAGAAATTGTTGATTTTCTTTTTAGAACTAGAAATTTCTTCCAGTAAACAGCTCATACTTCAATTTAAGAGTTTTTGATAATTAGAAGAGATCTCTAGTTGAAATGTTCATGACTCTCAGGATATAGTGTCATCAGTATTATTCTCTAGAAAAGTATTTGCTGATTTAGGAACTACAAACAAAGAGTTTGAATCTACTAAGAAATACTCACACTCAAATCAATATGTTTTACAATCTCATTTCGATTTATATATTCAAGGCAGAACCCTATCTAGATATAGATCAAATAACTCTTCTTTTGTCTTAATCCTAGTCATTATTATAGTTAAGTATTCAATACAATATTCTCAAAAACCATTAATAATACTATAAAACTATTTACATAATTTTAAAACATAAGTGAAAGATTATGGCTTCAATCTATTTCTATCTCGTGGAAATAGAGATGCAGATCTGACATTATCTAGTCATAAAAGCTGTTGTAAAAATCTTTCAGATCATATCGCAAAACCTCAGTGTGGGATTGTCCCATTCCTATGAAGCTCTAAAAAGGTATCGAAATCATCTGTATCTAGCCCCTTAAGTCCAATAGCTTCTTTTTGTTGAGCTAAATTATGTATCCGTTGTCATCATGTAGTTATTTCCAATCCCCTGAATAGTAAATCAAAACTCTCTGTCCTATCAGAATTTTCTGGATTTGGCATAGTGTAAAACGGCCTCTTCTTTCTAGGAAAGTCTGTTATAAATACAAAATCTGATCCTGTTTCTTCTTTTACAATCTTTGAGAGTAATCTTTCTTCTTCTGGTTCCATGTCATCTGGATTCTCAATAAGTTTTCCAGATTTCTTAGCTATAAGAGTTTTAGCCTGATCAAAAGTTATTTCAGGAATTCACTCACTTAAATCTGGAACGTCAACCTCTAAAAGCTCTAATTCATTGCTATAGTTTGCTCTCAAATCATCTAGCATAAATTTAATCAAACTCGTTTCCAATTCCATTAAATCCCTGTAAGAGTCTATTCCTCATATTTCTACATCAAAGGATGTATATTCATTCAGATGCCTTCCTGTAGCATGTTTCTCGGCTCTAAATGCTGGCGCAATTTCAAAGACCCTTTGGTAAACTGCAGCCATATATTGTTTATAGAATTGTGGGCTTTGCGCAAGAGTTGCTTCCTCTCAAAAGTAGTCTAGTTTAAATACATCGGATCATCATTCAGCTCATTTTTCTCATATTTTAGGACTATGTATCTCTGTGAATCTTTCCTTCGCTAGAAAATTCCTAAAAGACTGAGATAAAGCATGTGAAAGTGTAAATTTAGCTTTTTCTCGAGTATTTCGGAGCGATACAATCCTATTATCTAAATCTGTGGATAATTTATTTCAAGTTTCTCTTGCAAAGTTCATCGAAGCAGATCACTCTTCCCGAGTAGAAAGTACCTCTAAAGCATCTACTCATACTTCAAATCATTCAGGAGCTCGATCATTCACTCTTGGAACCCCAGTTAATTCAATAAAATCGCCTGAACGAATAGTTTTCCCCATATCTAATAACTCACCTTCAATTACTGCCTGTATTACTCACCTATGGACCTGCACAAAAGAAAAGACAACACTTTGAAGTCTCCTACTTCTTTCTACCATACCAGTAAGACTTACATCAGATCATAACTTTTCGCGTAAATCATCGACTCAAAAATAAGTAGATGGAGGTGTTGGTGAAATATTTTTAAACATAAATGAAATTGAATTAAGGAAATATTAATCACTAGCATTAAAACAATAATTTTTATTATGTCAATATTTTTTCTTTAATATTGACTTTATTATTTTTTAATTTATTATAATACCTTAATATTTTAAATTAGAAATTAACACACATGATTTTACCAGGCTTAATAAAAATAGACTGAGAACATGACCCATCGCAAGTAATACCAGATCCTTTATTTAGATATTTTAGCTCAGCAAAAAATATTGATGATGTGTTCTCTACAATAGGAGTGAATTCTACGGATATAGATTCTCTGATTGCTACATGAAGCAGGGTTAGAAAATCGTCCAATGAGTTTAGTGATTTTGACTTTGAGATGGTTTTACGCGAAGCTCAGGATATCCAAGAATTAACATTTTTGGCAAGTATCGGAGACTCTCGACCAGACCTAGTCTATTTTTATCTTACAACACGATGAGCAATTTTAAGCGAGGTACAAAGTGATTTAGAATCTGCAAAATGGTATCAGAAATGTTTTGATGACGCTATAGTTGTATTTGGGAAAGATATAAGAGATATAGTAAGCAGCGAGTGTACTCATTCATTCAACTCTAATAGAAGTGAATGAATAGAATTAAAATTAAGAAAAATCATAGAATACCTATGAAAAGCTTGTTGATCAGACCAAGAGGCCTTTACATTTTACTGTCTAAAAGAAATTCAAAAAGCAATTGAAATGACTGTTCTATTTATGAATACCGATAGTAAATTAGTAAGTGAAAAGGATTATCACCAAATCATATACAATTTAGAAGATGTTCCCGAAGGATTTAACGAGCAATATAATACACTTACCTCTTCTAAGATTTCGTTAGGTGGAAGAATTAAACTGACCATTGAAATTATCAGGTGAATGATAGAGTTTTTAAAAAGTAGAGCCGATACTCCTGAATTCTTAGAAAATAAACATTGGCTAGATTACATAGAAAACTTACTTTCAACACTAGATAAAAAAGCAATAGAAAGCAACAAATGAATTATTTAAACCTAGGATTTGGATTTCTGTATTTTTCACTATAATTACTCATAATCGTTCACTACATCTTCCTACACCGAAGATATACGAATGATAACGTGCGCACGTTATTTTTATAAATACATTATTATGAAGCATATAGAAGAGTTTCGTCTTTTGACGTTCTACAAGTTCGTCGACGTCGCAGATCCTGAGAAAGAGTGTGAGCAGCACCTCATGTTTACCAAAGATATTGGTATGAAGGGGAGAGTCTATATCGGGACTGAGGGAATTTCAAGTACCGTAACTTGAAATCAGGGGCAAATAAGAGCTTATAAACTCTATCTAGACAGTCATCCTCTCTGGAAAGATATCCCGGATATAGAGAGTAAATCGTCACCTACAGACTGACACCAGTTCACGCGTATGCAGGTTAAAGTCAGGGACGAGATAGTTGCTCTTGGAAAGAAATACTCAAGCAGTGAAGTAGAATCAGCAGGAAACAGAATGGATATAGCTAAGTTTAAGGAGATTATAGACTCTGGGAATATGGATGACTATATTATTTTAGATATGCGAAATAATCATGAGTACAAGCTCGGGCATTTTAAGAATGCTATTCCAGCAAATACACTAACTTTCAGGGAACTTGAAGAAAAAATAGAGGAGTATAAAAAAGACTTTTGAGATAAGAAGGTCATCTCTTACTGTACCGGTTGAATTCGATGCGAAAAATCAACAGTCATGATGCAAAAAGCAGGACTCAAAAACACCTACCAACTCGATGGTTGAGTCGTAAAGTATATCAATACCTACAACGATGGGAATTGGCTCGGGAATCTCTACGTCTTTGATGAACGGGTTTCTCAGCAGGTGTGAGATAATAAAACTCATACAACTATAGGAGAATGCCTCTATTCAGGAAAGAAAACTGATAACTGCGAAAACTGTCGACTCTCGAGCTGCAATGCTCGCCTCATAGCCGATAGGAAAGAATACGTTGCTCACGGAGGTTTTTGTAGCCAGCAGTGTGCAGACACAGGACTTGAAACCCTCATCGTCCGGACAGATACCTCTTTTGACAAAATAGAGTACAAAAAACAGCGAGGGATTGTGAAGAGATATCCAGAACTTACAGCTGAAATAGAAGCAAAACTTCGCAAGCATTTAAAGAAACTCCTAGATTGAGTAGAATTTAATCATTCTACTTCCCAAAAAGAAGACTTTGTGATAGACTAACATAGTAAGTTTTATTCTGAATACGCAACTATGCCTGGCAAACCACTTTATCGTTCTCATGTGGCTAATGAAGTGAGCCTTAAATGACCTATACTCGAAAGAGTTCCTGAGCAAAAGAGAGAATATTTTTCAAGAATTGTAAGCCGTTTATTAGAAAAAGACGAAATAAAAAATGTAAAAATAACAGTAAGAGATATAGACCCCCAAAATAATATCCTAGAGACAGAAGATGAAGACGGAATACGTAGTAGAAACATACAAGATACTAAATTTGACCTACAAAGATGACTGTTATATGATGTTGTACAAAGAAGTTATCATAAAAAAACTGTAAATACTTGACCCCTTTCTCATACAAGAGCCCCTCATCCATTTAAGATTATAGTTGGCTGATGAAGAAAAATAAGTGCAGTAAGCCCTAAACCCGAATTAATTATTATCTCAGAGGAAACAAGAAATAAAAATGTAATTAGCATTCTCCAATCGCTTTTCCCTGAAATAAATATCTCTCACTTAAGAGAGATAACAAGTATGCACTATAATATCGTATCTCCTCACGACTCTGAAAAATTTATTTCTTTTGTTAAAATTTTTGATGAGCAATGAAATATATCGTCAGACCTCATTAAGAAATGATTTGATTGGGACAGTTTTATATGATTTATTGAAAGGAGGATAAAACCTGAAAAAATAGAGTGAATATTTTTATCCAATGATTGAAACATTAAAATTACATATTGAGGAACGGTTGCATCATATCAAATAAGTAACTAAAATCCTTGCTTTTCCCTAATTCTCACTATAATGCGTGAGAATTATTTTTTTATAAACTTTTATGGAAACTACTCTTATACTATTGAAGCCAGATGCAGTAGAGCGAGGTCTTATTGGACAAGTAATAGCAAGACTAGAGGCAAAGGGGCTCAAGATCTGTGGACTCAAGATGATGCAGCTCGATGATGCTATCATAGATGAACATTACGACTTCCTTATGGATAAACCCTTCTTCCCAAAGATTAAGCAGTACATGAGTAGAACTCCTATAGTCGCTCTCGCTGTTTGTGGAGACAGCGCTATATCAACGGTTCGAACCCTTACTGGTGCTACTAATCCACAAGAAGCACTTCCAGGATCTATTAGAGGAGATCTCGGCCTCACTATCGATGGAAACATCGTTCATGCGAGCGATTCACCTGAAACAGCAGAAATAGAGCTCAAAAGATTTTTTGGTGGTGAGAACATCTTTGAGTACTCAAGAGGAGTAGACGGAATACTCTAGCTAAGAAAAATAAAAAAGCCTATCAACATTGATAGGCTTTTTTATTTTTCTTTATCAAGAAATTCATATACTAAAACATGCATACTTCTAAATAAAACTATGGCTCAATACTACGATACTCTCCTTGCAGAATACATTAAAAACCCTGGTCAGAGATGACTGGGGCTTGACGCGATAGCAAAGAGAGAGATGAGCTATGAAATGATAAGCTATAGTGATATTACTGATAAGAAAAAACTAGAATTTCGAGAAGTTGATCTTGAAAGAGCTGCAAAATACTCATGAGAAGATGTATATATCACTTATAAGCTCTTTAAGGAGCAAGAGGAAAAAGAGTATATGCAAAGTGCTACTATGACCCAGCAGGAAAGGAAAGATAAAAAAGATATTCTCAGAGATATTGAGCTCCCACTCATGCAAGTTCTTTCAAAAATGGAGATGACCGGTATCAAGATAGATAGAGATATTCTCAAAGGTATATGAATGCGCTTAGAACAAGCTGTGTGAGAACTTCAAAGAGAGATTCATTGACTTGCGGGAGAAGAATTTAATATCAAATCCCCAAAGCAGGTTGGTGAAATACTCTTTGTTAAACTTTGATACCCTACGGGCAAGAAAACAAAAACTGGATATAGCGTAAACGCTGAGGTCCTCGACGGACTTAAGGGAGAGTACCCAATAGCTGAAAAAATAGTAACTTATAGACATTATTCTAAGCTCCTTTCCACCTATATAGAATGACTCCTTGAAGTAGCGAGTCAGGAGGACCGAGTGCATACGAGTTATAATCAAACTATAGCTTCAACGGGAAGACTTTCAAGCACTAATCCTAATCTGCAAAATATTCCGACAGGGGATGATATTGCTGGAGAAATACGTACAGCCTTTGTTCCTGATACCTCTAGCGATGAACTCATTGCCTTTGATTATTCTCAGGTTGAAGTTCGTCTGCTTGCTGTTATGAGTGAAGATACAAACTTGCTTAACGCTTTCAAACAGGGAAGAGATATTCACCAGGTTACAGCAGAATTTATTTTTTGAAAAAAAGATATCTCCTGAAAACAAAGGCAATTTGCGAAAGCTGTGAATTTTTGAGTGATTTATGGAATTAGCCCATTTGGTCTCACAAAAATGATAGATGTCTCACAAAAACAGGCAAAGTCATATATAGATGCATTTTATAATAATTATCCCAAAGTACGGGAGTTCTATGACTCTATCATACTCGGATGCAAACGTAATGGGCATGTAGAAACGATTTTTGGTAGAAAAAGATACATCCCAAGTATCAATGACCAAAACAAGATGATACAATCAGGAGCTGAACGAGAAGCTATAAACATGCCCATCCAATGAACCAGCGCTGATATCATAAAAATAGCGATGATACGCATACAAAAAATGCTTGACGAGTGAAACTATGAAAGTACAATGCTCCTGCAGGTTCACGATGAGCTCGTATTTAATATAAAGCCAAAAGAAAAGAAAGAACTCATAATAAAAATTCCTGAAATAATGGAAAATATTCTCCCAAATTCTCCCATTGACCTCAAGGTTGATATGTGAATATGAAAGAATTGGAAACAAACAAAATAATTTAAAAACTCATGCAGGAAACTACAAGCGAAGAGAAATTAGATTACATATACACAAGACTCAAAAAACAAGAAAAATCAGAAAAGATTTGAATGTTTCTCAAGTGGGGATTTCGCATATTTATAGTGTGATATCTGTATTATTTCATGACGGTATGACTCCCACTTCTAATTGATAAGATGATACCAGATATCCCTAGTTTCTCAGGACAAGAATCAGGATCTCAAATAAACACGGATCAAATTCAAGATCTTATTGGTGAATATTTTTCTAAATAATTCTTATGGAAGTACTTGTAGACCTAATATATGCAGTTTTACTTGCATGATGAGGATATGCTCTTATTCGCTATAGACGGGATGTTAAGTCATGGACAGGGAATTTTGTTTGGGCAGAGACCTATATTGGGAGATGAGGGACCTATAGTGTTATTATTATGATAGCTCTTGGGATGATATTCCTCTGAGTTCTCTATCCATTTTGAGGGATTTCACTCCTCACCGGCTGAAATTCTTGACTTGAAAATCCTCCGAGTCTTTTAGAGTAGTTTTTCACATAAAAAGTATTTTCATTTACGCGTTCTCTCATACAATATATGAGAATACTTTTAACTATGCATCCAAATGAATATTTTTTCTAAGAGTTTAATTTTTTCTCTTGTTTTTCTCGTATTTACTACATGAGTATCAGCTAATCCTCAACAAGTCACAAGAGGAGATGCTTTTATTTTTTTAGCATCTCAGTATCAAGAAACAGTTCCTGAGAGTTTTCAATATATAGACCTCAAATATAAAAATATAGACGAATCTTCGCAGATATGAGATGCACTCCAAATGCTCGTTTATCTAGACAGAATTTCTAATTCGAACTCTTCTGTTTTTCCAAATAAGCCTATTGATCTATATAGTCTCGAGAAGCTTACAATAAAGATTACAAAAAAGAGTATATCTCTTCCTGGTGATGTTTCATTTAAACAATCTACTCTTGCCACTCAGCAGGATTTAATAACTATACAGAAACTATTAGGTCCAAAAACTGAAAAACAAAACACAATTACTATTAGTAGCTGAAGTAATCTCGCAAACAAAGTATCCTCAAAGCAAGACCTCTTTGAGGATGTATATAAAACACTTTCTGAGTCTCATTATGACCACAATGATTTCACAGATGAACAGTTAATAGACTGAGCTATAAAGTGATTAGCAGAGGGGACAGGAGATAAATATACTAGTTATTTCCCTCCTGTAGAGAGTGAAGATTTCTTTGAATGACTTGATGGAGAATACGAATGAATAGGAGCATATATAGACATGCAAGAGCCTTGAATTCTTCTAATAGTTAGTCCTATAGTTGATTCTCCAGCTGAAACTGCTTGAATTAAATGAGGAGATAGAGTAACACACGTAGATGGTCGAGAAATAACTCCCGAAGACTCTCAAAAAGAAGTTATTTCATGGATAAAAGGACCCAAATGAAGCGTAGTCGAGCTTACAATACTCAGAGAGTGAGAGACTAATCCTCTTATAATCCCAGTTACTCGAGCAAAAATCATTATAAAAGATATCGAGCATAAAGAGCTCAACCGATCAACTTATTATATACAAATTAAAAACTTCTGAGAGCGAGTAGACATGGATTTTGAGAATGCTCTGTGAGTTATTAATGCCTCGCCTAATATTCAGAAAATAATCATAGATCTCCGTAATAATCCAGGTGGATATCTCGATGAAGTTTCAAAACTCCTCGGGCATATCATTCCAGATGGTCAAACTACAGCTATTGTTAGTAATGGGAAGAAAGATATTCCATACATCTCTAAATGATATGGAACTCTCAATATCTCAGACTATGAAATAATACTCCTACAAAATGGAGGAACAGCTTCTGCTTCAGAGATTATGATTTGAACAATAAAAGATTATTTTCCAGAAGTAACCATTATTGGTGAACAAAGTTTTGGAAAATGATCTGTACAATCTCTGAAAAAATATTATGACGGATCAACTCTAAAATACACATCTGCAAAGTGGTATACCGGTAAAACAAGAAAAGCTATTGATGGAGTAGGAATTACTCCTGATCTCCTCTTAGATTTTGATAGTGAACTGTATCAAGACAGGGAGATTGATAACCAACTCGAAAAGGCACTAGAGTACTAATAATATGCCAAGAAAATATTTCATACAGACATTTTGATGTCAAATGAATCAGGCTGATAGCGAGAAGATCCACATGGTACTTCTCCAGTCTGGTTTTTTGCGTGCTCCCAATATAGAAGATTCTGATCTCGTCATTTTTAATACTTGTAGTGTCAGACAAAAATGAGAGGATCGAGTATTTTGAATGCTCAGAGAGATAGAAAAGTTTAATGAACTCAGAGAAGAGCAGTGAATCCGAGAAAGTATAATTTCAGGAATTACTGGTTGTATGGTTCGTAAAACCTGAATTGCAAAAAAGCATATATCTGAAGGGAGACAAAAAGAAAGAGAAGCTTCAAAAAAGATAGAGCTCCTCAAATCAAAGGATAGTATTTTAAACTGTGATGATAAGCTTTTTCCTCGAAGCCCGATTATTGATTTTGTTCTGAGGATCGAAGAAACAAAGTATCTTCCTCATATACTCTCAGAAGTATTTTGAGAAAAAGTCTGACAAGAAGATAAATTTGATGACTATCTTAAACAAGTACAACAAAGAGAAAACCCTGCTTCAGCGTCAATTATTATACAAACAGGTTGTGATAATTATTGCAGTTTTTGTATTGTTCCATTCACACGCTGATGAGAGATTTCACGAGACCATACAGAAATAGTGCAAGAGTGTCAAGAGGCAGTAGATAAGTGAGCACGAGAAATAACTCTTCTAGGTCAAAATGTAAACTCGTACGGAAAACAAAAAAACCTCAAACTCTGGAATAGTGAAAAATCAAAGTGGAATAATGAAGAAGTTACTCTTAAGATAGGAATAGACCTCGATGATACACTTTTTGTGGTACTCTGCCAAGAGGTCATAAATGACTATAACAAGAAGTATAATGAGATCATAAAGCTCTCTCAAATAACTCGCTTTAACCTTAATGGCATTCCCGAACTCCAAGAATCGTATCATAACTACGAGGATAAACATGAGCTAGATATGCAATTGCACAGCTGATGAAAGCCTGTACTCACAAAACTCAAGCAATTAGGACACGAATTACATGTTATTACATCTAGACCAGTAGAAGCAAAATCAACATCTAAGAAACTGCTTGAGAAGAACTTTTGAACAGATTTTTTTGATTCAATAACTTTTATAAAAGAATCTGGCCATGACAATAAATATGAGGCTGCTAATCAAATGAAGCTAGATATCGTTATAGATGATGGACCACATCATATAGAGTCTTACAAAAAACACTTTTCTTGAAAAATATGTATTTTTACACAAGGATGGAATAAACATATATGAGAGGACAGCTCCCGAGTATTCAGAATTTATGATTGGTATGACTTTGAGACTCTTCTCCCTCGTATGCAGTTTCATTCTCCCTTTAGAACACTTCTTGAGGATATAAACAATATACAAGGTCTTGATAGAATTCGCTTTACCTCGAGTAATCCTCATGATATGACCCAGGATATACTTGACTCACACTTTGATTTAGAACACAACTGTAATTACCTTCATTTTGCACTTCAATCAGGAAGCAGCAAAATGCTCAAAAAAATGAATCGACGTCATAGTTATGAAGAATTTCATGATATGGTCAGGTATCTTCGAGAAAAAGATCCTCTTTTTTCTATATCAACTGATATCATCGTCTGATTTAGTGGAGAAACACAGGAAATGTTTGAGGAAACAGTTAGAGCCTTCAAAGAATGCGTCTTTGATTTTGCATATATAGCTCGCTACTCAGTAAGACCAAATACTGCAGCAGCTAAGGTTCTCCCTGATGATGTACCTGAAAGCATCAAAGCAGAAAGATGGCATATCCTCAATGCAGTCTTATTAGAGAATATCAAGGAAAGAAATACTCTCATGATATGAAGAAAGGAAGAAATACTTATATCCGGAGAAAAAGATGCTTATGTATACGGAAGAACTCGAAACTTCAAGGAGGTTTTTATAGAGAAAGATGAAAAAATACAACTATGAGATATACTAGAAGTAGAAATTACTGAAATGGATAAGTATGTCCTACGTGGGAGACGAGTTTAATTACTAATAATTCACTATGCTTTGAATGTATCTTCGTATCATTGTTATAGTATGTATAGTATTTCTTACATATGCAGCAGGAGTATACTACTTTCCTTCAGTAGGAAATAAGATAGACTCAACTCTCTGAACAGAAATGAATAAGAATCTCAGCTTAAAAATTGATAATCTATTCCAGAAGTCTCAAGAGGCCTGAGACGCTTTCAATAACAAGCTCGATAACCCTGCTCCAAATACGAGTAAAAAGATTGAAGAAAGAAGCACCAACCAATAAGTTCACAAAAAAATAAAGCCTCCTTTTCTATCAAGAAGAAGGCACTATATTTTCAGATATAACTCCAAGAAGAGACATTTCTATAGACCTCTTAGTCGCATAAAAACTCTTTTTACTATTTCAAACTCTTACTGATTCCAGCATTGTCTTAAAATATGAGACTAAACCATTTTTTAGGTATTTATCTCTATTA
Organism: uncultured Candidatus Altimarinota bacterium; assembly: GCA_938015455.1. Taxonomy (GTDB): domain Bacteria; phylum Patescibacteriota; class Gracilibacteria; order BD1-5; family UBA6164; genus JAACSU01. Next base: position 17,266 of record CALLPL010000034.1, read on the forward strand.
GCCATTGCTTCAGGCCTTCTTAAATCATGACGTCAAAGAATATGCCGTTTTCTTTTTAGTTCTTGAAATAATTCAGTTTTATATGCTGAAACATCTTTGTCTTCTCTTAATAAGTTATCTTTAAGGATATCTCCTAAGTCGTCTAAAAATCTAGCTGAAACTCTTTCTAAATATTCCTCTCATACATATCATTCATCCCTGATTCTCTCTAGAATTCTTCTAAAGTATCAATACACTCAATGCATCTGAAGTCCTTTTTCATTACTGTTCTCTGATAAAACAAACTTTATCTCTAGACTTAAATTCTTCGTTTCACCATCCTTAGAATAAGGAGTATAAGCCCTAATATCTTCATATCAATCAGCTGTTCATAATTTGCTGGCATTATGCACATTTGGTAAGAGCTTATCTTTGAACTCAGGTGAAAGCTCCTCATGATCAATAATTAAGCTTTTATTTTCATGCCAACCATCTCATTTCGCTTTTATATCGTAGATTTTCTTCTTAAAAACTTTTCATACTACAAACTCCATCAATAATAATAAATCTTCTCTTTTATCGACCAAAAAAGCAACTCAATATGAATCAGAAGCGTGATCTGAAGTAGAATACCTAGGATCCCGAGCACCCTTAGATATATTAGAATTATCAGATTTCTCTCTCTTCACCAAAGAAAAAGGTATTATTCTATCATAAATAGCAACTACTCATTGCCATTCATTTTCATTTTCATTCACTATTTGTAAAGGACCACGTAGTTTATTACTTAAAACCCTACTAGTTTTTTCTTTCACAATTTTAATTCTTTCATTATGATCCTGATGTCATTCAAAAACAGCAAGAAATTTCTTAGCCACAGTACAAAATATCTTACCTCTTGGCCTATTAGTATGCCTTAAAAATTGCAAAATATCTTGAAATGAAGAAAAAGTAATATCAGAAACTTGTGATAGTTCTTTCTCCGTATAAAATAACTCCTCTTTTAAGTAGTTAATCACATATCTATATATATCATTAACTTTTTTTATTACACCATCACTATCCATATCTAGCTCACTCAAGGCTTGCAATGCTTCATCTTCTGTTATTTTTCATTTTTTTAGGTCTTTCAAGAAACGAAAAAATATTTTCTTGAAAGAAGCATGCCTTGCATTTCAAACCTTATCTATATCTAAAAGACTAGGTTCTCAAGATAAAGATAATCAAGCTCAGGCAGTTCCATTTACAACACTTCACTGATTATACATTACCGAATCTTTATTTTAAATATTTCTCGCCCAACAACCTGACCAGGTCGTTTATAGAGGAGACTTCATGACTTAGTATGTTTTATATCATCCATCCTTGGGAGCAAAGGGAGTGTTTTCCCATACTGTTTTATGATATCATATATTTCTGAGAAATAGTAATACTTTCCTTGTATCTCCCAAAAGGGGAATGAAATAACTAGAGGCTTTCTGAAGTTAGCTTTTTGAAGTCAAATAAAGAACTTTTTATACATTTCAAGAAGTTGCTTTTTTTCCTCTGTTATTTTTCAGAGTGTCACTGAATGTGGTAAAAATGCCTGTCCTAAATAGCCCTCTGTTACAATACTATCAGCTTTTTTGAGATAGGGAGAGCTCGATATTCATGTAGCGTCCAGTACAGACGCATCAGCTGTTTTAATACTGTTATCAAAGCTTTTTCGAGCATAATTAATATTCTTTTTTGTTTTTTCAGTATTTTCAGGAGAGATATCACTTCCATATACCTCTACATTCTGCATGAGTATGGACTCTATGAGAATTGTTCAGAGTCAACAAAATGGATCATATATCTTTGATCATCCTGATATATTAATCATGATTTGAGCAAGCTTAGGAGGGAGCATACCAACAAGCATATCTCGAGTCTTTCCATAATCTCTCTTGGAATAGGCATCGATATCTTGAACCCACATTGTTTTTCAAACGTATGTCTTTTTATCAGCTTCTATAATCGTAAAGTCTGAGAGCCTTGTTACGAGATCTTCTCCTATAATCTGGGCCGAAGAGAGATTTTCAAAATTCTTATTTATAAATCTTCCGGATATTCAGGCAGATTTCAGTGATCTTTTTTGATCCATCAAGATTTTCTTGAGGTTTCATGAACCAAAAATAGAAAGTCCATAACGAAACTTTCACTCATGCTCTTGAGCATTCTGAATTATTAACTCAGAAATATCAGACATATTTTTCTCTATTTCTATAATCTTGATAACTCCTCACATGCGAGAAGCCTTTTGTATAATTTCCTGTGAAGACGCTATATCAAGTATACAAAACCTATCATCCACAAATATATGGATAGCAGTAGGGAAGAGCGCGTATATTTCTGCTATAGAGAGTTTATATTCTCGTCAGAGTTGGAATGCGTACATAGTGTTTAAATATTTTTAAGATGAAATTCTATATGATGCTTCAAAAAGCTGGAGATGAAATAATAACTGTGATCATATCACTCTCTCATGTGCAGCTCTAAATCCTGGTTTTGAGCCTTGCATGCTTCTACAAAGTTTTGAGTCAAAAGTTCTTTTTTGAGAAACTCATCAACTGTTCACTGGTCAATGAGTATAGGATTTTTATTCTGAGCTCAAGAATTAATAAGTTCACATGCATCATACTGCTTCCAAGTGCCCTTATCCTCTCAAAGATAGCCAGTAAAAGCCTTTTGTCACCAAGGACAAGAGCTAGGATTGACTATAGGAGAAAAAGCTGAAACAGACTGATATTTATCTGGATTTTTGAGTCAGAGTATAAGCGCACCATGTCATCACATAGAGTGACCCATAATAGAGATTTTTTCATCAGATATATCAAAATGTTCTATGAGCATGTTATATATTTCTTGGTTTACATAATCATACATCTGATAGTGATCCTTATATCAGTCAGTAGTTGCATTTACATAAAATCCAGCTCCTGATCCGAAGTCATAACTCTCATGTTCTCATGGTAGATCGAGTCAACGAGGAGAAGTATCTGGACAGATAATCATCGTAGAAGTATCTCTGAGTATTTCTCCTATACCAGATTTTGCCATAAAGTTTTCCTCAGAGCAGGTAAGTCCAGACAGCCAGATAATGGCTGAATCTATTTTCTCTACACCCTGTGGAAGAAACACAGAGAATTTCATCTCAGTTTGCGTACTCCTTGAATCATGAGAATAGAATCTCAGCTCTCATCCTGAGAGTTTATGAGTCTTTTTTATTTTCATACTAATAGTTTATAACTGACCTAATAGCCTTTCACTCATGCATGAGGTCGAAAGCCTTATTGATATCCTCAAGTGACATAGTAAAAGTTACCATGTCATCCAAATTTATTTCTCATGATCTATATTTTTCGACTAGTTCTGGGAGTTCAGATCGTCCTTTCACTCAACCAAAAGCTGACCCTCTCCAAACACGACCTGTAACGAGTTGAAATGGGCGAGTAGAAATCTCTTGCCCGGCTCCAGCAACTCCTATGATGATAGATTCACCCCAACCTTTATGGCAACACTCAAGTGCTGAGCGCATAACATGGACATTTCCAATACATTCAAATGAATAATCTACTCCTCCGTCAGTCATCTCAACAATTACTTCCTGAATTGGCTTCTCATAATCTTTTGGGTTTACAAAGTCTGTAGCACCGAGTTTCTCTGCCATTTCTTTTTTATCTTCGTTTATATCTATGGCTATGATTCTACTAGCTCCAGCCATAACAGCTCACTGTATCACAGAGAGTCCTATTCCTCAGAGACCAAACACTGCAATAGTAGAATCTTTTTCTACCTTCGCAGTATTCAAAACTGCTCAAATTCCTGTAGTCACACCACATCCGAGCAAACATACTTTCTCAAGATCAGCCTCAGAATTGATTTTCACGAGAGAGATCTCAGCTATAACCGAGTACTCCGCAAAGGTAGAGGTGCCCATATAGTGATAAATAGGTTCTCCGTCTTTTGAGAAACGAGTAGTCCCATCTGGCATGAGTCATTTTCCTTGAGTCTCCCTGAGTTTCTGACAAAGGTTTGTTTTTCCTGAAAGACAAAACTTACATTCTCGACATTCTGGGATATAGAGTGGAATCACATGATCTCATACCTCAAGACTTGTAACACCTTCTCACAGAGCCTCAACAATTCCTCCTCACTCATGCCCAAGAATACATGGGAATACCCCCTCAGGGTCATCTCCTGATAGCGTAAAGGCATCCGTATGACATACACCTGTAGATTTCATCCTCACAAGAACCTCTCAGGCTTTTGGCCCCTCTAAATCTACCTCCTCTATACTCAGTGGTTTCCCCGATTCCCAGGCAACTGCTGCTCGTACTTTCATGCTTTCAATTTACAAAATAATTTCACCCCAGTTTATTGACTTTGCTACTGAAAGCAATAGAGTTTATAAAGTGATTTAATCTTTATTTAGTAACAATGGATTTCATGAATTTCTTAGAAAAGATCTTTAAAAAAACAGAAAAACCAAAACAAAAAGACTCCATTACAATTGAAATAAACGATAAGATTATGCCTGTTGATAGGTGAGATTTATATGAAGATCCATTAGAAAAGTATATAGAAACTGAAACTATTTGAGAAATAGTAGGAAGTGGTACTATGCAGTTATCTACATGAGAGTTAGACTATTGTGATATCAATATAGAAATAAACCCAGAAAGAAACACTCAAGAGAGTATAAAACTAATAATTAAAAAACTAGAAACTATAGGGATACCTAAATGATCTAAGATAAGAATAGATGGGCAAAAAGAAATAGTAAGTTTTGGTAATAAAGAGTGACTTGCTATATCTCTGGATTGAGTAAATTTAGATAAAGTAATTTATGAAACATGCGACTCAAACTTAGTAATCTCTGAAATAAAGAAAGCTATTCATGACTCAAGTGAAATTATCCGTTACTGGCAATGACCAAAAGAAACGGTGTTATATTTCTACGCTGATTCATATGAAGAAATGACCAGAAAAATATCTGAATTTATATGAAGTTATCCTTTATGTAAATGAGCAAAGGTTGAACAAATAGCATAACTTCCAGAAGACTATGCTTTAGAAAATTTTTAAAAATATGAACATACAAAACTACATTTCAAACTTAGAAGCTTTCTTCATAGTACAAAACCAAGAGGCTTGGAAGATTATTCAACACCTAGAACAGATCATGCTAGAACAGATACAGACTTTATGAGATGACTATGAGATTATAGACCATATGGCTGTTCATAAAACAGCTGTTATTGAAAGCAATGTTACGATAAAGTGACCTGCTATCATAGGAAAAGATTGTTTTATTGGAGCTAACTCTTACCTGCGAAATGGAGTATTTTTATGAACAGGAGTGAAAATATGAATTTGATGTGAAATAAAATCTAGTATTATTTGTAGCTGCTCGAGTATTGCGCACCTAAACTTTATAGGTGATAGTATTATCTGAGAAAACGTTAACTTCGAAGGAGGTTCTCTCACGGCAAACCATTACAACGAGCGAGAGGATAAAGACATTTTTATAAGAATAGATTGAGATATCATTAACACTTGAATCCAAAAATTTTGAGCACTCGTTGGTGACAGCTCAAAGATATGAGCAAACGCTGTACTCTCTCCTGGAACTATTCTTGGACCAAACAGTATTGTCAAAAGACTGGAGTTAGTAGAGCAGATACAAGATTAAGAGAGTTTAATCTTATACGGAAAAATCATCTTTTCTTCTGCTGTCACTATTTCCTTCATGAATTTCCCTCAGAGTGATTCAAGATATTTAATCACCTCTTGCACAAGACTATCAGGAACCGAAGCTCCCGAAGATATTCAGACGTTCTCAATTCACTTTAGGAAATCCTCCGGGATCTCATCGGGAGAATCTATAAGGAGAGAGGGAAGAGAGGCTCGCTCTCCGATAAGCGCAAGTTTCGTTGAATTACTTGAGTTTTTTGATCCAACGATAATGAGAGCTTCTACTTCTTTCACAAGTTCCTTTACAGCTTCTTGTCTATTGGTAGTTGCGTAACAGATATCAGAAAAGCCTGGGAGTTTGATATCAGGGTATTTTTCGAGAGCATAGGCAATTACTTCCTTAGTATCATCAACACTGAGTGTTGTTTGATTCAAGAGTGCGAGTTTCTGACCTGGATCAAAGCTTAAGCTATCTACATCAGCTTTATTCCCTACAACCGTAATGTTCTCTAGATCATTATCCCTGACTCCAATTGCTTCCTGATGAGTCTTTTTCCCAATATAAATAATCTTATATCACTCCTTGATAAACTTCTTAGCTTCATTATGTACCTTAATAACCAGAGGGCAACTCGCGTCTATCGTCCTGAGTCATTTATCTTTTGCAGCCTGCACAAAACTTGGGGCAACTCCGTGAGCCGAAAACACCATGATAGAATCAGTAGGAATACTCTCGAGATCATCAGAAAATATCGCTCACTTTCGCTCAAAATAATTCACAATAAATTTATTATGAACGATCTCATGATTTACATAAATCGGAGCTCCATACATATCCAGGATATCATCCAGCATACCAATAGCTCTGTCAACTCAGGCACAGTAACCACGGGGTGAGGCAATAAGTATATTAAACATAACTAGCTATTTTTAGTTACTTCTTTCAATAAAGCATCTACTTGATCTCATCTTCTACATGTCTCTTCAGCTATTACAACTCTTAGTCATTCACTTCAAACCAATTCATCCCAGCTCATTCATTCAAATCTAGACATAACTATAATTTTAAATTAAATACTACAATAATCCTTCTTCTCTGAAAGTCAGAGTTTTTGTTCGAGCTCTGCGAATACTTCGCCGATGGACTGATCTGCGTTTACCTCTATCACTCTTCATTCCTCGCGTTGCACCTCTACGACGGGGAGAGTGAGGTCTTTATAGAGTTGTATTCTCTTGAGAATTCCTTCTTCATTATCATCAGCTCTTCGAATAAGTTCTTCTCAGGTCTCTGGATCATGAGTCGTTCCTACCATAAAGGTTTCTCCAGTTGTTTTATTAAACATTCGGCCAAGGAGTCTCTGCTTAGACTTTTCTTCTGAAAGCTCAAAAAGTACTACTTGATAGTCAGGGAGAAGTCTGTCAAATATTTCCTTATTCCAATCATTTCTGATAAAGCCATCAAATACAATTATACTATCAGAGTACTCTTTCATCACATTTTCAATTGCATCTTCCATTACTTTTCACCCAAGCTCTCAATTTACTTGATCACCTCGATTCATTATTTCTTTAAGTGTTTCTCATAATTCATTTCCACTAGAAATAACACGTCTAAATTCTCCTCACATTTCTAAGATCTTTGCTCAGTGCTTCTCTTCAAGGAGTCGAGCCTGTGTTCATTTTCCACATCACTGTATTCCACTAAATACTAATTTCATTTTATATTTCTACATAAAAAAATAATTCCCAAGGAGTATAGGGAATTATTTTTGTTTTTCAAAAAAATGTAAGAGTAATAAGCCGGATTTTGTATCTCAGTATCAATCTATCTAGACTTAGAATCGCTTCTAAGCTCAAGCTAGGTATCTGCCGGTAAGCGATAGAGAACAATAACTTACCATTAGACCATTCCCATTGCATCACCCTGGGTTTACCACCACACCTACATCACTGCAGGGGATCACTCTAAGAGTGACTTTTCACCTTTCACCCTTGCGGGCTAGTATAGTCTCTGCGGCACTAGCCGTTCCTTAAGTTTATGAATTATACTCAAGGCCAAGGCCGTTAGCCTTAGGGCTGTTCTCATGATGTCCGGACTTTCCTCACTCTACTAAAAGTAAAGCGTAGATACTTGCTCTTACAGGGGAGAGTATAGTGATTTTTGAGAAAATGAAAGCCCGAGTCATAATTCAAGTAAATATATTAACTATAGTATTAGAGTAATATATACATACACTGTGATATATCGCTAAAAATTAGATATATGTCCATATTTCAACAACTCTCCTCACCATCTCTATGGATAATGCAATGACCTATTGGTCTATATCTTCTCAGGAACTTTGTAAAGAAGCTCGAAAATTATGACTTACAGTAGATGTACTCTCAAAAGAAAGAAATACCTTCTATATTTCAGATTGAGAGCAAGAAACACTTTTCAAAAGTACTGATTTCTGAGGAAATTCTTCTTTATGATACAAAATATGTGAAGATAAATGACTCACTTATGATGTATTAGAGAAAAATAATCTCCCTACAGCAAAATCCGTATATCTTTCTAGGCATTCATTCTTAGATATAAAGCCCAGTGATATATCACATCTTAAGATGCCCTTAATCATAAAACCTCTTTCAGAGTGACATGGAAAAGGAGTTATGATGTGTATCACCAGTATGAAAGAGTTACGTGAAAAACTGAGTGAATCCTTTAAGCTCTATCATGATATGATAATTCAAGAACAGATAGAGGGTGATGAGGTCAGGCTTATAATTGTAAAATGAGAGGTCGTTATAGCCTACAAAAGAATCCCCGCAAGCATAATAGGGGATAATATACATACTATTAAAGAGCTTACCATCATAGAAAACAAATCAAATCCACTTCGAGGAACTGGGTACGAATCTCCTCTTGTATATATCAAAATCGATGATGAGCTCATATCTTATATTAAAAAGCAAGGACTAACTATTGATAGTATTCCCAGTGATGCACAGGAAGTTCAATTGAGATGAAACTCTAATACAGGTACCTGATGAACTATGAAAAATGTCATGGATACTCTTCATGTATCAACAAAAAAGGCCTGCATAGAAGCAGCTAATCTATTAGGACTTGAAATATCAGGAGTAGACATAATTGCCCTCGATATATCAAAGCCTCTACACACTCAGTGATGAATCATACTCGAGATAAATGCCACTCCTTGAATTGGTTGAGACAGAGAATCTACTTGAATTAATACTGCTCATGAAATACTAAAAAAAGTTTTTAACCTAAAAACTCCCATAACTACAGCATAGTAGAGTTTATCCTAAGAGTCTCTTTCTAAGAAAATAGAAAACTAAGATTCGCTCACATTTTCACTCGATTTGATTATATCTAAAATTTTTTCAACCTTTCCTTTATTCTCTCATCTCACTGATTTAATATAGTTTCATACAAATGATCTATAATTTATTCACAAATCATTAAAGAGTTCTCAATACCTTTGTTTGAAATGTAATAAGAATGGAGGAATTGCTCGTCACATCACTTTCTCTCAAGATTGTTCAGGATTAGGATTTACCAAAGAAAAGCGTAGTAATTCACCAAGCATGAGTGGCAATACAATTCATTTGTCTCTTAGCATCTTAGGAGTTATCTCTCATCCATCTGGATTTACTATAGAATCCACTAGTCCTTGTTCATCTTCTCAATTTTTTGCAAGAAAGAAGCTCAAAGGGTTGTGTTTAGCTCTTATTCTATCTATTGTTTCAAGAGCTCACATCCCATAATGCTTTTCTTTTGGATTCACACCTGGAAGATCAAAGTCTTTTCCTCTCTTAAAGCGCAAGAAAAAATCCTCCACGTTGATACTCTGACTGTCGAGAGTATTCATGATATGTAGAAACCTTTTAAATCTGTCCCCATCTAGTATTTCTCATGCCAACATTCGTGACATATACCTGTTAAGAGGCATTTCATCTAAGCTATATCATAATGCTAAATGTTCCATAATATGAGCAACTCATTCTTCTTGTCACATATATGAGAGAGACCTTAGATTTCAAATAAGTTTATCATTGTTCTTATCTCCTATAGCGTGTCGTTCAAGCTCATGAGCAATCATGCCAATAATTCTTGATACTTTGAGTTTCTTATAAGATGTAGGGACAAGAAGGTTTCAATCCATCACCTCAAAATTTGTTCTTTTTTCTTCTAATTTTACCTCAAATCATTCAATTCAGAGTATTTCTCAAGCAAGCTTAAAAACTTCTACAAAATCTTTCTGAGAAATTTCTTTATCAAGTACCTCTTTATCAAGTCATTCAATTCATAAGAGAGGATCTTCAAGATTTATTACTTCTTTTGAGCTACCCTCCTGTGAAACTTGAATACCTTCATCTTCGTGAGAGTTATCATCTACTACGGTTTCTATTTCTCACATAACTTCATGAAAGAACTTTTCATCACTTTCAGATAACTCTCCTCAATTCTCATCAAAATTCCTATAAATATCTTTAATTGTAGTACGAGCATGGTTTGTCCTCTCATAAAGTTTCTTTCAAAAAATTTCTTCTTCTAAATCTTCTATTCTTTGTAAATGATCAGCCTTTTCTCATCATTCCCATGCAAAATCATCTCAATCGTCTTGAAAAGAAAATATTTTCTCTGCTTCTATTGGAATATAAAGTTCAAGTAAATCAAAGAATACAGCTATCTTATCAAAATTTTTCACATAAAATTCATATTTATCTCACAGTTCTTTTTTTCATACATCTGATTCTAGATCTTGTCTAATAGAATCAAATTCATCTCTCTTTTCTAATAATTTAACTTTAGCACTTAACACAAAACTATCTCAATTTAAATGTTTCGGAAAGACAGTTTCTGAAGTTTCTTCAATTACTCATGAGGAATTTGCCTGTAAGTTTTTCTTAACTACTCAAAGGTAGTCCTGGAATAAAGTTAAGTTTAAACCTGAATTCTTATCGTAGTTAAATATAAAACCAGTGAGTTTTGAGAAAATAGGAGTGAGAATTTCATCCATTCTATCACTAACGTTTCATGTTCTAGGAGTTTCCATTGTTAAAGTATTTATTTATTGCATAAGTATATCTAAACATAAATAATAACTATTGTCAAATAATGTAATTGTTTTTTAATAGAGTAATTATTGTTTCTTTGACTGAATTAGGTATATTAAGAGGAACTAACGCTTATATAATGTTCAAGAAATACTTAAAAAAGATCTCTCATATTGAGATAACAGTTATCTGAGGGATCAAGATAGAGGACTGAAAGGTTATTAATACGGGTATTTTCGGAAAAGATTTTTCTTGAGATCCCTTAGATTACAAGATTCATTACTTCTCAAAGCTAGAAAAGAAAGAAAGAAAACTTATTGAACTCCAAATAGAGATACAAAAAGAATATCAAGACCAGAAAAAGAAGTGAGTACTACTCAAAGAAATACATTCTCGCTTACAAAAAATCTCTTTTCTCAAAGATGCCTACGATGTAGAAGCAAATAAAATTGATTCAAATATTTTCGTCTGTAATACGATCGACTATGACCATTATAATCAATTATTTTATTGAATTACACAATCGCGTTTAAAGAAAGATTATTATTTAAAAGAATGTATACACATAAAGAGGTTATTCACAAAAAAGGAATTATGCGAAATAATTGAATACTCAAATTCACTTATCCCAAAAATAGACTTTGTATTCGGAGATTATGCAAATTTTTCTCATTACAAATGAGCGATACGCATTACTGACAAAAAGAACTATAATATACAAAATATTATAAGTATATTCTTTCATGAAGTAACACACTTCTTCAGGTGAGAAAATGGACTAAAGAATCTTTGATTTCGCTATAATTTTCAACACTGTGGTATACTCGAAGAGGGAATAGCACTATACAATGAATACAAATATGGGAACAGGATAACTCAGTACTGAGAATTTAACCCCTATTATGATATGTGTTACAAGATACTTACAGAGAACATATCTGAAACTGAAAAAAAAGATAAAATCTATCATGTGCTAAAATGTAAGTGATATACAAGAGAAAAATCATTAACTTACTATTATCGTTTTTATAAATATGCTAGTATATGAACTCACTCTTTCTTCTTAAAAGATCTCATCTACACAAAAGGCTATGGAAGTGTAAAAAAACTTCTCTCTCAAGATCCTCGTAATTATGAAAAGATTATGGCATGAAAGATTTGAAGCTATGAGTTAGAAAATTGAATCCTAAACTCTGAAAATAATTATGACAGTAAGAAATATTTCAATAGTATGGTAAGAGAAATTAAAAAATATTGTAACTCTTAATTATAATTATGATGGAAACATTCGAAAAAGTGAGATGGATTACAGATAGTACCTGAAAGGAAGTAAGAGATTTCTTTTCATCCAACTCAAATAGAAAAATAAATAAATCCTATGAGCAATTAGATGAATTATCGTTTCAGTATGGATCAACTCTATTAGACGAAAGTAATCTCGTAGAATTTTATGAGCTTTATAAGGAAGAGATTTGATCACGTGATAACGCAAAAGTACATGATTTAATTCAGAGATTTACTCCTGAATTAAATGACAAAATTCTTTACCTGTTGTATGTCAGGAATTCTAATTGAAATCTGATATGAGGATGAGTATGAATACATCGAAATGATACTTTTACACTATGATTTAAAGCTACAAAGGAGAACTACCCTTTTGAACCTAAACTAAAAGTTTGAATGTGAATTCTTATAGATCACATGATTTTTCAAATTGCCACCCAGCAGTTAAAAACTTCATATATCTCATTTTGAACGGACAGAAATGGATATGGACTAATATGATCAAAACCAAGTTTAGCAATATCAAAACTCGCTCGAGGATTTCTCCCGAATAGTTTTGATTCAAATAAAAGTATAACTATAGATACTGAGCAAATAAAAGAGGATTCAATTATTTTTTCAAATGTAATTGATCACAAGTATACACTTGCTCATCTATACATAAGTAGTAGCGAATGAGAGGAACAAATTAAAGATAAATATTGATCACTTATAAATAGCGCTCACATAAAAACTGAGATAATCCGCTATTAAATCCTAGCTATTTATTCAAAATAGTAACCTCCCAATTACCTTCTGGGAGACTCTCTCAAACAATCCATCTATTTAGGATTTTAATATCTTTATAATTATATCAATTTCTTTTGCACCATGACGCTAGATCTTCTATAGATGTAACAAGTATGGTAGTTGTGTCTGGAACATCATATACTCATCAAATAATTTTATCTATAATATCCTTTCTATCGAAGTAGGATTCTATTACATATTTTATCGCTATAATACGAAAGACATAACGAGACGTCTCTTCATTGAGATATAGGTCGTAATAATTATCTACTCCTTGCGACTCCATATCTCTCCTGAGTCAATTTTCTCACCTATTATAGGCAGCAGCAGCTAAAGCCCAGTCATCAAATTGCTCATACAATTCTCATAGATAGGTTACTGCAGCTCTTGTTGCCTTTTCAAAATGATATCTTTCATCAACAAGCTCATTGACCTCTAATCCATATCTTTTTGCGGTTTCAGGCATAAACTGCCAAATTCCTGCAGCTCAAGCAGATGAGACAACATCATTTCTGAGAGCACTTTCTGCAACTGCCATATATTTTAAATCATTTGGGATGCCAGCATTCTCTAACTCTTGCTCTATTAAAGGCACATATAGGGGGTAGCGCTTAACATAGAGATAAAATTGATACAGGTTATTCGAACTTTGGAGAAACTCTTTATCAAATCTTTGCTTATTATTTAGATTTCATCATCACATCGGAACAAGCTCTCATGCAAAGTTAATTGTTTCTTCTGGGTATGAAAATACAAGGGCATCATCTCCTTCTCTAAAATACGAAAGAAGAAAGACTCAAATCACTCCAAAAAAGAGTACTCAATAAACGATTCCAAGTAGGGTATTATTTTTTAACATTTCTACAAAAATTAATATACTTTTATCCTTAAACATATTGTAGACATTTACCAAAGCAAAGCAAAAAATATATTGTATAATTTATTTATACAGCAATAGTCGTCAAATCTATTTTTTCTTTTGACCCATATGTTTTTTTCTATATTCTAGAATACAAGTCTTACCTAAAGACAAGTATTATCAATATTCAACACTAGCCCAAAACCTTTAAAAACTTATGGAAAACCACTACAAACTTAAGAATATTCTTTCTCACATTATAGCTTCTCTTAAAAAGCAGGATTTCTTAGTATATTTCCGTAAAATATCTCTTACAGATATTACTGAAAACTCTGTTACCTTTGGAACAGTTTCAAGTTTTATGAAGGATAATCTTGAGGCTAAATTTTATACAACCGTTCTCAAGGCAACACAAAATGAGTTTGGTCCACATATTACAGAAGTTTCGTTTGTTGTTGATAATACTATTGATAACCCCTCCAATACAGATGCTATTGATTGTCAGACTTTTTATAAAGAAAGCCAAAAAAGTTCAAAATGAGCTGAAAAAAAGGCTCAAAGAGAATGAGTGAGTCCTGAAAGAAAGGGAAGTGTAAACTCTCGTTATTCACTCATCAATTTTATAGTATGAGCTGATAATCAGCTAGCATTTTCGGCCTGTGAAGCTGTAACAAAAAATCCAGGAAAATCATATAATCCTCTTTATATTTATGGGGATGTTGGCCTTGGAAAAACTCATTTATTACAAGCAACTGGAAATGAAATTCAAAAGAAGTTTAAAGATAAAAAAGTAACTTATACTACTGCTGACAAATTTATAACAGAATATGTAACTGCTGTTAAAAAGAGAAATGTTGAAAGAATGCGGGAAAAATTTCGCGATGTAGATGTACTCATAGTAGATGATGTACAGTTCCTTTCTAAAAAAGAACAAACTCAAAATGAACTCTACAATGTCTTTAATATTCTCTATGATGGAAATAAACAAATTATCATATCAGGAGATCGTGTTCCAAAAGAACTTACAGAGCTAGAACCTCGACTCAGGAGTAGATTTGAATGGGGTATTACTGTAGATATAGGACGACCTGACTTTGAAACTCGTCTTGCAATAATACAAGAAAAAGCCAGAGAAAAAGAATTTATGATACCACAGGATGTTGCAGAGTTTATTGCAGCAAACGTAACAGAAAATGTTCGTGAACTCGAAGGAGTTCTCAATCAAATGATCGCAGAGTATGAACTTACAGGAAATACACCAAGCCTCACTCGAATAGCCGAAAAACTTCAAAAACTCAGTTTCACAACGGATATACTCTGAGAATCTCGAAACTCTGGAAGACAAAGAGCTACAACATCTATCAAAAGTTATGAAGATATCATAGATGCTGTAAGCAGACACTTTTGAATAGAAAAGGACGGGATACTTGGGCAAAATAGAAAAAAAGAATTCATGATCCCAAGACAAGTAAGTATGTATCTCCTCAAAACTAAGATGAACTATACCTATGAACGAATAGGAAACATCTTCAACGGACGTAATCACGCATCTGTCCTCTACAGTTGCAACAAACTCGAAAGACTCATCAAAAAAGACAAAAACCTCCTCTACGAAGTAAATGCCATCAAAGATGGAATAGGAATATAAAAAAGAAGCTTAGGCTTCTTTTTTTGTGAGACTCACAACCGTCTCTATATGATGCGTATGTGGAAACATATCAACTGCTTGAATCTTTTCAATTTTATATTCAGAGTTCTCGAGGATGTATCACAGATCTCGTGCGAGCGTCGCTGGATTACAGCTAACATAGATAATTTGATCTGTTCAGAACTTGAGTATGTTTGGGAGTGCTGATGGATGCATTCAGGCTCTTGGAGGGTCAATTATGAGTAAATCAGCCTTCATTCACTTCTCAAGGTAATCTCCTAGAAAATCCTCTACCTTTGCATTTACAAACTCTACGTTAGTAATAGAGTTTTTTTGAGCATTCTTTGCTCCATTAGAACTGGCTTCTTCATTGAGTTCTACACTTACAACATCTCGAGAAATATCCGCAAATATCATCCCTATAGTACCTGTTCATCCGTAGAGATCAAGGACTGTTCAGTTCTCTAGAACGTCCTTTTTTGCGAAATCTTTCACAAGAGAGTAGAGTATCTCAGCTCCGCGTGAGTTCGTCTGAAAGAAACTCTTTGGTCAGATATCAAAACTTAAACCAAGAAGCTGCTCTGAGATAACTTCATTTCCATATATTAACTCCATATCTCCGATAAGCGTATCTGCTTTATTACTATTATGTGAGATATACACTGACTTTATATTTTGTTCTTCTTCCGAAAGTTCCTTGAAAAAGTTCTTTATATCAGCAAGAACCTTTTCTTCCTCAAAGTTAGTATTCTCATCGCTTTTAAAGTAATCCGGAAATATTGAAAGTACAATAAGTATCTCTGAACTAAATCACATTTTCCGCATCATAAAATGTCTCCAGAAACCTGTTCACATCTTTTGATCATGTACTGGAAGACCTGACTTCTTAGCAAAGTCTTTAACTTTTCTATAGATTCTATTTTGTTCCTCATCGATGAGCAGACATTCATCATAATCCTCTACCTTCGAGAACTCACCTCGTTTATGAAATCCAACATTAAAGTCTTGAAAAACTTCCTCTTTATGAGAAATATACTTCCCAAAAGAAAACTCTATTTTATTTCTATATCCAAACTGTTCTGGAGCCGGGATAATATCTAGAAAGTTGATCTCTTCCTGATGTTTTCGCACATGAAAGAGAGACTCTTCTATCTGATTTTGCTTGATCTTCAGCTGCTCACTGTACTCTATATTCATCCATGGAGCACCCGGGAAGAGATCATGCGTTCCTGTTTCAATAGGAGATCTCTCTAATACCTCTGTTATCTGAGCCTCATAGAAGTCTTTACGCTTCTTGTTAATCTTGATATTCACTCTTGATCCAGGTATTGCTCACCCTGTAATAAACGCTACTTTCCCATCCTCCAGTCGAGTAAAGCCTTTTCCTCAAAAGACTAACTTTTCCACTGTAATATTTTCAATAATTTCTCCTCGTTTCATAAAAAATCTCATTCAAATAGTATTTGAATGAGTGTAGGGAAGAAGCAGGGAATTGCAAAATTAAGTATCTAATCCCTTGTCTTTGCACTTGCAGGAATTACTAGATTATTTAATGTAGCAACATCTTGGAACTCTCATTTAAGTTTTTCAACCTCTGCTGCTACGAGTACCAATAATTTTTCTGTTGGGTTTCCGTGATGAATTTTAGTATAAAATTCAGCTACCCGAGACTCATCGCCTTTTAACACCATGTCTTTAAAATAGTCCTCATTATTTCCTGAAAAGTTTCACAATAAGAAAAGATTAAGAGTCTCTTCGTGCGCTAAAGTAAGAGGAGATATAAAAGGTGAGTAATCATAAGCTTCTTGGATCCATGATGGAATTTCTTTGTTTCTCTTTTCATAGTAGGCCATAGCACTTTTTAAGAAAAGTTCAAAAGTAGGCTCTTTTTTCTTATGCTTAATTTCTTGCTTACCCGCTTCGTTTGTAATGTATATATCTTCTCGGTAAAATACACGTTTACATTCATTATCTGTAGCTGCCCGAAAGCCCTTAAATCAGTGAATAGTTTGTAACGGTCACTTTGCGCTACTTTTAGCATTTTCTATATACTTTCAACCATCACTCTCTCTATTCATAATGAGATGAAGACTGCTTATTAAATTTTTCAATACAGCTTTTTTTTGCTCATCTGAAAGATTTTCCCATACATCTCTCCCAGTTCTATAAGTATTTCTATCGTAGACTCGGGAAGTCAATTTTCTTCAAGAAATTGCCCCAGTGGTATTTTATCTCGTAGACTCTCTTCTATATTATCTCTTTGTATTTGTAGATATCTATTTTCTAGTTCTGAAGTAATGTTTTTAAATCAGCTTACCCCATTTCCATTGTCACGAACTGCCTTACTATACCTTTTTCTAAAGTCTTTATATCCCTCTATCCATTCACTACTCTCTCTGAGAAAGAAATTAGCAACTTGATATTCATCATCGTTAATACTGATAGTAATTTCACCTACGGGACCTGATAGTAAAAAATATTCATCTATATTATTTTCTCTTAGATTTTTTACCGCTTCATTTATCACATTTCCAATGCTTGGTTTTCCTATTGAAGAACTTACTTCAACTTGCCATGCTTTCAGAATCGTAATAGAGAATATATCCGAATCTGATTGTATTTGGAATTGTCTCAGTTCTTCTCGAGTTTCTTGAGTCACAATACTATTTAATGGATTCTCTATAACAGGACAAGTAAGTTCAGTCTTTTCAGTTCATGTAGACGGTGCTTCTCCAGCCATATTTCTCTATAAACTATAATACCTATAGAGTATCATACTTTCAGTAAAAGCACAAAAAAGCTCCTGAATTCTCAGGAGCTTTTAATATCTAGTTTCTTACATCATTCCCATCCCCGGCATTCACGCCATACCTCACATAGCAGGCATTGCTGACATATCCTCTTTTGATCCTGGAATCGTAGTTATTGCTGATTCTGTGGTTAAAAACATCCCAGCGAGAGATATAGCCTCTTGAAGGGCAATTCTTTCTACCTTCTTTGGATCTATGATTCCAGATTCAATCATATCAGTGAATTCTTCAAGTGCAGCGTCATATCAGTAATTTATATCATCCTTTGAAAGTACTTCTTTTACTACCAGAGCTTCATCTCGTCCTGAATTTTGAACTATCTGTTTGAGGGGATATAGAAGAGATTCTCTTACTATCTCTGCTCAAATATTTTGATCAGCACTTCACAAATCTACTCACTCTAATATCTTAGAAGCTCGAAGAAGCGCTATACCTCAACCAGCAACCACTCATTCAGCTACAGCAGCCCTGGTAGCATTCAGCGCATCTTCTATACGGAGTTTCTTTTCCTTCATCTCTACTTCACTCGCTGCTCATACCTTGATAACAGCAACTCCACCTGCCAATTTTGCAATCCGCTCAGCAAGTTTTTCCTGGTCATACTTACTCTCAGAACTCCCGTATTGAGCCTTGAGCTCTTGAACTCGAGATTCTATATCTCATGAATCACCTGCGCCTCAGATAATAGTTGTTGTTTCTTGTGTTGCGATAACTGCATTCGCTTTACCAAGATCATCAAGTGTCACATTCTCTAGCTTCATCCCGAGTTCATCTGCTATGATATTCCCTCCTGTGAGGATTGCTATATCTCTGAGATTATCTTTTTTCTTTTCCCCAAATCCTGGAGCTTTGATACCAAGAATATTGAGAGATCCTTTGAGTTTATTGAGAATAATAGTCGTGAGAGCCTCTCACTCAATATCTTCAGCTATAATTACCAAATCCTTACTCCCGCTCTCTACGAGTTGTTCCAGAACTGGAAGAAGCTCCTTCATATTTGAAATCTTCTTATCTGTGATAAGTAGGGAAGTGTTCTTCATCTCGCAGATCATCTTGTCCGTATTTGATACCATATAAGGGCTCATATATCCCTGATCAAACTGCATTCCTTCAGTTATCTCTACTTCCATTTCAAAGGTTTGCCCCTCTTCTACGCTTATCACCCCATCATTTCCAACTCGCTGCATCGCTTCTGCTATAATCTCTCAGACCTTTTCATCTTGCGCTGAGATAGTAGCAACCTGAGATACCTCTTCTCGGCTACTAATCTGCGTTGCATTTTTTGTCAGTTCTTCGACTACCATTTCTCAGGCTCGCTTCATACCATTTTTGAGTTCAACGGCATTTACTCCAGATTTAATATTCTTCATTCATTCTTTTGCAAGTGCGTAGGTCAAAAGAGTTGCCGTAGTAGTGCCGTCCCCAGCAAGAGTATTGGTCCTCTCTGCGGCCTCTTTCACGAGCTCAGCTCCCATATTTTCAAATGCATCTTCGAGTTCTATCTCCTTTGCAATAGTAGCGCCATCATTGGTAACCTGAGGAGCACCAAAACCCCTGTCAAAAACCACGTTTCGACCTCTTGGTCACATAGTCACCGTAACTGTCTTTGCTACCTGTTCTATCCCTCTGAACATACTCTCACGAGCATCATCACTGTATTTAATTTGTTTTGCCATATTTTTAATTTATTTTAGCAAGTATATATTCTATAGCTACTACCTTATAGTTCTCATCTTCAACACTTACTTCGTCACCAGCATACTGACCACAGAGCACTTGGTCTCATACTGAGACATGAGACATATCCACGTCTTTTCTTCCAGGACCAACAGCAAAGACTTCATACACAAATGGTCTGTCTTTATTCGCTCCATCAGGGAGGTATATTCCAGATTTTGTTACAGAATCTGCTTGCACTCACTTGAGCACGACTCTATCTCATAGTGGCTTAATGTTCATGGGTTTTTTACTCTAAAAAATAAAAATATATTTCTAGAAAGAAGTATAAGTGAGCATATATATATATCAAGATGTTTTTATAAACTCACTAGATTTTTCTCTATGTAATCATTTTCCGCATATATATGTATGGCTCGTCTCTTTTGTATTCCTCATATCCTAAGCTTTTATCAAACTTTATTGCTGCATGACTATCTTCGTGAACCATTAAACAACGCTCTTTCCATCACTTACTTTTAGCTATTTCAAAAAGAACATGATGAAGCTTAGTAGCAATTCCTATTCTCCTATAATCCTGGGAAACACAGTTCATTCCTCAAAACAAAACTCAATCTTCTGGATATATAATTATTGAATGAAGTATTCAAATCACCCTGTCAGAATGCATTGCAACAATAAAAAAGACATCGAATGCTCATTTTTCTGGAGAGCCCATAAATGTGTACCCTGATTGAAGAACTTCTAGTACCCTCTTATTTGAATACTCCCATTCAAAATACCTAATGTCTCAGATGTGACCTCTATGAGTCTTATCCCAATCTGCCTTTACTGATTCAGGAAAACTATTTCATATGAGTTCTCTCATTTGAGTAATTACATCATCACTAGGAAGATTGTTAGCATCAAAAACACTAATATCTAAACCTTGTGTCATTTCCATAAATTATTAATATTATAAGTATATAATAATACTTTATAGTAGTATATCAACAAATATGAGTTATACATATCAACGACTCTACGACTACGCACTCTGGTACTATTTTCGCTACTACCCAAGTAATGCGAGACTTTCACAAAAACTTAGGGAAAAGGGAAGTGAAGAAGACGCTCAAGAAGTATTTAAAAAGGTAGAACATCTCTTGCAAGAGGAGGAGATTATAAAAGCCAAAATAGACAATTACATCTTTCGAAACAAGAACTATCGCTACATCAGACAGAAAATGCGAGAGAAACTCTTTGAGACTGAAAAAGTAGAATCATACCTCGAAAAATATACTTCTTCAGGAGAGAGTATCCTCACAGAAGACTTTCTTCGTCGAAAAATAGAAATTCTGATTTCAAAAGGAAAGAGTCAACGATATATCTCTACAAAGCTCTGAGAAACTCCTGAAGACAGAGAGAAGCTCGAGCCTTTATTTACTGAGTACTTCAGTGATGGGGAAGAAGAGAGTATCAGGAAAGAGTATGAAAAGATCGTTTCTAGAAGTCCCAAACTGCTCCAGTCATGATTTGAGTGAAAACAAAAAATCACTCAGAAGTTACTTGCTAAGTGATTTCAGTATGATAGGATCAAGAATACTATGCAATAGACACTAAACTAAAAACGCTCATATAGCTCCTTTTTAAGCCTTAAAATAAGGAATGTCTATCATACTCCATTTAAATTTTTCTCATTCAATTGGTTTTTCAAACTTACTCGCAGTTCAACCATAATATTTCTGAAGATCTGTAATTATTTTTGTTCCCTCTCATCAACTATGAGTATTAGTAAGATCTTCATCCATAACATCGTTTTCCGTAGCAATAGAATAAGTATTCTCTTTCAAAATAATCTTTATTTTTCCATTCTTTCCATATTTTCTATAGTTTGCATTAATATTTGAAAATAATACTGAATTAAATACTTTATTAAATCTAGGCATATAGACAGATCAAGAGTACTGTTGCACTACATATATTTTCATATCAGTATCATCGAAAGCATTATTTAGGTGTGATTCAAGATCATACATTGCCATTGAGCCATAATTACCTTCTTTTGATTCTATGAAATCATCTAAAAGCGATAACCATTGACTAACACATTCTACTTCTCCTACCAATTTTTGATCCTTTAATCTATCTGATACGTGTACCCTCAACGACATCACTGCCCCCTGAGCCATTCGTTCTATAACTTCATCTGACCAGTCCAAATTATATTCTCTCATGTGCTCTTGAAATCCGCTTAATGTCTTGATATACATGTCATCTTCTAATTGTCTAATAAGGTTGATACTACTAGATATAGGGTCAAGTACATGAGATAACTGTCTTGCCATAAATTTAGCTTCTGGATCTGATATTTGAGTATCATCAATAATTGATTTCAATCCATAAGCAATCTCAGAAATACTGATCATCATTTTCTCAAATCACTCAACCATAACAGTTCAAGTCTGCTTATCGATATCCAAACCTTGGGATTTTAGTTCATTAAATTCAATAATTTTAGCTTTTAATAATTTTATTGCATTTAAAATCTCTGGAGGAAAAACAGAGTTTAACGTATCTACAGTACTCCTTTTAGTAGCAGATTGAAAATTATGAGTAGAACTCGGTTCTCGTCATCTATAAAGAGTTTCAGGTCATTTTTCTTTATCCTCTTCCAATATTAAAAATAGAGAAAATATCTATATCCTCTTTATTTTAACATAAATTCAACCTAAACTCAATTATAAGACCTTCTCCTCAACCTCTTTCAACACTCTCTCTACAAAATCTTCTACTTTTTCTACTGATTGTTCCTTTGTCTTATAGTTCCTCACCGCAACAGAGTGAGCTTTCATTTCTTCTTCTCAGACAACCAGAATATAGTTAATATGCATCTTCTCAGCATTGCGAACCTTTTTATTGAGACTATCAGAACTATCATCAAGTTGCACCCTGATCCCTGCATCTTTGAGTTTTTTAAATACTTCTTCACTATACGCGTTAAAAGTCTCAGCTACAGGTACGATAATCGCTTGACGAGGAGCCATCCAGAGTGGGAAGGTCCCTGCAAAGTGCTCTATAAATACTCACATTCATCGCTCAAGAGATCCGGCTATTGCTCGGTGAATTACGACTGGACGTTCTTTTTCTCAATCAGAATTCGTAAAACTCAGGTCAAATCTCTCAGGCTGATTAAAATCTACCTGAATTGTCGCAAGTTGCCACTCTCGTCCAATAGCGTCCTTGAACATAAAATCAAGTTTTGGTCCATAAAATGCTGCTTCTCACTCGATTCTCTTATACGGTAATTCATTCTCCTGAGACGCTTCTTCTAGTGCTTTTTCTGATATTTCCCATGCTTCATCCGTTCCAAGATACTTACTCTTATCATCATCACGTACTGAGAGAGATACCCAATAATCATCAGTAAGACCAAGTGTCGTATAAAACTCTTTTACGATATCTGTAATAGCCTTTACTTCCTGCTTCACTTGATCTATACGACAGAAGAGATGCCCATCATCCTGAGTGATGGCACGTACGCGCGTAAGTCCAGAGAGTTGTCCTGATTTTTCATCACGGTAAATAGTAGCTGGTTCAAAGTATCTGATTGGCATGTCACGGTATGAGAACTGATTATCAGCAAAGAGTTGCATATGATGTGGACAGTTCATAGGCTTCATGATAAAGGCATCTTCCTTTCCTTGAACTCTAAATAGCTCATCACCAAACTTAGCAGCATGTCATGAAGTTTCATAGAGAATTTCTTTGGCAATATGAGGAGTCCATACTCTATCATATCATCGTGTTTTATGAAGATCCCAGAGATAGTCCTCTATAGCCCCTCTCATAATCATACCAGCTGGTTGCATGAGGGGAAGCCCTGGGCCGATAAGTTCTGAAACCGTGAAGAGTTTGAGCTTTGCTCCAATAATTCTATGATCACGTTTTCGAGCTTCCTCAAGCATTTTCAGATGAATATCAAGTTCTTCTTTATTCTCAAATGCATAAGCATAGATTCGAGTCAGTTGCTGATTCTTTTCATCTCAGAGCCAGTATGCTCCTGCCGTACGAGCAATTTTGAAGCTATTTGCGTCAAGTGAGCTTGTAGAAGTAACATGCTCTGGTCCAGCACACATATCGATAAATTTGAGGTTACGAACCTGATCTCCATCCATATGAGCCATGAAATCAAAGTATCATTTTTCTTGTATGTGATTTTGTAAATCAGAAGCCTGTCCTCATTTTCCTGTATTAATATAAAAACTAATCTTTCCGGTTATTTTCTCAGTATTTTTAAATTTTCCTGATTCGAGCATATCGATAATCTCTATCTTAAAGTCCTCTCCCATGAGTTTTATAATCTCTCGAGCCTCATCATAGCTTACCTCAAACACTTGGAAGTCTTGGTTTTGAGAAATAATCTTCTTCATAGATTTTTCAATCGTCTTAAAATCTTTATCAGAAAACTCCCCGTCTCCAAAATCAAAATCATAGTAGAATCCATCATCTGTATACGGCCCCGTTGCTATCTTTGTCCCAGGAAAATTTTGCTGCACAGCCTGGGCCATGATATGTGCAAGCGAGTGTCTTTTAGTTTCTAGTGAGTAGTCCATAGTTGTAAAGTTAGTTAAATATTAGTCATAAATCAGTACTTCTCCATCTCGGAGAGCTTTAAAAAGTCGTTTGTTATCAATGTAGTATTGCACTTCTTTTTCGGTCATATCAGACTCTGGGTGATCTGACCTAAAGTGTGGAGAGATAGAGAAATCTAGGATTCCTAACCCCTCCCATATCGTCTCCTTGATATCATCGTAGGGATAGCATTCAGCATCGTCACACATTTCTATTCATTTGAGAGAAGGGGCTAGAATACAAATTCATGCGCTATATCAAGCATACACAAAGTCAGGATTATTTTTCTCATAGTCTATGAGTATTTCATCAAATCAGCTAAGCTTATACGCTTGTCTCAAAACAAATGTATTTCCTCATGTGACAAACACTCATCCAAACTCTTGTAGTTTCGTTTCTAGTTCTCCCTGTTTTCAGAAAAAATCCCTCAAATCTAATTTCTCAACTACAATTCATAATACCTCTAATTCTTGCATATCTTTTAAAAGCTCATTTTGAAGTCATAAGTTAGATTCTGAATTATCGCATGCATTAGGAATAAATGCTATTTTTTTATTGTCTCAAAAAAGCTCGAATAATCTTTCGGGATTATCTCAAAGTTTATAGGATGATAAATATTTTTTCATGTTCAGATATTAAAAAAATCTCTCTATTTCTAGAGAGATTTGTAAGAGTTTCTTGTTTCTTGTAACTTACAAAATCCCTCTGGAGAGAGTGAGGATAGTAGTGGTTACAAGTTGTGCTAGCATCAGAGTACTTGATTAGCTAAGTAATAATATGATAGTATAGAAAACAGTTGGCAAGTCAATTTTTTTCGTTCAGTAGGGAAGTGTGTTACAATACCTATATGAATTTCGTATATAAACACACAGAAGAAAAAAGACTTATAGAGAGTCTTTCACGAAGCCAACTCATCTCTGAGAAGCAGCTGTTTGAGATAAAAAATCTGTACTACGAGCGCGTTCCATATCATAATTTTCTCCATGCACTCAAGGTAGCTGAAGGAGTGCTTAGACTTCCTAGAGATGAATACAACATCATCGAAACGCAAAGTCTTTTTATTGCTGCCTTATTTCATGACGCTTGACACACTGGAACAGCTGAAGATTTAGATGAATTCAGATCACTCGATATGGCATTTCAGTGAATCATAGATTTTGAGAAAAAATATGATTACCAATGAATAGACTATAGTATCGTTAGGAAAGCAATTATTGGAACAGTATTCAGAAATAGAGCAAAAAATACTGACTCTTATGCAATACTTTTAGCAGATCTAGATATATCTACTCTTGGTATGAGTCTTCCTGAATATTTATACTTTTCTGACTTTCCTTTTTCACTTGAATGCTCTATCAAAATTGAAAACTGGATTCATGATCTAAGTTTCTTTAAGTTTATCACATGAGTTGATAAAAACATATTTCGTACTAAGACCATAAGAAAATTATACCCAGAAGCTCTTGGAAATATAAGAAAGTATAGTTTATTAAAAGAAGAGAATATTAAGAAGATTTATAAATACTGGGAAGCTAAAAATGTTAGTTATGATGACTTTGAAACATTTTTCTATGAAAATATCTAGCTATTTTTGCAGCTATCAAAAGTATATGTTAAGATTAAAACATAATCCTTAATACAAACACATATGATCATTCAAGAATGTCTCAAAAAAGCTCTCGAAGTAGGAGCCTCAGATATTATTTTATCACCTGGGAGTCACGCTGCACTTAAAAAAAGTGGAGAAATCGTCTATCTCGAAGAGTACGGAATACTTGATAGTGATGAGCTTGAGAAAGAAATATTTTCTATCATGTCTGTAAAATTTCAAGAAAAATTTAGAAAAGAGATGGAACTTGATTTTTCTATTAACATGAAGGGACATGGAAGATTTCGTGTGAATGGTTTTAAACAAAAATGAGGATATGGACTCGTATTTCGTGTTATACCAAGTACTATACCAGAATTTGATACTCTAGGAGTTCCAAATATAATTAAGAGTTTTTCTGATAGGAAAGCAGGTCTTGTGCTGGTAACTTGAGGTGTTGGATCTGGTAAATCTACTACTCTTGCGTCACTCATTAACGAGATAAACAAGAACTATAAAAAGCACATCATCACTATCGAGGACCCTATAGAATTTGTTCATGATAGTAAAAAGTCCCTCATTGAACAGCGAGAAATCGGAAGTACTACTCTCAGTTTTGAGAATGGTCTCAAGTATGCTCTCAGGCAAGCAAGTGATGTAATTATGGTGGGTGAGATGCGTGATCTTGATACTTTTAGACTTGCACTCAGAGCTGCAGAGACAGGGAATCTTGTATTTGCTACGCTCCATACTTCTGGAGCTGCTCGAACTGTTTCACGTATCATTGATATGTTTCCAGGAGAAGAGAAATCATATATTAGATCACAGCTTGCAGAGTCGCTGCTCTGAGTAGTATGGCAAGATCTCATTAAAAAAGATGATGGATGAAGGATTGTTGCAACTGAGGTAATGATTAAGAACAAAGCTATCGAAAATATGATCAGAGAAGATCACGTTCATCAGATAGATGGAGCAATAGAAACAGGAAAAGCTGACGGAATGATCCCTATGAGAAGGTATCTTGATTATCTTTTAAAACAGAAAGAAATTACTCAAGATATATATGACCGATACATGAAAAAATATGGTCTCAAAGACGAAGATTAATCACGATACGAAAATTGAATTCCAAAATAAAAGAGTATACTTCAAAGTATACTCTTTTATTGATATTTTTTTATGAAGACTCCGTTACTTAAGGCATCCTCCCTCCTCGTGCTTCTCATGATTTCCAACTCAGCATTCGCACTTACAGCACCTGAAAAGCCTATTATTATAAGTAGAGCTCAATGGTGAGCGGATGAAACATACACTCAGCTTAACTCAAGTCACTGGAAGGAAATTCTAGAAAAAAGAGCTAATTACGTAGCTCCCTATGTAGATCCAGCTGCAGCAAAAAAGAGCAAAGAGGATTACCAAAAATCCATTAACTATATCAATCAAAACTTTGCTGATAATTATAAAGTGAATGAAACCCTCAGATATGATCTCAATGGCTGACCTAAACTTGCCTGGGCTATAAAGTACTCAGAAAAGGTAAAATCTATAGTTGTACATCATACCTACAGCGAATATGAGAGTAGTGAGCAAGGCATCAAAGATATACATAAATATCATAGTCTTTCTCGGCAATGGGGTGATATAGGGTACAACTATATTATATGATATGATGGGGAAATATATGAATGAAGGAAATGAGGAAAATACGCAGTTGCTGCACACTCTCAGTGGAACAACTACTCAACCGTGGGAATTTCTATAATGGGAGACTACAATGAAAAACCTATTAATGAAAGTCAGTATGCAGCATTAGAGTGACTTATTCAGTACCTAAGCTGGGAATACGGAATAGATCTATCGGATCCATACTATTATCATAC
>CALLPL010000035.1 GCA_938015455.1 uncultured Candidatus Altimarinota bacterium
ATTCCATCCCATCCCATTTATCACTCCACCAAAACGATTCTCCATATACTTTTATCGATTTTACAGGAGAGTACATAGAAATTATATCCTTTCATGTCGCATCACATTTTCGCTTATAGAGGTTTCTCTCATTTCTCCAAACAAATCTTCTTTGTTGCCTGCAAGCAGAACACAAAGTTGGATCAGGGATCTGGAATTTCTTTCATCAAAATACTGGAGAGATTTTTTCGTAGAAATCTCTATCATCTTGAGTAATATCAAAACTCTCAGAACACTGTGTACAATTTTTTGATTTTATAATTTTATCCATAGTTCTAAGAAAATTCTTTATTATAACAGGCCTCACAATACACTTTTTCAGGTCTTTCTGGAGCATAACTTGTTTGCATATCTTTACTGCATTTATCACAGTTTCTATCATAGAGTTTTCGAGGATTCCTGAGTTTCATCCGGTCAATATGACGCTGATCTGGATGTCTTTTTGGTATAGGAAGTTTATGTTTTCGATAAAACTCTAGCTCTTGCCTGATAACTCTAAATGGTTTTTTCGTGACCTCACACTCGATAGCCCAGTTGAGTATATCATCTGGTATTTGCTTTATATCTTTTGGAAGCTTATTGGCTGGGATAATCTTATCAACTTTTGGGAGTGGAGCTTCATAGCTTGACCAGTTTCATCATCTCTCTTCGACTTTAGATTGAGTCATAGGGTAATATAAACTTGCAAAGGTTTCATTATATCCAAATGGACTTATACTCATCGGAAAGAATTCTCCCCATTCCTGAGTCTTTTTTATATGATCTATGATCCTTGGAACAAGTTCTTCATACTCTTGCTTTGTATATTGCTTATTTAAAATACAGTACTGCTTTCAGACAAGACCTGTACATCAGAAACAATTTTTTGTGAGCTTACATTCACTGCAATAGATCAGATTTTCACAGTGATTCCAACAATCATGACAAAAAATAAGGTTCATACAATTCTTGTTAACAAGAGACATCTCATAGAGCCTATGACTATTATTAAGACAAACAGTACAGTCCATAGCATCATGAGTACCTCTAATAACATATGTTCCATAACGGATATTCTCTGCATCATATACCTCATAACTTTCATGAACATTTTTTGCATTATGAATGATATCTCCACTCACATTTTCTGATGCCGAGATATCTAAATTTTTTCTTGGAAAATCGAGTGAGTATTTTTGAAAATCTTTAAAAGAAAATCATTTCTCTATAAGTTCTTTCTTTTTTCTATCATATTCTGCTTTAGGATATTCTTTGTTAAAGATATGGTATTTTTTATTATTCAAGTTTATGCAGGCAAAACAGTTGCTACAATTTATACAATTTAGGAGATAACTACTTTCAGAACAGCCGGTACTTGATAAAATATAAGAACAATTATAACAGTCCATAATATCAACAGACTCATAGCAATAAGAACTTTCACGTATTTGAGTACAATCGGTGCAGCTATCAACATCAGAGGCACCATCTGTATAGAGGCACTTATCTGTGCTTGTTCCATTAAATACATAGTAGCCATCTCTGCTCGCTCACAGGAGATTTGTATAGTCACAGTTTTCTGTTCCTGTTC
This sequence comes from uncultured Candidatus Altimarinota bacterium, assembly GCA_938015455.1. Lineage (GTDB taxonomy): Bacteria > Patescibacteriota > Gracilibacteria > BD1-5 > UBA6164 > JAACSU01. The sequence continues at coordinate 1,610 of CALLPL010000035.1, forward strand.
ATTTCAGTAAAGCCCGTTTTGGGACACTTTCTAATAGCCTATGAAATTGAGAGAAGAAATTACTGCTAAAATCAAAGTCTTGTCATGAATCTGTGAGCTCCCAACTGTCACTCCACCAAAAATCCTGCTGATATACTCGAAATTTTTTATCTGGACTAAACATAGATATGATTGTCTTCCCTGTTGCGTCACATACTCGTTTGTAGAGGTTTCTATCATTTCTCCAAGCAAACCTCCTTTGTTCCCTACAATCAGGACACAAAGTTGGATCAGGGATTTGGTATTTTTTTCATCAAAACACAGGAGAGACCTTTTCATAAAAATCTCTGTCCTTTTGAGTAGTATTAAAGCTTGTCTTACAGCTTTTACAGTTTTTTGATTCGAGTATTTTATCCATTATTATTTCTTATGAGTATTCCTTAAAGTAATTCTATCTAAGTGACGTTCATCAGGATGTTTCTTTGGTATCGGAAGGCCATGCTTTCTGTAAAAGTTAAGCTCTTGTTTGATAATGCGAAATGGTTTCTTCGTTATCTCACACTCAATTGCCCAGTTGAGTATATCATCTGGAATATCTTCAATCTTTTCTGGGAGTTTAGACGCAGGAATGATCTTATCTACTTTTGGAAATGGAGCTTCATATATAGACCATTGCCAAAATTCTCCTTGTGCTTGACTTCGAGTCAAAGGAAAGTAATCTTGTGATAGAGTTTCATTGTATCAAAAGGTAGAAATTCTTCCTGGGAAGAATTCTCACCATTCTCAATTTTTCTTCATAATCTCAATTATCTTTGGGACTAGTATCTCATATTCTTCTTTCGAGTACTGTTTATTAAATATACAGTATTTTTTATTCTTGAGTCATACACAAGCAAACAGATGGCTCGAAGCATGGCAATAGTATGAATACATGACGTCATGAGAATCAAATATTCATATGGAGAAAAGGGTCTTACTTGCTTTTCCACAAGACATTTGCTCGAGAATCATTTCTCATTGGTAGGTAAAATCTGTATCAACATGATCCTTCCCAATAATTCATCAAGCAATATACTTTGCATCTTCTATCTGAGTACAGTCTTTTCCTTCCACAACATTTTTACAATGAGAGAGTTTACTCCCCTGACAGTTTTCACAACTCTCATTAAAATCAACACCCTTCTCAGATTCTTCTCGAATGTCCTTGTATCTTAATTGTTGTTCCACACTATCGATAGTCCTCGAATACTCTAACACTTTCTTTTTGTATCCCTCTTTCGAATACTCTACGTTAAAAAAATGATATTTTTTATTTTCTAAATTATGACATCCAAAACAATCTTGGCATGAGCGACAATGAAAGCAATACATTAATGAACTACTATCAAAACAATGATAACAATATTTACAGTCATAAAGCTTACGGCTATCTACTATTTCATAGCAGTTTTCTCAACTATCAATATTATAGCAATCTATACAATTCGAACTGTTATTATATACGAGATAAGAATAATAAGTATCCTTGCTACTACCTATCCGGGAACACATATAGGAGTCCTTTATATCTTGTGAAAAAGTAGTATAAGTAGAGTTTTCTCCATTAACCGTGTTTGATCCAATATGGGGACAAGATTTTAGTAAAATATCAAATTGATCGAATATGTCGCTATTCATATCTACATCACTT
>CALLPL010000036.1 GCA_938015455.1 uncultured Candidatus Altimarinota bacterium
TCCTGAAATATTCATAGCGACTTTCACCATCTCTCTTCGAGTGATATTTGAAGTATGATTATACATCTCAACATTAGATGATTGATCTACGATTACTCCATTGTTTGCAAGAAAGTTTGCAGCACTATTATGGATTTCAACCATAGACATAGTATTTATTTTAGCATCTGCGCTAGCAGTTACCATTAATTCCATAGCAGAAGTGCTTGGCGCAATAGCTATAGAAGCGAGTGTAGCGAGTACTACTGTTTTTTGAACGTTGCTTTTCATGTTCATAATTTTAAAAAATAAAAGCACGAATATAATAGCAGGTGTTTGTATGAAAGATGTATGAGTTGCAAGTATTAGATTTTGAATATATCTATATTGGCTATAATTCTTTACTCCAAACGTTTTTACTTCCCTCATTATGATTAATCCAAGAGAACCACATTTCAAAATATCCAGGAAGTACTTCTCCATTAAGTGTTACATCAGCAAGTCCCTCAGAGAATACGGCCCTATAGATATCTGATCAGACTATTATTTCTGCCTCTCAAGATTCCCGTAAATCATTCCAGTGAAATGCTATAGAATTAGCTGAATTATTCACTATGTAGAAAAGTTCTTTTTTTTGAAAACGAGCATCATCACTATTTTCTACAGGAAAGTATAATTGATCATTTTCATCATAATCTCCATATGGAATTTGTCAGTATCTTCTCTCAAATCACGTATTATCTGATAATACTGCCCCATTTGGAAAGGCCTTTGTAAATTCTGGATAGCTCATGAGTTGGGATTTTACCACCTCCAGTTTTGTTCCAAGTTGCTCTCCAGTAACTGCTTCACCCAATGACTGACTCCAGAGAGTTTCGTCATGTGTATCATACATGAGAAGATTCGAGTTATAGAGCTTCCCTGAAACTCCAAAGTTTATTTCTCTTCCGTTTACATTTCGATCATAGACTATAGCGCTACCGCAGAGTGGACAAAAAGTAACAGAGACCTTTTCTCACCCAATAGTATCATTTACTATTTCATGCCATACCAGTACGTCATAGGAATAATATCTTTGTTCTCATCAGAAATCCAATACTATTCAGCGAGAGTTTTCTCCAAGATATTCCATCTGTTTCTCAGCTTCTGATTGAGGCAGAAATTCTGGATCATTTATTGATGGGATACCGTCTTTACCTGGACCACCATCAAGGATTAAGTTTGTATCAATTGAGCTTTTTGCAGTATTAGTAGCAAGTCCATCACCTTGAAATAAAAATTGCGGAGCAATTTCTGTAGCCTCTTTCTTTTCTGGAAGAGAAAGAATTCAAGATTGAGTTGATTCAGCAAGTAATTCCTGAATTGCTTGTTCTTTTTCGTCGTACTTTCCTTCTCCGAAATGCGTATAGCGAATCTTCCCCTGCGCGTCTATAAGATAAAATGCTGGCCAATAACGATTATTAAATGCTCTCCAAGTTTTAAAATCATTATCTTGAGCTACGGGATAGGTCATTCCATACTCATTTACTGACTTTTGAACATTTTCTATAAGTCGCTCATAGGCAAATTCAGGAGTATGCAGGCCAAGAACCATGAAACCTTGATCTTCATATTTTTCTTGCATAGCCTGCGTATGCTCATGAGTTCTGATACAATTTATACAGCCAAGAGTCCAAAACTCTAGCATCACTACCTTTCCCTTTAGATCATCTATTGAATCTATTGGATCTGAGTTAATCCAATTTGTGAGTCATACAAATTCAGGAGCTTTGTAGCCGGTAGATGACACTACCCTATCTACATCATCCTCACTCAGCTCTAAAATATTTTGAGGATCAAGAAAAGAAAGAGATCCATCGATCTCTTTCTCACATGAACCATCTTTGCAAGTTTCTCAGGATAACTCTAGATTATGAGAGTTTTTTTTTAGAGATGCCTGATCATCATCCTGCTCAATATCATCAAGCTCTAACTCATCAATAATGCTCTGTTCAAATATAGTAGTGTTAAGAAATCATGTATCGAGAATTGCTGCTTCAATCTTTTTATCATATCAAAACATGATGGCAAGTCAGACAAGAACGAAGACGACTCATAGTATTTTTTTAAAGAGTCCATTTGGATCACTCGCCCATTTAAGATTTTTAATAAGCTTTTGTCCAAATACTGCTATCGCAAAGAGAATAACAGCAAGACCAAGAGTATAGGACAAGAGGGCTGTAAATCCAAAGAGAAATCATGCAGGGAGAATTATCGCAAGAATAAGTGCGTAGGTAGGACTACAAGAGCTAAATACTGGCCCAAGTGCGAAACCCATGAATATATACTTCATCATTCATTTTTTTTCTTGGCTCTTATTAAGCAGCTTGTTAGAATTATCTGAAAGCCCAAATTTTGTAGTAACAGACTTCCACAGGTTTGGAAATATTGTTATGATACCAAGAGCGATGATCATCCCTCCTGAAAAGCTTTTCCAAAAACTTGGAGGTACTCATATAAGGACGGTACTTGCTTTAAGAAGGAGAGAAAAAATAATAATAGAAACCGAAAGTGAGGCTATTATAACAAATGGTATTTTCTTATTATTTCCATCCTCAGCACTCGCTCCCATAACTATAGGTAAGAGTGGAAGAACACATGGAGCGAGTACCGTGAGTACTCCAGATAAAAATGCAATTACTAAAAGTGTCATATATAAACGATCATTAAAATAATACTCTTATTATATAGAGTCTACTTAAAACAAACTTAAAAGCACCAAAAAAGACCTCTATCCTGAATCCTTTCTCATTAGAGGAGGAAGGAGCTACATATTTTTGCAGCTTCATCCTCTCCTTTGAGGAGAGGAATTGAGGTGAGGTCTTTAATTATTACTGAACTTTTTCTACAATAGATTCTACTGTATTTCCTCCTGACCATTTTTTTATCATCTCTCCACTAGCATCTACTTGAACATAGGTATGTTGAGACGTTACTCCATATTTTTTACGGAGATCTGTTGAGCTATCGAAATCTGTTTTTAGAATACTGAGTCCATCAGGAACTGTTCCACCAGAAATACCTTTATCAGCTGCAACACAGCTAGGACACCATCCAGCGAAGAACGCTATAACTGTATCATCAGTCTTCCCTACAAGACTTGCGTCATAATCAGCGTATACTCCTGAAAGTTCTTTTGTAGCTGGAACTGTTTCAGTAGTGGCTGTATCTTCTTTTTCCATAACTTTTTTATCTTCTTTCATCATTACTTCTCCTCCTATTTGCTCTACGATGTCATTAACATCAGCTGACCCACTCCACTTTTTAATCATATTTCCTTCATTATCAATTTGAACAAAGGTATGTTTCATAGTTACTCCATACTGCTTTTTAAGCTCTGTAGCACTATCAGCATCTATATCAATTTTGAGTACTTGGAGATCTTCTGGAATCGGATTTTCTATTAAACTCTTTTCTGTTGCCTTACATGTCCCACACGATTCTTGGTGAAAAAATAATACAACATTATCTCGTTTTCGAATCATACTTGGAGTGTAATCAGCAAACCCATCTATTCCTTCGAGTGAAACTTCTGGTACTTCATAACCTGTTCCTTCTACTTGAGCGATGATATCATCTCCACTCATAGAGCCACTCCACTTTTTAATCATTTCTCCATTTGCATCTACTTGTACAAATGTATGTTTCATAGTTACCCCATACTTCTTTTTTAGATCGGTTGAACTATCAGCATCTATATCAATCTTTAGTACTTGGGTGTCTACTGGAAGACCATTTTCTATAAGGTCAGCTTCTGTAGCCTTACAAGTTCCACATGATTCTTGGTGGAAAAATAATACCGTGTTTTCTACCTCACCAATAACACTCTCATCGTATTCAACAAAACCAGGACCAAGAACAACAGGCTCATTTACTACTGCTATTTGCGCTACATCTGGAGCTGGGGCTGAAGTCTCTACTGCTGAAGTTGAGCTGTTACTTGTAGTAGTACCTTCATCTTTTGAAAAACATGAAGTGAGAAATAAAACCGACAACATTGTTACCGAGAAAATAACTATTTTTTTACTCATATATGTAATTTTAAAAATATAAATAGTACGCACTATAATATAAAAGGAACTTAAATGAAACTTAAGCTCCAAAAGTATAGCCTACTCCTTTCACTGTTTTTATAATATCTTTTCCAAGTTTCTTTCTAATATTTGAGATATACACGTCAAGTTTATTATCCCCTTCAAAGAGCCCATCAGCTCACCAGAGGTGTTCTATGATATCGCTCCGTGTTACTACACGGTCTTGCTGCTCGATGAGTTTTTCGACTATGAGAAATTCCTTTTGCGTGAGATGAATATCTTCTAAATTTTTGGTAAATGTGTGTTTCTTTAAATCTATTTCAACGTCTCCAAAACTCATAATATCAGAACTCGTAGATATCCCAGAAGCTGCAGAACTGTTTGCAGCAAGATGGACTTCAACCCTGGCATGGAGTTCCCTCAAATCAAAGGGTTTTACGAGATAGTCTACAGCCCCTGACTCAAATCCTTCTAAACGATGGTCAATACTCTCACGAGCTGTAACCATAATAATTGGAGTAGGATTTTTTTGTAGAACTTTTTTCGCAATCGTAATACCATCGACCTCTGGGAGCATCAGATCAAGCAATATAATATCATGATCTTCTCTGGTTGCTCTCTCTATACCAGCCTCTCCATCGAAGGCTTGGACAACACTATATCCCTCAAGCTCAAGATACTCTTTTATATTTTCAGAAATTTCTCTATTGTCTTCTATAAGTAATATTTTTTTCATAATAATAATCCTTTACTGCTTCGCAGAGTTTCCTTTGCTAAAGGAAACCGTATAAACAAAGCTATATAAAAACATTGAGCCTCCTGCCTTTTCCAAAGGTAGGAATTTAGGAAGGATTAGAACTAGTCTAGTTATCTCCTCTTATATCAACCTTAAATATTGCTCCTTTTCATTTTTTTGATTCTACAATAATATCCCATTCATATATATCTATGATGCGTTTCACTAGGTAGAGTCATACTCAAAATCATTCTTTATTTGTATCCTTTCTATAAAACTTATCCCATATTATTTTCCTCTCCTTTTTATCTATTCCAGGTCCATTATCTGTTATAGAAAAGCCGTCCTTATTCGCATAGATTTCTATCTTCATTTTTTCAGGTGAAAACTTCATTGCGTTAGATATGAGGTTGTCTATCAGAATACAAAAAGTATTTTCCTCAACTTCATATTCTAAGTTCTCATCAATATCAAGAATGTACTTTAGATCTTTATGGGGGAAACTATCAGCTATTTTCAAGAGTCGTCTTTCAAAAATTTCTTTAATATTGATTTTATTCTTTACCAGACATCAGTGTTGTTCTTCTATCCGTGACAAGAAAAATAATGATTCGAGTAAACCATTGAGTTTCCCAATATTTTGTCTCGTATCTCCAAAAAACTTTTCTATATCGTCCTGTCAAAGTGATTTTTTCTCTGATTTCTTTTCAAGTACATCGAGTCTCGAACTCATTCACATAAGCGGAGTTTTAAACTCATGGCTCACATCTGTGAGAAACTGCTTTAGTTTTGAAGTTTGTTCATCAACTTTATCATAAGATGCATTAAGACCATTAGCCAATATTCGAATCTCGTCATCTTCAGGAACGTTTTGGAGAAGTATTCTTTCTCTCGCAGGTTTGTTAATATCCACATTCCGAACCGTGCTTGATATAGTAATAAGATTTCTAAGAAGCTTCTTCGAGATGATTCTTCCTCAGAAAAACTGGAGAATAAATACAAGAAATATAAACACAAGCCCTGTTTTTATAATAATGAGCTGCGACCTGACGTAGGGAGTTGTGTCAAAAAGAACTTTTACCTCACCTATTTCTGGAAAGTTTTTTGAATAAATAAAATAGAGTGTGTCATCATTTTTATAAAAGTACCTATCCTGAATAAGCTCTGGAGCCTCCTTAATCTTTTTTTCCACTCCTGGAGAACAGATAAGTTCTCCTTCAGTTGGTATAATAATCGTGTCTTGCGTAAGCAGAAACTGTTTAAAATTTTGGGTTTCATCATCTCATAATATTTCAACTGACTTTTGAGCATAGTCCTTTTCCATATTCGTAAAACTCATCTCTTTTTGATCCGCATACCAGATGAAGAAATAGGTAATATTTATAAGGACTAAAAAAATAATCAACGAAACAAAACCAAAGAGTGAAAAACTCAGCGCGATTCTCTCAGAGGTTTTGAGTCCAGAAAAGTATTTCATAAAAATAGTCCGTAAGCAATTACGAACTATTATATCAATGCGTCTTAAATATACCTAAAGAAAGTTTTATACCACTACAATAACTCATATCTGAATCTTTTCTCTTCCAAAAGGGAGGAGAGAAGTATTTCCTTACACCTCTCCCCTATCCTTCATAGCATCAAATATACGCTTCATCGCAACGATATAGGCTCAGCTTCTGTAGCTGGTTTTATACTCCTGTTTTGTTTCATGAACGGCAGCTGCTGCTTCAGTTATCTTTTTGAGAAGCTTGTCTTGGACTTCGTCTTCTTCCCAGTAAAAATTCATATCATTTTGAACTCCTTCGAAATAACTTACCATGACTCCACCAGCATTTGCGAGTATATCAGGGATAACATCAATCTTATTTGTCTCTAAGATCTTATCAGCCTCTGGAGTTATAGGGCCATTTGCGAGTTCTAGAATAATTCCTGCCTGAATATCTGCTGCATTATCCTCAGTAATTTGGTTTTCAAGTGCTGCAGGAATTAAAATATCACATTTTTTTTCAAGGACTTCTTTTTCTCAGAGCTTATCAGCGTCATCATAATCTGTGACTGATTTTTTATTTTTTTTGAGTTCTGAGAGCTTTACTACATCGAGTCATTTTTCGTTATATATTCCTCCTCGAGAATCAGAAATACCAATCACGGTCGCTCAAAGATCTACCATGAGCTCAGCCATTGTGAGACCAGCGTTTCAAGCTCCTTGGAGGCAAATAGTTTTTCCGTTTATTTCCTCTCCTCTGAGCTCAAGTATTTTTTGAAGTACATAGACTCCCCCCTGAGCTGTTGCCTGGCCTCGACCTTTTGATCCTCCTGAGCTCAGTGGTTTCCCAGTAAAACTTCCTGGAGAATATTTCCCTACGAGTCTTGAGTATTCATCCATCATCCAAGCCATGATTTGTGGAGTAGTGTTGACATCAGGAGCAGGAACGTCTGTTTCAGGACCAATATATTTATAGAGTTCCCGAACATATCCTCGTGAAAGTCTCTCCAGTTCTCACTCTGAGAGCTCTTTTGGATTTACAATAATTCCTCATTTTCCTCCTCCAAGTGGAATATCAATAACCGCACACTTAAAGGTCATCCACATAGAAAGCGCTTTTACCTCTGATTTATTTACGTCTTGATGAAATCTAATTCCTCCCTTAAATGGTCCTCTTGCATCATTGTGCTGAGATCTATATCCCGTAAAGACTTTCATATTCCCACTATCCATTCGTACTGGGATCGCTACCTCTATTATCCGTCGTGGTTGCGCGATGACCTCATATTTATTCTGATCAAGTCGACATCCCTCATAGAGATCACAGGCTTGCCGTATTTGCTTCGTTGCATTCTCAAATGCGTCGTGTATATTTTGCTGCATAGTTTGTTCTTAAGAAATATTTACTGTAGTATAGTACATCATCAACCTTAAATCAAGGCTAAAGATATTCTTACCATCTATACTTTTTTTTGAGTATCTTCGAAATAACAATGCTCATAAGAAATAATCAACTCGCAAGATAGAGGTAGGCATAATTCACGTTCTGTGTTACTTGTGAAAGAGAATTAATCTCTTGTCAGTAAAACGCTGCTCAAGCTAGGACAAATATAAATACTCCAGGAATTCCAGCGAGCATAGTTGCCCAGAGATATGGGCTAACAGGAATTTTTAATACCCCGCAAATATAGTTTGTAAGATCAAAGGGAAAAAATAAAAGCCGTATCATACATACTGTAAAAAAAGTATCAGAGTGGAGTTTAGACTGGATTTTTCCTAGCCTTCATGACTCAGAAATATTTCCCATAAAACGTCCTCAGGTAGTGCGTCATACTCAGTAAGAGAATAGACATGATGTTCCATTAGCAATCATACAAATGATAAAGCCCCAGAAGAGACCAAATACAGCTCATGCAAAGAGATCAAGCGGACTGGCTGGGATAAATACGAGAGGTCGAATAGTAAAAATCACAATAAAGAGCAGAGCTCAAATAATCATATGCTCACGCATGTAATTATATTGTGTAAATGTAAATTCTTCTAGTGAGAGTCACTGGATTTTAAGAAAGAGATAAAAAGCAATAATTACAAATATCCATGCAAGAGAAACGAGTATTGGGAGTTTGTATTTATTGAAATCCATAAAGTAAAAAAAGACTATATATTAAAGTATAGTCTTTTTTCTGGCAAGCGAAATAGATTCTGTAGAAACAAGATTTTTTTGGAATACAAAAAGCTTACAAAGCCTTCCCTACTTTTTTATTTTCTTCAAAACTTTTGCAAATACAATAGTGAGAACAAAAAGTCCTGCTGCATAATAAAGCATCGTGACATCAATGTTTTTGAGGGCTTGAGAAAATGAAGTAAGTTCTTTGTTGTAAAAAGCAGCTCCTGCAAGTATAAACACCGACATCCCTGGAATGATCCCAAGAGCTGTTGCTGCCACATAACTCTTAAAGCGCACCCTCAGAAATCAACTCGCGTAATTTGTAAGATCAAAAGGAAAAAACAAAAATCGTGCTGAGAGAATTGCCATGAATGGATCTTTGTTGACCTTTGATTTGAGTTGTCCTATAATTCCTGATTCCTCTCATGTAAGAAGCTTTTTTCCAAATACTCCTCAGAGGAAATAGGCAAATATTGCGCTCATGGTTTCTCCTATCCACGTCAGGAAAAATCCTCATACAAAACCAAAGAGTGCCCCAGACATAAAGGTCATAAGCGTCGCTGGGAATAGAATAATCGGCCTGATAGCGTAAGCAAATATATATATCACTGCCCCAAGCGGGTTTCCTGCTATAAAATTATAGAGCCTCAATGCTATCTCCTCAAGGCTCAGCCCAGTTGAACTCTTATACCATAGAAAAAGTCCGATGATAGAGAGCCAGATAACTGATGTAGCTATTTGCAGAATATTTGACTGGAAAAAATACCTCAGTTCTCATGTAATATTTCCAATAGTTCCAACGACAAACTGGTCACATACTCTTTTAATGAGGTCTGATTTAGTAGGATAGGGTTGTATCGTTGCAGCGAGTTTATAGGCCGATATTTTATTATCCATCGCGCCTGTTATCTGTCCCAGCATCTCTCCCGCTCCTGCACCAAATATTGTTGCTCCAAGTATTCGACCAGAAAGCCTCTTGAAATGAATTTTCACAAAACCCTGCGTATCATTTGTTACTTTTGACCTATCGTTTGATTCGAAGTGAATAATCTTTGTAACAAATTCAGCTGGATCATATCGTTCTAATAGCTCTTTTGTTGTTCGCCCAACTCGTGCAACTTCGAAGTGTGTATAGAGTACTGCTGGAAGCGTCATAGATCTCACAGATTTTTTGAGTATTCCAGGGATCAGGATATTTCGGATAACTCCTCGTCCTTCATTATTTGCCCAGTGTGTAAATTGCGGATTTCAGCTGACACAATCTCCAATAGCAAAGATATGTTTTTTGTTTGTCCTGTTATATGTATCTGCGATGATTCATCATGTATCACTTTCTATTTCTGCCTTATCTAAGTTTAGCCCGTCTATATTTGCAGACCTCCCAAGAGCGATCAGTATTTTATCATAACTTATATCTTCTCCATTTTCTCCATGAATATCAGTGATCTGAAGTTTTTTTCATTTAGCACTCTTGATCGTTGCTCAGGTATGAACCTTGATTCCCTTCACTTCAAATATCTCTTGGAGGAGTTTTGACGATTCTGCTTCTTCTCGTGGAATAAGCGCAGAATTTCTCTGTACCAGGTGTACTTCTACTCCAGTTGCTGCAATACTTTCAGCCAATTCACATCCTATATAGCCTCATCCAATAACTATCAGTTTTTTGATATCTTCTGTCCCGTCAAATATTTCATGGTTCGTAAGTATATCCTCTGGAGCCACTCACTCTATATCTATCTTTCGAGCACTACTCCCTGTTGCAAGAATAATCTTCTCAGCTGTGACATGCTCATGGTCTTTCCCGTCTATGTGCAGTGTATGCTCATCAATAAAACTCGCATATCACTCTAGTACCTTCAGTCCATGGGATTCTACTTTTTCAACTGTCTCTTCATCCTGAATCATCTGTCTCCTCTTTCTTACCTCCTGCATAGCCTTCTTAAATCCAATACCCGGTGAGTGCTTTGCTATATCGATAAGTGCCTTACTCGGGATACACCCAAAGTTCGTACAATCTCCTCAGATAGGACCCCCCTCTATCAAAACAACCTTCTTTCCTGCTGCTGCAAGTCCAAAAGCCACTGTGAGTCATCAGCTCCCTGCTCCAACGACAGCTATGTTATAATCGTAGTTCATAAGTAAAAGTAATCCCTCCCCTGCTCTCGCAGGTACTCCCTTTTACAAAGGGAGAGAAATAGGTAAGTAAAAACACAAAGCATTTGTATGTGAGTATAGTAGGAAATAACCTTAAGTGAAAGTGAAAAAATAATTGACTAGTTTTATTTATTATAAATTGATATTTAATATATGGATATAGATTGAAATAAAGTTTAGTATATGTTAAACTACAAAGAGTCTTATATTTTAAACGACTGCATATGTCTTCTAATCAAGTAACTGCATCTAATCCAGCTCGAGAAGAAACCCTAAGTGCTGCATACTGAGAGCTTACAAGAAGAATAGAAGATTTAAACAGAGAGAGGCTCGCTTTATTAAATGAAAGAGCTCGAATAGCACTAGAAGCTTTTGATTTTACGGCTATCCAGGATAGGATTAACCAGTTAGAAGAATTAATAGATACTTTACAGTATCCACATGAAAAAATATGAGCCTCCATCATTCTTATGAACTCTATACTAAAAATAGAGTATTTTAACAATCAGGGGAATAGAGATCTACTAGCAAGGCTGCAAGAACTAACAATAGAGTAGCCAAAATGCTTTGTTCATTTATTTTAGCTCATCTCAAATTCGAGTCTGTACCTCGGCATATCAACGGATTTTAAAGTAACTGGAACTTCATCTCAAAAATGGAGCTGCTTTTGTGTGGAAGATTGAACGACGCAGTGCTTTTCAGAATCAAACTGATATCCGGTAAACTCAAAGCTTATGAATCATTCTATGGTGTTTTCGAGTTCTATGAAGAATCCTTTTTCTATCATTCATGATATCTTTCCTGTAAACTGCTCTCCTACTTTTTCTGACATATACTTACATGCCATCATATCTCGTACTCGGTACTCCATCTTTTCAGCTCTATCTGAGAGTGAGCTACTCGACATGGCTACCTTTGGGAGGATCTCTGTATAGTGTTCACGGCGAGCCTGCGATAATCCATTTTTCTGAACCTCTCGACTTCAAACCTCACTCTTGAATTCTCTCTCCTTAGAGGAGAGAGAGGCTCAATTCGCAGCTTCATTTCTCCTTGAGGAGAAAATTGTATGAGGTTTTGCCTGAGAGTTATTATTTATTATTTCTTTAATTATTCTATGGATCTGTAAATCTGGGTATCTACGAATTGGGGAGGTAAAGTGACTATAGTGTTTGATAGCCAGTCCGAAATGCCCAAGGTTCTTGTCGCTATAGCAAGCCTTTTGTAAGCTCCTGAGTAAAAGCTTTTGAAATGGAGCGAGTTTCGCGTCATCTTTGAGTACTTCTAGAAGTGTTGAAAAATCACTTGGGAATTCACGTGCGTCCATACTCTCAAGTCTCTTAATAAAAGTATCTACATCCTCTGGGTCTGGCTCTTCATGGACTCTATAGAGAAATGGATATTTTGAAAAGAGTTTTGCTACTGATTCATTTGCAAGAACCATACATTCTTCAATGATTTTATATGAATTATATCGTTCGTATCTTTTATATTCTACTGGATTTCATAGATCATCCAGAATAATCTTCGTTTCTGGAAAATCAAAATTGAGAGCTCATCTCTCTTTTGTATTCTTTGTAAGTATACCTGTAAGAGACTCTAGGTTTTTAATATTTTTATAGAGATCCTCAGAAACTACTTCTCAAAACATCAGTTCATCAGATACCCCTATATCTCATGAGAGCATTTCATCTATTTCTTTGTATGTCAGTCTATAGTCAGAGAGAATTATACTTTCATAGACCTCAGATTTCGTAACTCTTCCAGAAGAAGAAATATGCATCTCACAGGTAAGCGTGAGTTTATCTTCTCAAGGATGTAAGCTGCACAGTCCGTTAGAGATTTCAGCAGGTAACATCGGAATTACTTGATCACAAAGATAAATACTCGTTCCACGTTTACGGGCCTCTCGATCCAGGTGAGAATTTTCTGTTGTATAATGCGTGACATCTGCAATATGAACATAGAGTTTCCACCCCCTCTGTCCTTCGGACATCTCCCCCTTATCAAGGGGGAGAATAGAAATCGCATCATCAAGATCCTTACTTTCTGCTCCATCAATAGTATAAGTCAAAGTATTTCTCAGATCTCTTCTCCCTAAAATATCCTCTGGGTTTATATTTTTTGAAAATCCATGAACCTGTGACATGACTGAGTCAGAAAAACTCTTTCTCGCTCACATTTCAAAGGCAATCTTATAAATATCTTCTCTTCCCTTTGGTAAATCATTGAGTGATTCGACTATTCTTCATTCTGGATTTTTTCCTTCCCACTTTATGATTTGTACGGCAACTTCTGATCCATTACTATATCCTCAAATATGTTTTCCAGGGATGAAAATATCTTTTTGAACTTTCGGGTTATCTGATATGACAAATGCAAACTTTGCTCCTATTTGAAGCTTTCCTACTATGAGCTGCTCTGATCTTTTGAGAACTTTTGTAATAGTTGCTTCTTCTTTTTCTCTGAAAAATCTTGTGGTAAAAGCAACTTCATCCCCCTCAAAAGCATCAAGCTTTTTACTCTCATGGACATAGTATCATTTTTTTTCTCCCTCTGGAGTCACCATATCAACAAAACCAAAGTTTCACTGGCCTTGTTTATAGATACCTATAAGTTCATTCTCTGTATCTCGTTTTCTCGGAATATTTCTCTTTGGAGTTGAACTGTAAAACGTCTTTTTTTGATGCTTTTTGATGTTTTTCTCTTTCCTCTCTCTTGGCATTATAATCAGTTTTATAAACTATTTCTCTTAGTATACCAGAAAAAATGTATAAAAAAAGTTTTGACTCCCTTTTGTTTCTAGATATTCTTTAGGTGTAAATTATACACTTACTATTGTTCCTTAAAAAATATTGCAGATCTCTGAAAGATATATTTCTCCAAAAAATAGTATATATTGGAAATATTCTTCTCTCACATGCTCTCTATATTTTTTTGTTTCTTAGTAAGTGTATATATTACAATAATTTATTTCTTAACCCCCATACATGCATATATCAAATATAACAAATACAAACACAATGGTTGAGAAAAATATTCCTCAACTCTAAATCAAACATCTTATTTTCATAAATTCTTGATTATGAAAGAAATACCAGCACATCAAGTAATCGCAAACTCTGATACTATGGAGTGAAGGTGAGTACAAGTAGTAGTATGAAACTTCTCTCATGAAAAAGATGCTCTACTAGTAGCTATAGGAAAATGAACCATGTGATGAGATGCAGATGTTCGGAAAGAAATAATACGAATATTTGATTCTGTCGAAGAATACGAAGATCATACTTGAGATTTCCCAGAAGAAACAGTTAGTGCAATAAGAAAAAAGGCATTAAGAAAGTTAGATGCAAGAGAACGAAAGATTCTCTGACTTACAGAAGATGAATAATTTTATTATATAAATATATAATTATGACTCCAAACCAAACAGATGAAGGAATAATAGTCGTAGACTATCAAAATGGTTTTGTGCCAGTAGCAGAATGAGGCACAGGAGAGCTCTGAGTCGAAGGGTGATGAAGGCTCGCTTCTCGTATCAATGAACTCATAAAGATTACAAAAAGTAGGTGAGGACTCGTTATCGGAACTCGAGATATGCACCCGCAATGACATATGTCATTTGCAAGTAACTATGATGGAAAAGATCCTTTTGATATTATATGAGTGAATGATATAGCCGGTCTGGAACTCTCTCCAGCTGCTGAATTTGATAGGCATAATCTCGTAAAAGAACTATGAAATACTTGAGAGCAAATTCTCTGGCCAGATCACTGTATAGTAGATACACCAAGTTCTTGGTATCATGAGTCACTCGAAAGAGATCTCATAGATGTGCATATCGAAAAATGATATGTAGCTAGAAAAGAAGCCTATAGCTGATTTGATGGAAAAGAACAGAGAGAAAATCCTAAAGTGATAGTAAAACTTGTTGATGTACTCAGAAATGCTTGAATCGAGACTGTCAAAGTAGTTGGTCTTGCAACTGATTATTGCGTCAATGCAACAGTTCTTGATGCATTGAAAGAGTGATTTAATGTACAAGTTTTTCGTGACGCAATTGCAGGAGTCAGTCCTGAGAAATCTATAAAAAAGCTAGAAGCATTACGAGAAAAATGAGTAAAGATACTATAAATTTTTTACCTCCCAATAAGTGTATATTTTACATTAATAAGAATATATTATGAATACTTCTCTCCTCTATAAACCCGAAGACTTCTTCCCAAGTATGAGAGAAGAAGCAGAGGTCGATACCCTTCTGAATAATGATATCTATAAGTTCTTTATGCTTGACTTCATCCTAGCTCATCCTGAGTACCGATGAAAACTTGTGAGATGGAAGATGACTATCAGAAGTCCTGAAATTAGAACTACAGCTGTTATTCCTCGAGATAGACTCGAAGAGCAACTTGATCTCACTCGCAGCAATGTGAAGTGAGTATCTGAATCTGATCTCTCATATCTTAGAGGTATGACAGATGATCATTGAAAGAGACTCTTCAGGGAAGAAACTCTGGAATTCCTCAAAAATTTCCAGCTCCCCATGTATTCTATTACAGATAATGGGAAATGAAACTATGAACTGAGTTTTGAAGGGCCTTGGGAAACATCAATGATGTGGGAAATATTTGGGCTCAAGATTATAAACTCTCTCTATCTTTCAGAATATATCAAAAAAGAAAAGATCACAGACGTAGAGTTTACAAAAATGATGAACGAAACCCTTGGAAGACTTTTCAGGGATATCGGCTCACTACAGAAGAGTCCTGAATCAAAGTTTTCAGAGTTTGGAACTCGTAGATCTCAAAGTACTGAGTATCAAAGACTCATAAATACTATCTTAGAAGAGCAACTCCCAGATCAATATTCATGAACCAGTAACGTTTTGATTGCTAAGGAAATGGGTTCTGCAAATCCTAAAGGAACCAATGCTCATGAACTTAGGATGATTCCAACGGCTCTACTCGATGATCCAGATGAAATAATTCATGAAATGTATGATATTGATAGAAAATGGAGCGCTCATCATAGTGAGCTTGGTCTCCTATTACCTGACACCTACGGAACAAGTTTCTATTTAGAAAACTGTCCTCAAGATATTATAGAAAGCCATATTTGAATGAGGTTTGATTCCAAAGACCCAAGTGAAGCAATACCAGAATACATAGACTGGCTTCTTAAAAATAAGCAAGACCCAATGACAAAACTTGGTATTCCAAGTGATGGACTCAATGCAGCGAAAGTTGTTGAATACACAAATGCTTTTCATGACAAACTCTGAAAACTCAGTTTCTGAGTGGGGACCAACCTCACCAATAACACGAAATGAACATGGCCAAGAGAGATTGAACCCTATGGGCCATACGGATCATTTTCTATTGTTATAAAACCTAGTGAAGTATTCAGAGAAGATACAGGTGAATGGATGAGTACGGTAAAGCTTTCTGATAATCCAGAAAAAGCTGTATGAGCTCCTGACAGGGTTGCTCTCTTCAAAGAAATATTTTGAACTAAAGGAGTCGAACAACAAGAAGTCCTTGTATAGATTATTTCTTCACACTACTCTTATGAACACCTTACTCCAGGCACATACTCCAGATTTTTCAGAACTCAAAAGTATCGTGTATAAGCTTTGAAAAATAGTAAGACAGGAAATGTTTTCTCCTCTGAGAGTAGAAATCAAGAACGCGTCTGAACTTGTTACTCGCATTGATAAACTCCTAGAAACTCGTGCTAGAGAAATGATCACTGAGACATACGGAAACGTGGGAATCCTCGGAGAGGAATTTCCAGACACCACAAGCACGAGCAATATCCGTTTTATCATAGATCCTCTCGATGGAACTGAAAGCTTTATACACCGAGAATTCAACACTACTATTTCTATTTGAGTGGAATTAGACGGAAAAATAATCCACGGAGTCGTATATGATTTTATGAGGGATATCCTCTACGAATGATGAGAAAAATCTCAAACGTACTTACATAAAAACCCCTGGCCTCTGCTCAGAGAAAACTACAACTGACAAATCAAAGTACTCCTGAGTGGACGATGAGAAGAAGTCGAAGAAATGAGAACGAAACTTAGAAGCATAGATGACATTCAGCTCACACAGATGTACTGATCTGTCGCTCTTCAAGCAAGTCAAACTGCGACTTGATGATATGACGCTTACCTCAGAGTAGGCAGACTCAAAACTTGGGATATAGCTGGAGCAGCAGGATTTATACATGGACTTGATGATACTTCTATTCTTTCCAGGTCATGAGATGATTTCAATCACCTCGCACCAGAACAGTGAGTCATCGTAGTACGAAATGGTTTGAAAAAAAGATTTTTAGAACTTGTAACCAGTTAAATTATGGAAACAACACTTAACAAACAAGGTATCGACGAGTGAGTAGTACTTGCTCAAATACCTGTTCTGGCAAATAATCCAGATGTGAATGTACAAAACATGATTCAAGTAATAGAAAATACTCAGGCATGAAAACTTATTATTTTTCCTGAAATGTGTGTTCCAGGGTATATGATAGGTGATGCTTGGCTCAAGGATAGTGCTCTGAATGACTTCCTCTCATATAATGATGACATACTCGCGGCACTTGAACAGAATCAAAACTCAGCTATCTGGGGAAATATTGAAACAGACAAAGATAAAAGAAATGAAGACGGAACCACAAGAAAATATAATTCAGCATATATAGCAGAAAATGGGAAACTCTTATGAGTCCAAAGAAAAACACTTTTACCAAACTATAGAATGTTTGATGATAAAAGATATTTCTCAAGTCTTTCTCAACTTGCGCTCGAAGAGGAAAGAGATATTTCTGAGTATCATAAACCTGTTAAAATGGAGATTCTCTGAACTAGCAGACAAGTTTCTACTCTTATTTGTGAAGATATATGGAACATTAATGGAGATTACCATATAGATCCTATGGAACTCGTTCGAGAATATAAACCAGATCTCATAGCAGTTCTGTCAACATCTCCATATGGTCGAGATAAATCTCAGTTTCGAGACCAACTCCTTGCTGACAGGAGCAGCGATACAACACTTGCGTATGTAAATCCCATAGGAACTCAAAACATTGGGAAAAATATCCACGCTATGGATGGAGGAAGTAGTATCTATATAGACTGAAAATTTATACGAGGAATTGCTGACTTTACCAGTGATCAAGTGATAGAAAGTCTCAAACATCCCGGCGAGATCGCTCAGGCATATAATACTATTGTATATTCTCTCAGAGATTTCTGGGAAAAGCTCTGAAAACCTAAAGTAGTCATTGGGCTCTCTGGATGAATAGATTCATGAGTCGTTGCTTCTCTCCTCAAAGAAGCTATCTGATCAGAAAATATTGTAGCTGTGAATATGCCGAGCAAGTTTAATAGTAAAACAACCCAAGAACTTGCAAAGCAAACAGCAGAAAATTTATGAGTAGAGTATAAGATTTTTCCTATTCAGGAAATCGTGGATCATAGAGTTGCTCAAATAGAAGAAGTAAGCTGACAAAAAATAAGCTCATTTGAACTAGAGAATATTCAGGCTCGAATCAGAGGCCAAATACTCTCTGATCTCTCAGCAAGATATTGATGATTTCACACAAACAACGGGAACAAAGACGAAATTGCTCGCGGATATGCAACACTCTATTGAGATGTTTCATGAGCTATTGCTCCTATTTGAGACTTACATAAGTACCAGGTATTTGAACTTGTAAACTATATTAACTCATTATCAAATAAGCCTGTCATTCCAAAAAAAATGACTGAAATAAAGCCTTCAGCAGAGCTATCTGAAGAACAAAATCCAGAAACAGGATGAGGAGACCCCTTTGATTACGATGTTGTCGGAAAAACTATTAAAGCTCTCTGAGAACAAAAGCTGACTGATACAGACATTTTAGAACTCTATATAGAAGGGCAGCTTGAAGAAAAAATCTGACTTAATAAAAAGATCGACGATGTCTTTGATACTCCAGAAATGTTTTTGCAGGATTTTGAGAAACTCTATCTTGATATACAAGGAACTTATTTCAAAAGAGTACAGGCTCCACCAATTATTACCGTAAACAAAGCCAGTTTCTGATTTGATTATAGGGAGTCACAAAATACACCTACTCTCAGTCGATCATATCTCAAACTCAAACAAGAATTCCTATCTTCATGACTATAATAATTATGAAAACTGTAAATCACATCATCCACTATGAAGATTATTCGTATAAGCATAATCCTGAACTCAGAGATTTCTTAGAGAGTCCTGAATTAGAGTTTCTCAGAGATTCTATCGCTGAGCAGTCCGTGATTGCACTCGGATGAGACGGGACAATGCTTTCAGCTATCAGAGAGCATCATGAGAAAGACATACTATTTTTATGAATTAACTTCTGAACTAAGGGTTTTCTTCTCAATGATAGGTCATGGATATCAGAAAATACTAGCTTTTCTCCACGAAGTTATCCTCTCATGTGAGTAGAGAATAACTGAGAAAGCCTTTGAGTATTTTTCAATGATATCAATATTTATAGTCCTGAGATGAAAATGGTAGAGCTAGAACTTAGAAATAGTTGTGGAAAGTTAGATCTCAAATGAGATGGAGTACTTATTTCTACACCAGCTGGATCAACAGGACATAATAAATCCTATCATGGGCCCATACTTCCTCATAGCAGTGAACACCTTATCATACATCCTCGAGGAAACATAACTCCTCAAAGTCCAAAGACTATAGATGTTGATAGTGATATTGCTATAAAAAATGTTGGAAGAAAGATGTGACTCTGAATCAATCTTGACGGACAACAAAGACTCCTCATTCAAAATGATGGAAATATAGATCTAGAAATATCGAAGATAACTCGAGATATTCGGCTCCTCATATCAGAAAGTCATCTCATTGATTGGGATCAAAAAGTAATGAAAGAACAAGGTTTTACTGCCTAAAATCAGAACATGAACACACTCGGTGAAAATAACACGGCTATCTATTGAGGCGCATTTAATCCTCCAACTCTATGACATCAAAAAGTAATTGAGTGAATTCTCAAGGACGAGAAATGAACTATTGATCAAATAATTTTTACTCCTGATGGAGCAAGACCAGACAAGAAGTTCTGAGTGAGTCTCGAAGAACGTGAAGAGATAATAGAGATATTTTACGAGGAGCTACAAAATATGTTTTGAGCTCACGTAGATATCTCTCGACATTTCCTTCATGGAAAAAACGGCAGCGAGATTAACACATTTCATATCAACAAATACTTTGAAGAAACACTATGAGTCATGCCATACCAAATTTTTGGTTCTGACGTTATTCCAGATATGGAAACATGGTGAAACAACCCAGATAGGTTTGCTCAAGAGAGACTCAAGAAAATATTCTTAAATCGTCCGTGATACGATTTTTCTCCTAAGTGACTTGATAATTTCATCCTACTTGATATCCCCTGACTTATAGAGGTTTCAAGTACTACCCTCAAACAGATGCTTGAAAGTAAGCAGGCTATTGATCATCTGTTAACTCCTGAAGTACACAGACATATCACTGAGAATAATATATCTTATAACTCTTAGATTATGGAAACAACTCCCCCCCTATCTCCTGACGAAGTAATATATGACTGAAGATTTCTTCAAATCATCAGGCAAGATCTTTGATGATGAAAGAAATGGGAAACTGTACAAAGGCCAGGTAATATGAAAGCTGTTGCTGGGCTCCTCAGGCATCCCGAAAATAGAAGCATCATACTCATAGATCAATACCGTTACCCAGTAAAAACACGAGTCATTGAACTCGTAGCTGGGCTTCTAGATAAACCAGATCTCAGTATGGAAGATACCCTTCGAGAAGAAATAGTCGAAGAAAGTTGATTTCGAGATATAGGCGATATGAAGTTCCTCTGAGAAACCTCTTGAAGTGCTGGTATGACCAGTGAAACAGCCTTTCTCTATGACGCAGAAGTATTTTGAGAAAGATGAGAACAAAATCTAGAAGAAACTGAAGATATTAAAGTCATAGAAGTAGCCGAAGCAGACATCATGAGCTTCTTGAAATCAAAGCAAAAAGAAGGCCAGCTCATAGATCCAAAAATATGTATGGCTCTCTTTATGGCTCAAGAAAATATTTGAAATATTTTTTAACATAATATATTATGAAAAATCTAGAACAAAATCACACTCCATGACTCTCTCCAGCAGCATTTTGAGTCATAAATAAACTCGCTTGATGAAGAAAAGCTCTTATTTCCCGAATATTATGAACATGAGAAGTAGAAGTAAGTGGGCCAAAAGTATTAGCCGGGTTTAGTTGAGTTAGGTTATTTGATACACTTGAACTGAAACCATGACAAAAGGTTGTAGTATATGACCCTGAAAAAGGAGACATAACTCTCAACACAGCCTGAATACATCATATTCATCCTGATGCTATCATACAAGAATATACAAAACATATTATAAATGATGGAGAGAAGGGATGGTTATATGACGAAAATTGAGACTTTACTGAAATACAGTGACCTACTGTTATATACGAACATCCCGAAGGAGAATTAATAATTTTCTCAAGGATTCAACTCTCTGAAAGAGAGGCAATAGTAAAAATAAACCAAAATTGAAGTGAAGAAATAATTCAGTGAAGTGAGAATCCTGAGATCTTTATCAATCCTAAAACTGAAAAAGTAAAAAACTTTAGATGGACAGGAAGTTGAGAAGATGGTCAAGAAAATGAAAAAGTACCTGGAGCAATAAATTTTACTATCCTTCGTCTTGATAACTCACAAACTTACTTTTCATTTCCTGTTCGCACCAAGGATAACGTTGTCCTTGATATTAATCTAATGATATTTTATAGTATTTCCGATGTAGAAAAACTAGTAAAAAATACGCATGATCCTATGTGTGAGTTCTACAATAAGATCCAGGCATTTATATGAGATCAGTTTTCTCAAAAAAACTTTGATGAAATAAAAAACCAAACAAGTACCATGATATCTAACATGTGAGGAAATACTGAACTCAGCTTCAGTGACATCTAACTCTCGATAGACAAACTTGTCTTGCGTAGCTGGGAACCTCAAGAAAAAAGAGTACAGGATGTCTTAGAAAAAGCTGCTATGGTGGAGAGTCAGAATTGACTCGATGAGGCTGAACACAAAAGGAAGTTAAAGTTATTAGAATATGAACAAGTTCAAGAACAGAAGACAAAAGAACTTTCTGAGCTACGAAGAGAAAATGCAATTCAAGAATGAACTCAGATATGAGCAAGATTTGATGCAATATATGCAGAGTTAAAGAAAAATATGGATGAAGCCCAGGCAGTGAAACTTATGAAACTCTACCTTGCAAGTCAAGCTCAAGAACTCAATATTGGTTCTGATTTACTAAAATAACAAACTTGAATAAAAAATTAATAATATTACATTAAGTGTAATACTTACATACGTAATAATATGCTCATACCCCAAGACCAGCAATTTGATATCTGGGATCCAAAAATAACTATTCCTATACTCGCTCTCGATATAGTAATCTTTACTATCTACAAATGAGAACTTTGTGTGCTTATAACAAAAAGAGAAGAATACTGAGAACAGTGATACTCTCTTCCAGGAAGTATCGTATCAAAGGGCTATACGCTTGATGAAAACTTCGATGAGGTATTGAAAAGAAAAACAGGTATTACAGGAGTTTATAAAGAACAACTTCGGACCTTTTGAGATAATATACAGAGAGATCCGCGAGGTCATGTTATCGCACTTGCCTATTATGCTCTCGTAAAAGCTAAAAAACTTTTAGCGCAAGTAGACTTCACTCAGGTAGATATAGTTACAATAGCTCAGTTTCGTAAACTTAAGGTATTTTACGAGCATTGAGAGATAGTAGAATATGCGCTAAAGCGACTCAAATGAAAACTCTGATATACAGATATTGTAAAAGAGCTTCTCCCTGAAAAGTTTCGTATCTCAGAAATGCAGAGGATTTATGAGATTATTCTGTGCAAAAATATAGATAAACGAAATTTTCAAAAGAAAATATTCTCTCTCAAAATAATTACTGATACAGGAGAAAAAGACCATTCAACCAATAGGCCAGCAAAACTCTATAAATTTGAAAACAAACGCATTAAAGTCATTGATATGCTCTAGAATTAATTAAGAGTGTTCATATAATTTATTTCATCTATTTCTTCCTGTAATTCTACTACTCTGATTCAAAGGTATATAGTAGCTACCAGTTGTAATACAAAAATCACTGCAAATACTACAGCTCCATATTTAGCTAACCTGATCTTATGTTTGATATTTTTTACCTTTGAAAACATATATTTTTCTATAATAAATAAAATTCCAACTTGTGCTCATTTTTGAGCTATCTTTACTGTGCTTACCATGATCAGATGTTATCCATATCCTTCCACGGAGATTGAGGCTCAAGAGCATCTCCATCTTGGAGTATTTCTATCGAAACATCATCTGGTGACTTAATGAATGCCATTTTCCCATCTCGTGGTGGCCTATTTATTGTAACTCATTTTTCCTGAAGCATTTCGCAATATTCATAAATATTTTCTACACTATATGCGAGATGTCACCAAGATCTTCCTGTCTCATATTTCTCATCTCACTCCCAATTATAGGTAAGTTCTACTTCCGGCTCTCCCTGAGCTGTTGCAAGAAATACCAGAGTAAATTTTCCTGCCGAGACTTCTTTTCTCCTCATTTCTTTGAGTCATAGTGTATCACAATAAAACTGGAGCGATTCATCGAGATCTCTCACACGCACCATTGTGTGTAAAAATTTCATAATCTTTCTATATTACCAAGTATTACGGAGTTCTCTGAGTCTAATAAACTCATTTTTATCAGCAGATAGAAATGGATTTACACATTTCTCTTCTCAGAGTGAAGTGAAGTATACTTCCTCCCCTTTTTTCTTCAATATTTTTTCAAGTTCTGGTTTTTTTTCTGGAAGATATTTTTCTATAAATCGAAAGTTGTTCTCAAGATAATCATGCCCAGAGTACAGGATAACATCATCTTCATAGCTCTGGAACTTCTGTATACTTCCGTGTAATACTTCGGTATCCCCTGAATAAGTATTCCCTACTCCTCATGAAAACACTGTATCTCCTACAAATATTCCAACGACCTTTTCATTTTCAATAATTTCTAAAGAAATATGTCCTGGGGTATGTCCTGGAGTTTCAATCACTCTGAGTTCAAGATATTCCTCTAGTATGATACTTTCTCACTCTTGAAGTTCATCTGAAAAACACAGTGGTATTTCTTTACTTGCTTTCTCTCCTGTAAATATGTCTTCACAATCTAATCATATTACTCCTGAGTAGTGATCGTCATGTTCATGTGTTACTACTATTTTTTCGAGTGAGAGTTTATTTTTAGTGAGGAAATCTTTTGTAAGTTCACTATCACATGGATCTATAACACAAGCTTTTTTATCTCCATACTCAATAACATAAAATATATTTTGGAGTTCGTTGTTGGTGATAATTGAATGGATTTTCATAAATCTATGATACAAAAAACTCTTCCTGAAGAAAGAGTTTTTAAAAGTTTTTATGGTGCCCAGAGAGGGGATCGAACCCTCACACCCGAAGATAAGGGATTTTGAATCCCTCGTGTCTACCATTCCACCACCTGGGCAAAAAATGGTGGAGCCGGACGAGCCGGCCCCATAGAGCTTATAGAGACTATAAGCAAAAGTATTATAGTGAAAAAGTCCTTTTTACAAGATTTATAATCTTTCGATCCAACTAATTAACCTAACTTAGTAAATGCATCCAACAAATCATCTAAATTAAACGTTACCTTATATGGTTCAGGTAAAAGAGTATGTACTTCTCATGGTGTCTTTTTTGATTCTTTATATTGAATCTCTTCCTTATTTCTTTTAGGAATTCTATAAAGAGTAATGAGATCTTCCTCAACACGTACTCTTAATCTACATCTCACTTCTTCACCTTCTTTATGAAATTCTGACTCATTAGACATGTGAGGTCAACTCATGAACTTTTTTCTAACAACATTATCATATTGTTCTACATTAGGAATTCATGTTATATCGACAGGTGTGATATACTCTAGTTTTTCATAAAATCTAGGAGGCAAATTTAATACTTGACCAGAAATATTTTTTGACAGAATTCAAGTAAATAGCTTATTTATCAAAGCACATCTCAATCTATTCTTTATGCTCACCTCTCCTATGATAATAATTCAATGTGGATCTACTCTATAATCTTCTAATTTGAAAGCAATTTCTCATTTTTTATTTAACTCAACATAGAAAGTATGTCAAAAATACTGAAATTTATATGGATATCTGGAAAAATCTCATAATCTTCCTTCGATACTAGCATATGGTGAATCTGCAATAAATTTTCTTATAGGTATTGTTTTTTGATCATAACTTCATAATAACGGGGTTACATATCAAGTAACTCTTTCTTTCTCATCATCAATTTTCTCTTGTTTTTCCTTATTTTTTAGTAATCCACAGTCAAATCATATTTCATTTGTTCTATCTTGAATTCATATGCATGATTCAACTGCGCTTAAATAAGATAACACTTCATCCCTATTTGTCATTTTTTATTATATAGCTAATTAAATAAAATATACAATATAATTATTTTTAAATTTGTCAATATTTTGATAAAAATATAGTTATTTTTTCGAATATAAAGTATATAATGAATATATATTTTTAAAAACTATTTATGTTCATCTGTACAGACTGTGGGAATGAATCGCTTACTTGGCAAGGTCAGTGCGGATTTTGTAAGGCTTGGAATACGCTGAAGGAGTTTAAGGAGTCAAAGGCTTCGAGTAAGTGAGTTTCAGGAGAAGCGCAGAAGCTGTGATGACTTTCGGATGCCTCTGAAGGTAATAATACTGCGAGAGTGGAGACTAAGTCTGGTGAGCTCAATACTGTTTTGTGAGGATGACTCGTTCAAGGGAGTATTGTGCTTCTTTCTGGAGAGCCTGGAATTGGGAAATCGACTCTCACGCTTCAACTGGGAAAATGGATAGAGGAAGATATTATTTATATCTCTGGTGAAGAGACTCTCGCTCAAATATCTGGAAGAGCTAAAAGGCTGAAAGTAAAGTGAAACCATATCCAAGTACTCTCAGAAAATAATCTTGAAAATATTCTCTCAACACTTGGAAAACATAGTCCAAAGATTGTGATTCTTGATTCTATTTCTGTCATGTATTCTCATGAAGCTTCTGGTACAGCTGGAAGTATATGACAAGTTCGCTATATTACAGAGAAGATAGTTGAATACGGTAAAAAACATAATATTACCTTTATAATAATAGGTCACGTCACAAAAGACGGTTCACTTGCTGGGCCAAAGACTCTCGAGCATATGGTTGATACCGTTCTCTATTTTGAGGGAGATAAATTTGATAACCTGAGGATCCTTCGCTGCCTCAAAAATAGATTTGGGGCTAGCAGTGAGATTGGCCTCTATAAGATGGAAGAAATAGGCCTCATTGATATATCAAATCCGTGACTTGAGTTCATATCTGATTGAGAGGAAACTACCGGTTCAGCGCTCTCTATCACGATGGAAGGAAATAGAGCTCTCGTTGTTGAAACAGAAGCGCTCACCACCTATACAAAGTTTGGATATCCAAAGAGATCTAGCAGAGGGATAGCTCAATCTAAGCTTGATCTTATCATCGCAGTACTCGGAAAATACACGAGTGTCAAACTCGAGAGTTATGATGTTTATTGTAACATCTCCAGAGGAATGTCTATTGCAGAACCAGGTCTTGATCTCGCTCTCGCAGCAAGTATTATATCATCAAAGAGTTCAAAAAAACTTGGTAAGTCTGTTGCCTTTATATGAGAAATATCTCTCACTGGAAAGGTAAAAAACGTTATGTTTCTTGAGAAACGAATCAAAGAAGCTGCAAAAATGGGTTTTGAAACTCTCTTTATTCCAGATACTGGAAAAGCTCTTACGGATTTCTTAAGTTCAAAAGATACAATGAGACTTATTCCTGTGAAAAATATTTCTGATTTCATTAAAAACTTAAGCTAATATGAAAACTTCTCTTCTCATCTTTGCAATACTTTTCTTTTCCCTCATTTCATGAGCTTTTTGAGCCTTTTGAGTATTATATTTTTTTTGAACTGAGCAAGCTGATAGCAGTCAGGATCAAAAAACTCAAAGCATGATTCAGAAAATACAGTCAGATCTTAAGAGTGTATCAGAAAAATCTGAAGAAGAAATCCCCTCTATGGCAGAATCATTTCAAGATATGCTTACAAGTACGGTAGAAACAATTGCTCCAAGTGTTGTAAGTATTATTGTAAAAAAGGATCTAATAATCTATCGAAGTGACCCATGGGGGTTTTTTCAGCAGCCAGCTGGAACGGTGACTCGTCAGGTATGATGAGGAAGTGGTTTCTTTGTAAAATCTGACGGAACCATTCTAACGAATAAACATGTAGTTGCTGACCCTAATGCTGAATATACAGTTATACTGAGTGATGGAACAGAGTATGATGCCAGAGTACTCGCGCTTGATCCAATAAATGATCTTGCAGTAATACAAGTTCTAAATAGTGAAGTAAGTTTTTCTCCTCTCCCCCTCATCTCAAATACTGATGAAATACAGGTATGAGAGTTTGGAATTGCCGTTGGAAATGCTCTCGCTGAGTTTCAGAACTCCGTTTCGTTAGGAATTGTAAGCTGAAAAGATCGAACTATCGAAGCCCAGGGAGAATCGCTCACCTGACTCATCCAAACGGACGCTGCTATCAATCCAGGAAATAGTGGATGACCTCTGCTTGGTCTCGATGGACGAGTTATGTGAATCAATACCGCAATAGTTTCAGGGAGTAATGGAATATGATTCTCAATAGCTCTTACTCAAAATAAGGTGGATTATATCCTCGAGAGTATAGCAAGTGACAATAGGATTAAGAGACCATTTATTGGAATAAACTATATTCAAAACTCACCCTGAATTGCAGCTGAGCTCTGACTCAGTTCGGATTATGGAGCCTACATCATAGACGAAGCTTGAAGTATCGTAGAGTGAAGTAGCGCAGAAACATCAGGTCTTGAACCAGGGGATATTGTTCTCGAGGTAGCAGGACAAAAGATTGACGGGAAAAACACTCTAGGAAACATCGTACAAAACGCTATTCCAGGAGAAAAGCTTGCTCTGAAAGTCCTTAAAAAGTCCTGAGAAGAAAAAAGTATAGAACTAGAATTATGAGAGTATTAAAATATGAATAAAAAGTATATCATCATCTCAGTAGCACTGTTTTTACTATGAGTTACTCAATTCTCGAGTAACTTCAAGAGTTCAGAGCTTGTAATAACTGAAATACCAGATAACTTTGTATATGATGGATGTTCGAGCTTTCCAGATGGAAACTATGGTCACTGCTGCAAGACCCATGATGATGCGTACTTTTGGTGAGGATCTTGGCAATGAAGACTCAGGGCAGATAATGAACTCTCCTCCTGCGTTCAGGAACTCTGATGATTTCATACTGTCCTCTGACCAGTCATGTGGATATGAGTCAGAGCCTGAGGGGCTCCTATTTGGCCTACCTCATATAGATGGTGATTTGGAAGAGATCGATATTAAAAACACTCCTAAAATTTAGGAGTGTTTTTTTGGTGTTTTAATCTACACGTAAAAGAGTACGAGCGCAACAAAGATTCCGAGTACAGATCCTGCAAATGCTTCACTTGGAAGATGTCAGAGGGATTCTTTGAGTTTTTTCTCTCACAGACGTTCATTGATCATCTTTGCATGGAGTCATGCTTCGTAGCGAACGTTGATCGCGTCATAGATGATAATAACTGTAAATCACATAACTATTGCGAACATGTCTGAACTTACTCCAAACTTGAGCGCAAATGCCGTTGCGAGAGAAACTACAACAGATGAATGTACAGATGGCATTCCTCAGCTTCAGAGAGCTCTTTCTAGACTCCATTTATTGGAAGAGGCCTTGATTATAAGTCCCTTTAAAATAACAGAAAATAAAAATGTTACTGCTGGAATAAGGATTATGTTTTCATAAAATATATTTTCCATCAGTATTCGTAGTTTTTATTATATTATTAAGCTACCTCAAGTATTTTATACTCAATCTCATTATTTGAGCCGTTTTTAAGTTTGAAGTTATCTCATTTTTTCTTTCCAAGAAGTAACTTCCCTACCTGAGATTCGTTTGATACTCTTGGAGTTTCTGCCAGGATGTCTGCCTCTGTCGTACCAACTATTTTATATACTTCTTTTTCTTTAGAACCAGTCTCTTGGATTGTAACCGTCATTCCCATATTTACTTTTTTCTCTCACTTTACTGCCTTTTTATCTTCCTTAATTATTTCTACTCGCTTTAGTTGCCCCTCTACTTCAGCAATACGAAGTTCAACTTGCGCCTGTTCGTTACGAGCATCTTCATACTCAGAGTTTTCACTCAGATCCCCAAAACTAATTGCTTCTTTAAGTTTTTCAGCTATTTCAATACGCTTCTCTTCTTTGAGATAACGAAATTCCTCTTGAAGTTTTTCAAGCCCTTCCTGGGTAAGATAAATTATTTGATCTGCCATTGTATTCTCTCATTTTAAAAAATAATCTCAGCCTATAGCTGATCTAGGATTCTCTTGGACTCATTATACCTATCTTTTCTGATTTTCAATCAAAAAGCATTATTTTCATGTTCTAGCACTATTCTAACATAGTCATCACCATATCATTCATCTAAATTTATATAAAATGATTTATCTCAAACATTGTTTACCTCATTAAGTGTGTATGGGAGATCAAAAGCCAATACTTGGAAAATATTTCTTACTTCTTCATAGTTCTTTGTCGAAAGAACATATACACTCACCCCAGCACTATACCATTCATGATAAGGGTCTGGATACTCTGTTGTAATACCAAATATATTAGTATGTGTTTCGAGTTTCTTGAGGGAGAATGTTCAGAAGGTTTTTATAAATTCTTCTTCACTGATAGTCATCTCAGGAAGTTCTTCTTCGTCTGAAGATGAGGTCTGAGTTCAAGCGAGATTATCAAGAAATGTTAAATCTGAGTTTGAGTCTCAACTAGAGCGAGTAGATCAACCTGAAGAGCTATCTCATCCTGAAGGAACTTTTACCACATCATCTATAGTTTTTGAATCTTCGTACACAAGTTCTTCTTGATATTTAAGCTTCTTTAAAAAGAATCTATACTCTTCACTTGCAGCATACATGATGATATTTCCTATTAGTAATACCATGAGAAAAATCAAAAATCATACTAGTCACCTCATCTACAATATAGCTAACACTAAAAAATACTATTTTACAACTACTTGAGAAAAATCAAGTTCAATAGGAGTGTCTCTTCATAATAAATTAACATTTACCTTAACAAGACCCTTACTCTCATTCACGTCAGTTATTACTCCCTCATTATTTTCAAATGCCCCCTTTGTTATAAGCGCTCTATCTCAAGTTTTAAATTTTGTTGTAAATGTTTCTTCTTTGCTCTCTACTTTTCATTTTAATTGTTCTAGTTCCGCTCCAGAAACTGGAACAGGTATATTTCAAGCTCATAAGAACCCTGTAACATTTGGAGTATTTCGAACAATATACCAGCTTTCATTTGTCACATTCATCTCTACAAGAATATATCATGGGAGTATATTTTTTTTCTTTTTTACTTTTGTTCCTCAAGCTCTTACTGATACAACATCATGAGTTGGGACAAACACGTCTATGAGATATTCCTCTAAACCAAAACTTTCTCTTCTTTGAAAAAGTGATTGTTTAACATTTTCTTCGGTACCCGATATAACCTGTATTACATACCATTGTGATTTTTTTTCTTCCATAGGAGTAAAATTTGTTTTATTTTATAATATTTCTCAGGGTAAATATAAGCTCAGAAAATATATTCGAAGCA
This sequence comes from uncultured Candidatus Altimarinota bacterium, assembly GCA_938015455.1. GTDB lineage: Bacteria > Patescibacteriota > Gracilibacteria > BD1-5 > UBA6164 > JAACSU01. Next base: position 30,561 of record CALLPL010000036.1, read on the forward strand.
ATAAAGAGGTATATTGCGAAAAATACCAATATCGCAAGTACCAATCCAAAAAACTTTTGTGTTTCTTTTCGTGTTGGCCATACAACATGCTTGAGTTCTCTTACAGAATCTTTAAAAAACTGAATCATAAGCTCACTAGTAAATAAATAATAAAAAAATATCACACTCAAAAATGTGTGATATCTGTCAAGAAGAAGTATATGTTTTCTCCCTCGAAAGTCAAAGACTTTTTGACCATTTTCACTCTTTGTGATACAATAGAATCATATTTATGATCCCTAGAAAACTTAGATATGTGAATTTGGATATACATTCTCCCATTGATATTATTATTCCTTGCTCTTGCTTGGGGCTTTTTTCGTATTTTTCATTCAAAGCTAACTCGCTTAGAGTGAAAAATAATAGATATGTTTAGAGCCCGCACAGATGTTTTTCCTTCACTTTATGAAGTAACTCAGGACAAGGTTGCAAGACATAATGAAATATTTTCAGAAATAATGCAACTACGAAAAAAGGAGTTCTCTCTCTCAAACCTCAGCAATGAGATAGAATCATTTCTTGAACTCGAATGAAGAATTCACCATGAAATAAATTTTATATTTCAAGTGTGCAACAAAAACCCCAAACTTATAAAAGATGGGAATTTTCTCTATATTCGGGATGTGATAATGGATAAAAGCAGCTCAATATCAAAACAAATCAAAAAATATCGTAAAGCTACGGGCATTTACAATCAGTCAGTCAAATATAAAAACTATACGCTTATCTGACTTCTGCTCCCTTATTCTAAAAAAACAAGTATTTAAGCCTCTTTCTTACTGCGGATAATAAGAAGTAGTGCTCATATAAATAGAGCAATAAATCAAAATAGAAGCCACATCTCAGGACCTGCTTGAGGAAGCTTGTTTGTAGAATTCGCTGCTTTTGTTACTTTATTAGCATCGATGTCTTCTTGAGAGAGAGAAGATCAACCATTCCCTGCCGATTGAGTTTTTCACGTAGACTGTAGAGGAGTTATAACTATCTCTTTAGTATCGTCTTTATTTTGAGGAGTGCCATCTTCTGGGATATCATCTTCATTTTCTGTTGCTGTAAGCTGTACTGGTTCTTCCTCATCCTCTTCTTCATCTTCTTCAGTAATAACTACATCCTCAGGAGCTGAATTAAGACTTGTTTCACCAAAGTTTGATCATGTAGTATAACTTACGAAAGCATCTATCCCTGATTCAATTGTATTCCCTTTAGCGTCACGAATCTCAAGTACTGTTACTTTGTATTCTGTATTCTCGACCATATCAACTCAAAGTAATACTAAAACATTTTTATTATCTGAGTCGCTCACCTGAGAAATATCTACTGGAATTTCTGTTCCCATTTGCTTGTCTTCTACAATAAATACACGACTCGCATCTGGACTCATTTCTAAATCAGTGCTAAATTTAAGTTCAATAGTACTCTCATCAACTACTTCAACATCAACAATACGAAAATTTGATGTATCTACTGTTCATCAACCAATAGATTGTGTTTTATGGCTGATTTCTTGAGAATACTCAGATTCTTTTCAGAATTCATCTAAAGCAGTTACAGCTATAAAATAAGTTGTATCAGCTCAAAGTCATTGGAGTAAAAATTCACTCTCATCTATAAGATCAATCCCTTCTACTTCATAACTTGATCATGAACCTGTTTTAGTACCATAATAAATATAATATCCCTCTATATTCTCTACATCTCACCAATCAAGACTTATACTTGATTGAGAACTTTCTACTACCTCTAGCGCTTCAGGGGCCTGAGTTGCAAAGCTAACTGGAACAGATAAAAATAGAAATAGAAAAGTCAGTATAGAGAGATATTTCATAATTATTTTTTAGAAAGTAATTTCTTGTCTCCTGTTAGATTCGGAGTAGTATAGAAGCATAATAAAAATATTTTTATTTTTGACAACTCTTTCATGAAAGAAAAACAGCCTAATAAAGGTTTTACTCTTGTAGAGCTCCTTGTAGTTATTGTAATAATATCTATCTTGATATTATGAAGCCTGAGAATCAACCTCTCCAGGCTAAGCCAGAAACAAGAAACAGGAATAGAGCTTATACAGATCATGAATGTGCTTGAGGAAATTCGAGATAATGCCCTTATTGGCCGATGAGTTTGAGTAAATTTAGAGAATCCTGATTCCTGGAAAATAGAAGTTTCATCAAATAATTGAGGTATAATTGAGAGCTTTACAACTATCTGATCTACAGATACCCCCTATGCAAATTGAACATGGAGCGCGAAGAAGAATCGTGAAATACTTGATTTAGAGTGCAGAAACTTCGATGAGTCCGATATTTCTCCTCTATCTGGAGTCGTTATACTCACCTTTGATGGAAGTGAAATTGATATCAACGCTACTGGATGTACCCCCGAAGAACAAAAAATACTCTTTATCCGATATGGAAACGCAAATATATCTGAAACTCTTACACTCAATACTCTCACATGAGTAATAGAGAGGAACTAATTATTAAGAAAGTATTTCTTAGTATAAAAATACTCTCAACCTGCATATAACACTATAAATATTGGTGCATATATTAGTATTTGCCATATTGCTCCGATATCTCGAGCAATAAAAGAATGAAACATTAGGAATAACGCGAATGCATATAGCAAACTGAAGCCGTATCATCAAAACTGCTTCAGAGAAAGAGGAATTCGGAATAAAACCATACTTGCACAAACACACATAAGAATTGCTTGAGAAACAAGTGTTACAGCTGCAGCTCACATAAATGAATAGATCGGGATAAATATAATGTTTCAAATTATATTTATAAGGACTACTCAAAGATTTATCCAAAGCAGCACTCATTGACGTCCTGAAGCTATAAGCATATAAATAAACACCAGCGCTAAGAAATGAAATATTAGTACTCAAAGGACCACACTCAATGCGCTTACTGAGTTATATATGCTTCATGCTGGATTTAAGTACTCAGGAGTAGAAATAATGGAAATAGTCTCATATGCAAAAAGATTTCAAAGGGCTAAAATCAGTATTCAAAAACTCAAAAGTACTTTGATAGATATTCACAGGAGTCAGTGGAGGGCTCTTGTGTCTTTTGTTTCATATTTTTCTGTAAGAGTCGGGAGTAAAGAATTCAAATAAAAGCCTCACAGCACCATAAGTACCTCAACTATCTTCATCGGAAGAGCGTATAGCGCAATTGATACATCAGCCTGGGCTTTTGGCTCAAAAAATGGAATCAAAAATATATCAATTTTAAAATATACTACTGAGAGAAACAGTGCTGCTCCGTAAGGAAGTGCTTTAATAAAGATTTCCTGAATATATGCTATGTCAAAAAGATACCTAATCCTTGCTATCTTCCTAGCATAGAGGTAGTTTAAAAGTGTGTTTATCGTGACTCAAATAAGTCCCGCGACAAAAACAGAAATAAATGCGAGACTCTGGGCTCCTTCTCAGACAAAAACAATCATCAAGAATATTGCAACAAGAGAAATATTAATAATCTTTCCAAAAACTACTGAGAATAAAGAAAACTCCATTTTCATTTGTGATTGCATCAGAGCAAGAAGAGCTGAATTAATAAGAGAGATGAGCGTAAAAACTCACACCACCAGTATGGCAATTAATATGAGAGGATCCTGAAGTCCAGGTGTAAATAAAGCAATTAAGTAGGCAAGTCCGATAATACATAGGCCTAGTCATGTACGAAGTGTAAGAACATTTCAAATTATTTTTTCTGCCTTAACCCGGCCAAGGGAAATCTCACGAATCATAATAGCGTAGAGTCCTAGGTCAGCGAGAAACGCAAAAATACCGAGATAGTTATAGACCTTGTTGTAACTCCCATATAGCTCAATAGGGAGGTATTTTGTGAGTATTCCAATTAAAAAAATTGATATCAAAGCTGTGAGAAACTTTGAAAGTATCTGGGCAAGTGTATTCGATGCTATTTTTTTATACAAGATGCTCGCTGAAAAAGTTAAAATATTGTATTGCAATCCGTATGTAAGGACTTATTATGAGGGCTATACTATAAAGAAATACCAAAAAATACAAACATATGATCAAATTGATTTTTTCTCTCTTACTTTTTTCAGTTCTCATTGGCCTTCTCATATTTTGAGTATTCAAAAGAGATAATATTTGATACCCCCTATCTTCTCCAAGTATAGTAATCCCATGAGAGAAACTAATAGAAGAGGAAGCATCTCAAGATGAAAAGTCAGATCGCGAAGATATCGTCCGAGAGAAAATAGAAAATATCAAAAAACGTCTTGCTCTAAAAGGGCTTATAATTGAGTGAGACACCTACTATAGAAATAGAGAACATACTCTCGCTTTGGAAAAGTACTTAGAATTTTTCAAAGAACATCCTGATGACCCCCTCATAATAGAAAAAATATGAAATACTTACCTAGAAACTTACGAGTACTCTAGCGCTCTTAAGTATTACAGGCAAATACCAGACCCAAGTACGAGTATAAAAATACGTATAACTGATACTATTATTTACGCAGCTGATCTATCAAGCTCACAGGGAAGATTGAAAGCTCGAAAAGAAATAGATAGCATAAAACTTCCTGATGATCTTTATTTCTATTATCAAAACAGTATCAAGTGTATTGATGATTTTATTACTTGTAAGATCGAATTTAAAGACTATTTCCTTGCGGGTATTCGGCAAGATGAAAATGGAGAAGAAATTACTCTTCATCCAAAATTACAATGAACTAAAGATGCTCTAGAAAATTATGATAACTTTCAGCTTGAGGAAGAATACCTCGAAGATGCCTATATTATTTGATCACTCTATACTCAATGACTCTACCCAATTTCAATAGAACTATGAAATAGACTTCTTAAAACAAAGACAGATTATAAACCTATAATCAAGATTATTGCTCAAAGCAATTACGAGCTTTGAAGATTTCAAATAGCAAAAGATATTCTCACGAGTCGCTATGAAGCTGATAGTGATGATCCAAGTGTTGCGTATCTCCTTGGAGTTATCAATGGAAAGCTTTGAGAATATATACTTGCAAATATATACTTTAAAAAAGCTCTTAAAATATGATATGAGCCTAGTATTAATGCAAGGAGACAGCTTATTCATAACTACTACCTGCTTGAAAACGATGAAAACATGCTGAGAGCCTTTGCCGAACTTGTTGATGAGGAACCTCAAATAGAGAAAGAAGATCTTTGACTTGCTATATATCACCATATTATACACGATAAGTATGCTATAGCTCAGGATTGGAGTAAAAAATGACAAGAACTCTTTCCAGAAAGTTCAAATTTTTATGCCTATGAGTCTTGGGTTCTCAGAGAAAAATGAGATTATGATACAGCACTATGAATACTCCAAGATGGCTTAAATATACAGTGAGATAATCCCTTTATTCTCCTCAATATTTGACATACGCTTCTTGAAAAAGGGAATCTAGTTTGAGCGAAAAGATATTTTACTCAAGCTGTAGAAACTGCCCCTGACAGCCAGTTTGCTGTACAGGCAAAAAATGAGCTTAAAAAGCTGGAAGCAATTAAAAAACAAGAGGAACAAAAAAATACTGATACATAACATTATCTTATGAGTATAGAACAACAGAAAAATGAAGAATATTTTGAGAAAAAGTCTCAAAAAAAGAATCTCGAAAAACGTGATCAGTTTCTGCTTGAGAAGAAAATCATGACTGAGAGTTCAAATCTCCTCAAGAAACTCGCGTCTGAAATAGCAAATGAGTTCTGAATCGATATTATAGAAGCAACAAAACTTATTGAAAATAGTGCCTGAGCCTCCTTAGATAATCTCAAAGGAACTCTCGACACCCAGAGGCTAAAGGATGCGATAGTCAAGGCCCAAGGATCAATCGAAGATCTCTCTAAACAGCACCGAGAGTCTCTCAAAGAAGTTCTCGACAGAGAAAACTATACTCCTGAAAAACATGAGTATTATACCACTGAAACACTTTTCCCACCACGCATACTCCAAAAAGCAAAACATCCTCAGAATGTTTGAGACCAATTCGTATGACTCGGACTTGGTCTTATAGATTCAACAGAAGCAGTGGTACTCTTTACCTACTCTCTATGAAAAGGGATTCTCTTCACCCCCTATCACCTCTATCTCCTACTCACAGGGCAAGCTGAATATGAAGGATTTTCTAGGATATAATTTGTTCTAAGAGTTCTGCAAGAGCCTTTTTGTCATGCTTATAAAGACTCTGTTTATCAAGTATATCTGCTTCGAATACCTGAATTTTTCTTCTCTCAAGTTCTCATTTTTCTCATTCTGAGAGAAAGAGATAATCTCATCATTTAACACTGATATGTGTTTTGAGTTTTTCAAGAGCATCAAGCGAAATATCAGGCCTCTTATTATTGGCAATAAATATATCAATACGTCTCCCCAAAAACCTTTCTATCTTGTTGATAAAATCAAGCGCTGTAAGTCATTGCGTCTCCCCTCTTGATTCTCATCCCTTATTCATACTGTTTCCAATATAGATAAGTTTTGCATCAGTGTTTTTTATAACTTCTTTTACTCATCAAATTACAAAGTTTGAAATCGTAGAGGTGAATAAATCTCCAGGTGAGATAACGACATAGTCAGCTTTTTTTATCGCTTTAAAAACATCCTTGTGTTGATATGCATGTTTTGAGTCGTCCATAAGTTCTAGATCTGCTATACCTGAACTGTATACTGCGTGATCTCCTATTCTATCTTGGGTCTCTATTGTTTCTCAATTAGAGAGTACTGCTTTGATAGTAGCTTTTTGAGTAGTGACAGGAATAATGTCTGCTTTCACCTCTAGGATTTCATGCATAACTCTTAGCATAGCATTATAATCTTTATCTAAGTTATAATACAAGTTGGCCATGAGTATATTTCCAACCTTGTGTCATTTGATCGTTGAGTGAAGTGGGAGGAGAAATCACATTGCCTCTTTCTGTTCCGCAGAGAAAGCACTTTCTAAGTGTTTTTTAAAGTCTTTATCAGCTCCAACAAGACGAAAGTAGTCCCAAAGTGTGAGATCAGAAATCTGGAAATCTCTCTCAATAACCGTTTCGAGGTATTGCTGGAATTCATCTCTTCGCGGAGAGGCTGACATCATAAAGAGACACCTACGCAGGTCGCCAGGAGGTGGGAGATGAAGCCCAAGCTCATCCTGAAACTTTCTCATCAGCTCTCCCGTAGTTCGACCATCGTCGCTCATCGAAACAATACTCGAGATCTCAACTGGTTTTTTATAATAGCTATACAGAGCATCCAACAGATTTGATTGCCCATTTCCTCCTCAGATAGTTACTATTTTTGTTTTACTCATGCAAAAATAATACAAAAAAAACACCTCATGACAAGGTGTTTTCTGAAGAATTACTACTCATTATCTCCTATAATAACATCAAAAACTTTTCTTGAAACGTCTCCACCTGCATCTTCGTATTTTGTTTGTTCATCTTGAGATTGTCTAGTTAGCAGAGCTGCAGCTATTTTTTGATTAGCAGTATATTCAAGTTCTACTCAAAGAACAAGGCCAATCGTTTCTCTCCTATCGGGAGTGTTATATTGTTCATTAAAAGCATTCTCATTATACTGAATAACCCCTAATCTCGCTTTTATAAGGTCTAAAGTTTCACCGTCACAATTCTTATCAGTTAAAGCTATACTACAAGCTTCAAAAATCGCTTTAAAATAAAGTGCATAACCAGATTTCTCATGAATATGCTTTTTACAATCTGGACTATCTACATTCGTTTGATAGTTCTTGAGACTAGCTTCAGCTTGTTCTAAAGCTGTTCCTAAAGTCTCGGCTGGGTTTACTGCACTTGGTGCATCTGTAGCTGCGTTTGATCCACTCATAAAAAAATATTTAAAATATAAGTTAAGTACTAAATTTATATTAACTATTATTTAATAAATGTCAAATATATTTTACCCTATATACTTAACCTCCAAATGCCTTCTGGAATAAATCTATATCTCCAAAGTCTTGTTTAGTTTTCTGCCTAGCAAAGCTCTTAGATTTTTCCACTCAGGGTTGATCAAAGGCATTGATTCACATGAGTTCTCAGAGATAGGCAATCTGGAACATATACATATAGAGAAGAGAGCCTAGCGTCTTTTCACTGAGATCTAGGAGCGTGAGTTTACATACAGGATGATCTTCATTTTTGAGGGAACTTTCTGTTCCAAATTGGTAGATATCGAGAAGATTATTGAAGCTGAGATCAGGGTAGCTTTGATCTGGTACGGGGCTTACTCCTGGATTCTCTACATCTATAAAGGTAAAGAGTTTATTCTTTGGGCCGTCTTGGTAGAGTTGGAGTTCTGAGTGCTGGTCAGACGCTCATATAGAACTAATTGGAGTTATACCTTGTCCATCTTTTCCTATACTCTCGGCAAGCAGCTGCTTATACCACTCACCAAACTGAAAAAGTCTACTCGAATATGAAAATAGTACTGAGCAATCGATACCTTGTTTATTGTATAAATTAGATTGCATCAATGCTAGTTGAAAAGGAATATTTTTTGTGAGATCTTCAGATAGAAAGTCCTCTCGGCTCTCAGATATTCCAGTGAGATATTCATTTATATCTACTCCTGAAAAAGCTAGAGGGAGAAGTCCTACTGGAGTAAATACTGAAAACCTTCATCACGTAGTTTCTGGGATCAGAAATACTGGAAATTCTTTCTCAAGATCTGCTCTCATAGAACAGTTCTCTCATACCACAAAACAAAAGTTCTTCTTCCAATCGTCACATTTCTTTTGGCACAGATTCCTGAAATATAAGTACTGTGAAATAGGTTCTATAGTAGTACCAGATTTTGAGATAAAACAAAAAAGCGTTCTTTCTATATCTATGAGTTTTTCCACATCATCAATAGTATGAGAATCAATATTATCAAGCACGTAAATATTTTTTCACTTCTTATTTTTTACTTCGTTATAGTATTTCCCATGAGTTGCTTCAATAAGAGCTTTTGCTCCGAGAGCAGATCATCACATCCCAAAGACAACGATATTATCAAAGTCTCATCCTACTTTACTCACGAAGTTTTTTATGGATTCTGTGTCTACAAGCGTATCCACGTCAATAAATCAGAGATCCTTTCTCTTTGAGAGTAGTCCATTAATAATTTCTTCTCTTCTTTTATCAGAAGGGTCTTCTTGATGTATATTTCAAAGTGAAAATTGTAGCATATTTTTTGTATTAATGTCGTAAATCCTGTTCCAGTTCTAAGAGTCTCTCCTCTTTGTAAAAATGTCCTCTATCACTGAACTCTCTAAAGATAGCCTCAGGGAAATAGGTCTTGAGCTCAAGTGATTGCTCAAACGGGACAAGTTCATCATCTCTACTATGATAGATATATATCTGATCTGCCCATCTTTGGATCTTATTATACACAAGATCTATATCAAAACTAAAACTCCCTAGTTTCTCACTAGGAGTATCATTAGTTGCTGGGGCAATGAGAAAAAGTTTCTTTATTCTCACTGGAAATTCATTTTCTCAAATATATTTCATGATAAAAGTTGACCCAAGTGAAGTCGTCACAACATTTGCTCCCTCTTCTAAAAATGGTAAAAGTTTCTCAAACATTATTTTCCAAGCTTCATAGTCCGCGAAACCTATTCTGTCAGATGGTGTTCTGATATACTCAAAATCTTCTCAAAGATATTCTCAAAGAGTTTTGTTCCAGTTAAGGAGTTTTTCTGCGTATGGATCATACTCTCTAGATCTCAGAAAATCATAATAATTCTCAAAGTTCTCCTTTGGTACTGCTCCGTTTATAAATATAACTTGTTGTTTCATATCTAGTGATTTAATTTAGCTAACATTCCAATTATATTCCTCTTTTAAAATAGAAAAACCTTTTTTTATTGCCTGTATCTCATAATCATCTTCTTGTTTTCCTGCTGTAATGATAGTGTTTATTTCTTTCTCACTTATCCAAACATAGCCTTCATGGTCTTCTGGGTGGAGTACTATGTTTTTTTCATCGTCTATGAACTGGCTGAAGTATATTGCTTCTAAAGACTGACTTCACTTAATATGATTAGTATAGGTAAATACGTCAAAACAATCTCCTACTTGTACGTTTTTTCAAAACTCTTCACTAATTTCTCGTTTTAATCCATCTCGCATATCTTCTCAAAAATCAATATGACCTCCCGGAAGTTCATATATTCAAGGGAGGAACTTCTTTGTTTTTGCTCGCTTTGGAACAAATAATTCTAATATATCATCTTTACATCTATATATAAAAGCGCAGGCTGTGAAAACTTGTTGTCCCTGAGCTGGAGTCTCACTGTCGTGTGCTATTTTAACTTCGTATTCCATATCCCTTCTTTAGGAGATAAAGAATAACTGATGTGAGAATCGTAATAAAGAATACGAGTATTCCAATAGAGAGTGATATAGAAATATCTGAATCTCCTCCAATAAATGCGTAGCGAAGACCATTAATCATATAGAGGATCGGATTAAAGAGACTGATTGTTTGCCAGGGTTCTCAAAGTATTGAGATAGGATAAAATACCCCTCCAAGATATATAAGTGGAGTAATCACAAATGTTGGAATAATCGAAATATCATCGAAACTCTTTGCATACATTGCGTTATAGAGTCCTAACAAAGCAAAAAGAAGTGAAGAAAGAAATATGAATAAAAAGGCTAAAGGAAAGTTTTGTATCTGTATATCCGTCATAAAGGCTCCTGTGATAAATACGAGTCAGGCAACCATGAGACCACGAAGCATTGCTCAACTGCAAAACCCTACGAGGATCTTCCAATAAGCCATGGGGGAGACAAAGAGTTCCTCTATAGATTTTTGAAACTTTGCTCCAAAGAAACTGGAAGAAGTATTCTGATAACTTGCCATAATCACCGACATCATGAGGAGTCCTGGGAAAATAAAATCTATATAACTCACTCCTTCTACTACCGAAATCCTATCTCCAATGAACTTTCAAAATATCGCGAGATAGAGAACTATCGTTATTATCGGGGGAACCAGAGTTTGCTTCCAAACTCGCATAAAACGCGATACCTCTTTACGAGTGAGTGTGTACAAGTCTGTCATAGTTATTTTTTAGTAAGTCAGATAAAGAGTTGTTCGAGTCTGTTTGATTTATTTCTCATCGAGAGTACCTCAACTCATTTCTCTGAAAGTACTTCAAATATTTTATTAAGACTTTCAGAAGACTTTATAGTAAGTTCGAGAGTGTGTTTATCTACGAGTTTTGGATCGTATGGTGAGAATCTCTTAGGTATTTTTTCAAGTTTATTTTTAAGATCGAGGACAAAGACTTCCTTATCAAGCGTCTTGAGGAGCTCCTTTACTCAAGAATTTTTCACTATTTTTCATCCTGAGAGTATTGCTACATTTTTACAGAGCTGTTCTACTTCTTCGAGATAGTGTGTTGTAAGTATAATAGTCGTTCCCTGCTTATTAAGTTCTCCTATAAACTCCCACATAGTTTTACGAAGCTCTACGTCTACTCCAGCCGTTGGTTCGTCCAGTACCAGTATTTTTGGATTATGTACGAGTGCTCTCGCTATCATGAGTCTGCGTTTCATCCCTCCTGAGAGTTCTCTTGCTGGAGAGTCTTTTTTATCCCAGAGCTCCAATTTTTTCAAGTACATTTCAACTCTTTCTGCAGCAATTTTTTCAGGTATACCATAATATCCAGCCTGAAACATACATATAGCATATACTGGCATAAATATATCAAAATTAAACTCTTGAGGCACGACTCCAATATGTGTTCTCGCGAGTGGAAAGTCTGTATCTATATCTACTCATCCAATCTTTACACTTCCTGAGGTCTTATTTACCAGACTGGTCATAATACCTATAGTTGTGGTCTTCCCTGCTCCATTATGACCAAGAAGCGCAAAAAAATCTCCCTGCTCTACCTCAAGGTCTATTCATTTCAACACTTCTAGATCTCCATATGATTTCTTGAGATTTTTTATTTCGAGTACTTTTTTTGTCATTATTCTACTTCTTTTTTACTGCTAAAGATTTGTCTATCCATTGTATGAGTTTTTCTTTATCCTCCAATATTTCTTCTGGAAGTTTCCAGTAGCTCATCCTATATATCTTTCCATTCTTTTTCTCAAACTCAAATTGACTGGATCACGCATCTATATAATCCTGTCTGTTGCCATCCCCAACTTTCATATAGGGAATATCCCAAGCATATATAGCAAATATCTGACCATACTTATATACCCCGTATCAACCAAACATAGACTTCGTCGTATAGGCACTGTCTCCTTCAAGGCAATCAAAAAGAAAGTACTGTATACTTTCTGGGAGTGCTTTTGGCATAATTTGAACAGTAAAGAAATATGTAGTGATTCTACATATTTTTCAAATAATTTCGAGAAAACTTATAACCTATGAAGTTTAGAAGAAGCTGGTCAAGATAAAAGGACTACATCAGCAGCATTCTTTGCTTCCGGTATGGGAATCCTGACTTGAGTTCATACCATATCAGTTCTTTTAAGGCTCGTTCAAGATGCAGCTCAAATTTCTACCATGATGCTATCAAAAGAAGGTCAATCGAGAGCTGACGCTCAGGCATCTGACGATACAACAGTATTAGGAAGTGATGGACTCGTAATTCTCATAAGTCTTTTGGTTTAATAATCTATGATTTAGTCTACTATTCGTAGTAATTTCTACCATTTATATTTATCTCCATCCCTTTTTCGGTTTCTTAGCTCAAGAGCAACCATGTATCCTTTCATCGACTCTTCTGCCTGAACTATCATCATTTTCAGTAAAGTCACTAATTATTCTTAATAATTCTGCCCCAGGTCATTCTCTTTTACTTTGCTGATACAAAAAATGTGCTCATGAGAATCTATCACTCATATCAGTGCTTTCACATACACCTGTCAAGTCTCTTAATTGTCATTTTCGTATCATAGTCTACTCTTTACGAATAAAATATATATAGCATGCTATAGAGGAGATCAGAAAAAGCAAGTTTGGTTTTTTGGGCAACTAAAAAGCCTCATCAAACGATGAGACTCATACATCAAACGATGCATCCAGAACTCCCTCAGCAAACCTGCAAGAAAGTAGACTGGAGAATCCGGGACAGACACGGCATGAAACACATCTGTCCCAGATCAAGTCTATCGAGTCAGGAGAGCTCAATAAACTTAGTATCAGAGTTTATAATTAAATAGTAAAAGTCAACATATGTTCACCTCTTAATATTATTTACAAAAACAATCTACTGTATGATCATCAATAACTCCAACTGCCTGGAGATAGGCATACATGATAGTTGTCCCAACAAAGCTCATTCCTCTGTGCTTGAGATCTTTTGATATCGCGTCTGAGAGCTGCGTGGATACTGGGACTTCGTTGAGGGTTTTTGGATGATTCACTATTTGTTTTCCATCTACATAGTTCCATAGGTACTTTGAGAAACTTCCATGTTCTTTTCTGATTTCTATAAATGTTTTTGCATTTTTTATAGCTGAGGCTACTTTGAGTTTATTTCTGATGATTCATTCATTTTGAAGGAGCTCTTGGACCTTCTTTTCGTCATATTTTGATATTTTTTCATAATCAAAACTGTCAAAAGCTGCTCTGTAGTTTTCTCGTTTTTTAAGGACTGTCTCCCAGGAAAGACCTGCTTGTGCTCACTCGAGGATGAGAAACTCAAAGAGAACAGTGTCATCATGTACTGCTCTTCCCCACTGCTCATCATGGTACTTTACATAGAGTTCATTATTCAGATTCGTCCAAGCACAGCGAGTTTTCATGTGTCTTTATATAAATAGTAATATAGAAATAATTGATAATATTATAACTATTGCTTTCTTCATATTAAAATGTTCTCAGTAAAATACAATAGAGAGAATTATAGGAATAAGAATATAAAAAGAATTAATAGTAAACACTATAGCAAAGTTTCATTCTAATGCTTTTGCGAAGAAAAAATATGATGCTATATGAGTGATTCATAAAACGGTTACAAACAATGTTAAGCCTTTACTATTATACGTTTTTCCCTGAATATTTTTCTCATAGAGGTAGGATACCCATGAGAGTAACATCCCTATGGTAAAAGTCATAAAGATAAACAAATCTAGAGAATACTCATAAAATGCTACTATCTTTGCACTTGCAACTCCTATCGTCGAAAACAAAACAGTTATTAATAAAAAGATCAGCCCCTGGGACAAATTCTTTTGTATCTTATTTTCTGTCTTCGTTAAGAGCATGAGAGGAATGCATATACCAATAACTATTCAGAGAGCCTCTTTAAAGGAAAGATATTCTTTAAATACAAATATACTGATCATAGTAACCAGTATCGGTCAAAATGTTTTGTATAAGGGAAAGAAGATAACTGTATCAATATTCCTGAGACTCTTTATTCTTGTAAGAACTGATAAGTTATAAAACAAAGCATTTAAGAAGGCAAAAATACCTACGAATATCAATTCTTCTTTTGGAAATATGATTCAAGTACTTGTAAGATAATATACATATCCTCACATAAGAATAACTCCTAAGAGGTAGCCTAAAGCGTTCACAAGATTTGGGCTATAATTTCTTTCGATAACGACTTTAAACATAAAGCTATGTACCCCTGCAGCTAATGCTGAGAGTAAAGCGTAAATAATCCAGGTTTGCATGATTTTTAAATAAATAAGAGTATAGAAATAATTGAAAGGAGTATCACTACTCACTTTTTAAAATTGAAATGTTCTCCATAAAATATTATGGAAAGCATTATTGGGATAAGCAAAGAGAAAGAGTTTATGGTTGTTGCAATAGCAAAGTTTCATTCTAAGGCTCTAAAGAATGAAAAAGAAGCTCATATAAAAAAGAATCATGAAATAACTGAAAATGTAAATATTCATTCTTCATTATAGAAAACCTTTTTTTTCTGACTTTTATAGTATCAATAGGCAGAAAACACTACCCCAAAAAAGAAAGAACAGCTTAAAAACAAATTTATATCAAGGCCAATAGTTACTCAATATTTTTGAACTGTTCCTGCTAAAGCAGTCAACACAGAGGTGGCAAGCATAAATATACATCATCTATAGAGATTTCTTTGAATACGATTTTCCGTTTTCGTAATTAAGAGTAGAGGTATAGATATTCAACATAAAATACCGAGTCACTCCTTAAAGCTCAGGGATTCATTAAAGAATCATAGACTTATGCAGGTTACAATTATTGGTCAAAAAGCTTTGTAAAGAGGATAAAATATCATTCCATCTATATTTTTCATACTCTCTACACGCGCATGTATGGACATATTATAAAATCCCACAAGAAAGAATCCAAGGAGAACTGCTAAGAGAGTTTCTCTTATATCTGATTGAAATCATCCTAAAAACAAAAATACCGAAAATGATATTATGAATCCTATCAAATACATATATAAATTTGCCAGATTTGTATCATAGTTTTTTTCAGCGATCACCTTGAAAGCAAAACTATAAAATCAGGCAAAAAATGCTGAGAGTAATGAGTAAAATATCCAAGATTCCATAAAATTTAGATAAACAGTAATATAGAAACTATTGAAAGGGCTATAACAATCCCCTTCTTAAGATTGAAGTGTTCTCAATAAAATATTATAGAAAGAATAATTGGGATAAGAATAGAAAAAGAATTAATTGTATATGCTACTGCCAAGTTTCCTTGCATAGACATATTATAGGTATAAAAAGCAAAAAAATGAATTATTCATGAAACAACAATAAATTTACTAATTCCTTCAGTTTTGTATTTCATCCTCTCTTTTCGATGATGAATCTTGTATCAAAAATATGAAAATATGATTCAAACAAGTGCAGAATACACAATAAATAAATCCATATTCACTAAAAGTACATTTGCAAGTTTTGGAAAAACTGATGCTATAGAAGCCCAAACAGCAGTGACACAGAGAAAAAAGATTCAGCGAAACAGATTCTTCTGAATTCGTTTTTCGTTTTGATTTATTAGAAGAAGAGGGATAGATATTCCTACAAGGATTCAGATTATTTCTAATAATTCTAATGACTCCCTAAAGTATAAAACGCTAATTATAGTAACAATTATTGGCCCAATCGTTTTATATATTGGATAAAAGATAACAGTATCTATATTACGAAGAGCATCAACTCGTGATACAACAGATAAATAGTAGAATCAAATATTCCCAAAGGCAATACTAAAAATAAGTCCGTTTTTTCCTAAGTCCCACTCATAATTTCATACGCATATATACCAAATAAGT
Organism: uncultured Candidatus Altimarinota bacterium; assembly: GCA_938015455.1. Taxonomy (GTDB): domain Bacteria; phylum Patescibacteriota; class Gracilibacteria; order BD1-5; family UBA6164; genus JAACSU01. The sequence continues at coordinate 46,860 of CALLPL010000036.1, forward strand.
GATATGCAAAAAGTAACGGTATAGGAGTAAGTCGTAACAACATACATATCATACTCTCTCTGAGCAATAACCTTATAAAGGAAATTAAATACTCCCCCAACAATTGCTCACAGGATAGCCCATATTATCCAGCTTTCCATAGATTTAAATAAAGAGTAATATCGAAACTATTGAGAGAGCAATGACTATTCCTTTTTTGAAGTTAAAGTGTTCTCCATAAAACAGTATAGAGAGTATTATTGGAATAAGGATAGAAAAAGACTGCAGAGTAAATACGATTGCGAGATTTCATGCCATAGCGTGTATAAAAAAGTACATCCCCCCAAAATGTAAAAGTCATAGGATACACCAAAAGTATAAGGGAGCTTTTTGCTTCTCTTCTGAGTTTGTGTTATCCTGCTGCTTTTGGAAAAATAGTATCGCTTGAGACAAAATAGTTCCAATTAGAAAACCGTACAGTAAAAATGTATCTATATCTAAATTATAAACATGTGCTATCTTTGGCATAGAAGATGCAATCACTGAAACCCCTGCCGTTATAGCTATGAATATAAGTCATTTAGATAGGTTCTTTTGTATTTTATTTTCTGTTCGTGTTATAAGTAAAAGAGGGACAAAGACTCATACTCATATACCAAGAGCTTCTCGAGGATTTAGTGATTCTTGAAATAAAAATAAACTTATGAGAGTTATAATAATAGGAGATATTGTTTTATATATAGGATAAAAGATAACAGTATCTATGCTCCTTAAACTTATTCACCTTGTTATAATTGAGAGAGATAAAAAAGATATATTTATAGTCGTCAGAATTATAAGAAAGGTCGAAGCATTAGATATTACCTCATATAATTTTCACTGAAATAGTAAAATTCATGAAAATAGTAGGAAACTTATGGCATTTGCATAAAGGTAAAAAAGATTTATGTCGTACTTTTTCTCTACAATTATCTTTACCCCAAAATTCGCAAGCCCTACGAGAATTGCAGATAATAGTGCATAAAGTATCCAAAATTCCATAGGGTTACTGATTTTTTGTTATATGGTGCATTGCAACAATATCCTCTACTGAGCAGCCTCTAGAGAGATCATTTGCTGGCTTTGCGAGTCACTGGAGCGTTGGACCAAGAGCGACGGCTCACCCGAGTCTCTCTGTGATTTTATAAGCGATATTTCCTGAATCAATATCTGGGAATATGAAAACATTAGCTGGTTCTTTGAGGGTTGTTTTAGGATTCTTACGAAGACCAATTTCTGGTATGAGTGCCGCATCAAACTGTATTTCTCACTCGATAGGAATGTCTCAAAGTCCTTCGTCTTGTAGTTTATTCCTGAGTAAGTCGGTTGCTTCTCTAACTTTGAGGACCTTTTCATGCTCACCTCAGCTTCACGCAGTTGAAAATGAGAGCATAGCAACTCGAGGTTCTATACCATATTTTAGAGCGCTTTGCACTGTGAGAAGTCATATCTCAGCGAGCTGTTCTACTGTTGGATCTATTTGTATTCCTCAGTCGCTATAGAGGAATAACTCCTCCTCTCGACCGAAGAGAAAGTGTGATGAAAGTCTTTTTACTCCCTGCGCTGAACCTACGTTCTTTATAAGGGCTTTAACGATACCAGAGGTTGTTGTAATATTTCCTCATAGAAATCAATCTACTTCCCCATCTGCGAGTTTTTTTGCTGCAAAAACCTCATTTTCTATTTCGTCAGGAACTTTAAAATATTCAAGCCCCTCATCAATAAGCTTCTTATATCTTTCAAGTTCATCTGATTTTCAGCAAATTACAGGATTTTCTCAAGCATCTTTGAGTTTTGAAACAGCTTGAAAAATTCGTTCATCATCAATATCAGGATAAATTATTTTATATTCTTTATTTTTTTCAGAGAGATTCTTGAGAAGTTGCGTGAGATTCATAATAATACTTTAGAAAATATTATATGAGTATATGTAAAAATTTCAAGGAACCAAAAGCTCTATTTTTGAATACTCTTTCTATAAAAGAGGGACCAAGCAAAGAAGAGGAGAATAAACATACCAAACGCAAAGAAGAATCCACCATATCAAGCAACCGAGAGTATAAATCATCCAAGTGAGAGTCCTACAACATTCGCAAGATTTTGGAGTATCTTCATCGGAGCAGCTGAGGCATTTGCATCTATTTGCTTCAATTTTTTCCGTTCTGCATGAGTAATATTATAAGACTCTAAAAATGTTGCTACTGAGAGGCTCATACAAATAGAGTAACCAACAGAATTTACAAGCGCAAGGGATATAACCATCATCATATTTAAACTCGCAACAAACATAGACATGATTACGAGTGATGAACCTGAGAGCATGAGTCCGATCATTGCTATCTTATAAACTCCTACTTTATCTGCCATCTTTCAAAAGAAATCCTGAAGTCCGAATGCTGGAATCGCTATAAGTCCCAGGAGAATAAAACTCCATCACTGTTTAAGCTGTTCTAAAAATTCAATAAGAAATGTTGAAGCAAAAGTATCCCAAAAACCAAAGGTCAGGAGCATAGTAAAAGACCAAAATACAATCATATATCGACCCTTTGCATATAAGAGTGTCCCCCATATTTCCTTAAAACTTTCACGCGTCTTTGTTATCATCTCAGTAGCTGTGATCATATCGTCCGAGATCTTAATAGGATTTAGGAATATATACCTGGTACCTTTAAGGGCTTTTTTAATATCGAGATTACTTACTACCTGTGTCACATTTTCTTTTGCCTTTTCAAGTGTTTCTTTCTGGAAATAAAGTTGAAATTTCTTTACTTCGTGCATATTGAGAGTGGTCTTTGAATTATCAAAGAAGTGTCTCATGATGAAGAACACTACCAGGATAATAAAAATGATCTGAATAATTATGAGCTTTGGTGAAAAGGTTAAAATAAATCATGCAATAAGAAGTCCTAGAAATGATCAAATACCAAAAAATAAATTATTTCTAGCAATAATAGATTTGTACTGATCAGGGTTAGCATTACTCAGTACATAAGATATAGTGGTAATATCGTTTACTTCTTTTGTAAATCAGTAGCAAAGTGCTGCAATTACCATAAGCAACATATTCATACCATCAAAGAGAAAGAAACTCACTACTCCTTGTAATATTCAGCTGTTATCTACTACTGGTGACGCGATGAAATCTGTTATAGAAAATATAAAGTTTCCAAAGATCATAATCGCTATGAGCTGTGATACTACTCAAAAGAGAAAAAGTTTTTTTGCTTTAAAGTAGTACTGCAGGATCCCTATAGGAACATCAAAGAGAAAGGCAAAGAAGTTCCCAAGTCATAAAAATATTCATACTAAAACAAGTGACTCTAACTGAAGTGTAAAAAAGTATACCGTCGTAAAATGAAACAGCATGGTCGTAAAACTCAAAAGACCAACAGTAATATGAAGATTCATCCTTCTATTTCCATCTAATCCTCCATCCACAGATACCAATACTTGTTTCTCACTGGGCATTTTCTGTCTTTTATGAACAAATAAATATATCTATATTATACTAACATATGCTCACAAGATCATCAAAAAAAAGGCCTTTACACTAGCTCATATCTAGGTATTTAATGTTTTTGTAATTTTTTAAAAGATATGTTACTCTAAAGTTATATATTTATTAGATTTTTATATGCCAAAGGACGAGTCACAGCAAAACTTGAGTGAAGAAGAGCTAAAAGAGGCTGTCATCGCTGAAGAACAAGAGCGAGAATATCAATCTGATAGCTTTAAAAAAATTGAATCGCAGGTAAAAGACTGACTTGCAAAGCAAGCAACCGATGATGTACTTAGGGATATCTCTGTTGGAGCAATGTTTATATGAAGCTCTGATGTTCATTACGAGTGTTTTGAAGAGTATGTCGTTGTGAGGTTTCGAATCGATGGAGTTCTCGTTGATATTTTTAGACTTACACATGCTCAGTATAAAAAGATAGTAGAGAGACTCAAATACTCATCAAACCTCAAGCTTAATATTTCAAATATTCCTCAAGATGGGAAATATTCTCTCAAGATAGAGGAAAACAAAAAAATAGATGTCAGAGTTTCTACTCTTCCTATAAAATATTGAGAAAATATTGTGTGTCGTATACTTGATTCCAGTAAAGCAGCAATAGATTTCGAAGACCTATGATTTTTCTGGACTTCTAAAAGAATGCTCAATAAAGCTGTAAATAAAAAAAGCTGACTCATACTCGTAACTGGGCCAACTGGTTCTGGTAAGACTACCACGCTCTACACGATGCTCAACAGACTCAATACGCGAGATAAAAAGATAATCACCCTCGAAGATCCAATAGAATATGAACTCGAATGAATAGTCCAAGGAGAGATAGATGAAAAAAATGGATTCACATTTCACACAGGACTCAAAGCCTGCCTCAGGCAAGATCCTGATGTCATCATGGTCTGAGAGATACGTGACCTTGATACACTCCAAACTGCTACGGCAGCCTCTCTTACAGGTCACCTCGTACTCTCGACGCTCCATACAAAGTCAGCTGCAGATACTCTTGATCGTATTATCAATATGGGTCTCGCTCCCTACATTCTTGCCTCGGCTCTGGATACCATCATAGCTCAGAGACTTGTTCGCCGGATATGCCCAGATTGTAAAAAAATCAAAGAAAAAACTCCTCAGGACGTTGCAATCATAGAATCTATGATGAAGGAAACAGGTATGTCCGTCCTCCCAACGGAGCACATGAAACTCTATGAAGGATCAGGATGTCCGGAGTGTAACAACTCGGGCTTCAAATGACGAATTGGTATCTATGAAATCATCACTCTCACAGAAAAGATTCGTGATATCATTCGAAAGTGAGGATCAGTAGAGCAAGTTATCCACGAAGCTCGAAATGGTGATCTCATCATGATGAAGGAGGACGGTATCCTCAAAGCTCTTAAGGGATATACGACTATTGGGGAAATACTGAGAGTGGTATAAAAATTTGATTTAAAGTAGCTATCAAATACTTCTTTGCAGGAGTATTTTTTTTGCTATAATATTCATATTATCTATATATCATAAAGATCATGCCTAAGCCCTTCAAACTTATATCATCTGAACTAAAATATGAGAATCCTTGGCTTTCCTTGAGGGAGGATAAAGTTATAAGGCCTAACTGAGATGAAGGTATTTTTGGTGTGGTAAAAATGCTTCCTTGATCATCTGTTGTTGCTCTTGATAAAGATGGAGACATCTATCTCTCTAAAGAATTTAAGTATGGGACAAATGAAATTTCTATAGAAATATTTAGTGGGGCTTTAGACGATGATGAAGAAGCTATAGACGCAGCAAAACGTGAACTTGAAGAGGAGTTATGAATGACAGCCAGTGTATGGACTCCACTAGGATATATAAATCCTTTCACAACAGTTGTAGATAGTCCTAACCATATATTTTTAGCCCAGTGACTTACAAAAACACAGCAAAATCTTGATCCAGGAGAAGAAATAGAGATAATAAAGCTTCCATTAATAGATGCATATAATATGGTCATGAATTCTGAAATAACTCATGGCGCATCATGCATTGCTATACTAAAAACATTTTTTCACTTAGAAAAGCATAAAAAATAACAAAGCTCCTATGTTCACCGGTATCATCGAAAAAAAATCTAAGATTCTCAAGATAGAGGATTCTCGCTTCACTGTAGAGAATTGTTTTAGAGATGAGTTAAAACTCGGTCAATCAGTTGCGCATGATGGGGCTTGTATGACTTTAGAGAAAATTAAAGATGGTAGTTATAGTTTTTTTGTGATGGAGGAAAGCTTTAAAAAGCTTAATTTTCACGCGAAACGAGTTTGAGAATATTTCAATACCGAGAGGAGTCTAAAAGCTGACGATAGAATAGATGGGCACTTTGTGAGTGGACATATCGATACAACTGGAGAAATAATTACTTATGAAAGACTTGATGATAATTCGCTTATTCTCGGAGTTTCATTTGCAAAGGAACATTCTAAATATACTATAGAAAAATGATCCATAGCTCTCAACTGAGTGAGTCTGACAATAATAGATGTATCATCGTGATATATTTCTGTATCACTTATCCCTCTCACTCAGGATTGGACAAACCTCTGAGATCTCAAACTCTGAGATCTTATAAATATCGAGTTTGATATGCTAGGAAAATATATACTAAATAAATAATACTATGGCTGAATATACTCAGGAACTAGGAAATATTTCAAATATACCTAAAAATATTGATGTAGCATTTATTACTGCTGATTTTAATAATCAATATACTGATAAAATGGAGGAAGTCGCTGAAGAGCTTCTTCATGAAAATCATTTTCGGAATATTAAGAAATTTCGTGTTCCTGGAGCATTTGAAATTCCTGCTATGATCGAACGTATTATGGAAAAGTGAACCTACGATCTTATATATTGTTTTGGGGTAGTAGTTCGAGGATCAACTACACATTATGATTATGTGTGTAATGAAACTGCGAGAGGGATTATGGATGCGAGTCGCAAATACCCTACTCCTATTATCTTTGGACTCTTAACCTGTGAAAACTTCGCACAAGTAGAGGAAAGAATTAACTCAAACCTCGCAATCTCTGGTCTCAATCTCCTCTCTACTACTCTTGATATATAATTCATGATTCAAAAACTTATAGGTGAAGTAATACATGGAAATAAACTTGGAAGAACTATAGGGTTCCCAACAGCTAATTTGTCTTATTCAGAGATAGATATTTCTGATAGTGTTTTTATTATCAATATTATCATTGACCATAAAATACATCGAGGAATTTGAGCAAATATGGTCAAGAAATGAATTTTTGAGGCTCATATCTTTAATTTTTCTGATGATATTTATGGAAAAGAAATAGAAATAATTCTTCTTAAAAAGATTCGAGACAATAAAAATTTCAACTCTCTAGAAGAAATAAAATATCAAATTCAAAAAGATCGGGACTTTGCAACAGGCTTAGAACTCAACGTACTTACATTTTGAAGCTTTGATGTTATACATGAATGACATAAGTACTATCTCGCAGAAGCTAAAAAATGTGGGACAAATCTAATAACTATAATTGCTACAGATAGCAATATTAAAAAGATTAAATGACATTCCCCTCAAAATTCTCAGATTCAGAGATTCAAAGAAATCTCAGAACTCTGAATCTCTGATGAAGTATATATGGGCAGTGAGGATCATCCTATGAGCTGGGTTCATAAATTCGTTCCACATGTTATTTGTCTCTGATATGACCAATGGTGAAATTTTGTTGAAGATCTCCCAGAAAAAATTTCAGAACTCTGACTTGAAACTGAAATAAAGAGAATTCCCTCCTTTCATCCAGAAAAATTTAAGAGTTCTCTCTTAAAACAAAAATAAAGCCCCTACTTGGTTCACAGAGAGATAACTTCTTATCAAAAGGCCATAGTTATTTTTAAGAATAACCATGGCCTTTAAAAAATACTTTTTGAATTATTTTTTCATTATTTCTTGAGCTATCCTATATTGAAGAAGCTGTAATATTGAAGTAAGCTCTTCATTATCTTGATGCTCTGTAAGTTTTTCATCAATTCTTGCATAAATTGTATACAGGGAGTCTAATCGCTCAGTATCATCTGGTATAGCACGAAGTTTCGTTATGAAGCTCTGTACCTGACGCTTATATTGTGTATCTATATCAAGAATATTTTTCTGATCTGGTTCTACAGGACTTTGTGCGTTTTCTATGTACTTCGCTTTTATGATCCATCGTCCTTCTACTCATCCAATAGGAGTACAGGTAAAGAGTGTAAGATTCTTCCCTTCTCATGGGGTAAGAACTGATGTATCACTTGCTGGAGTATTGTACGAAGCCTCTGTTACATACTTGTACTGTGAGTATCATCCTGATGCATTCTTTTCATAGACCCAGACTTCTTCCCCAACATCTAGTTCTATAATCTTTTGGAAGTGTGTCTTATATCTTCACTCTGAGTCTTTCCAATACGAGCTATGAGCGAAAACTACCTTATTCCCTACTTCACCATATCCTCTCGTACTGGTTCCTGGGTACTCAAGAGCACCGGTTCTGAGAGCTGGATTAATATTTCCTTCTCGGCCATTAATCATCGTATCAAAATCTTTTGAGTCTGATCCAAATTCATTAATTGGAACCACAAGACCATTTGATGGAACTACGATATATTTCTGCGCGTTTCTGTCTTCTTCTACCAGTACTTGTTTCCAATGATTTACATCATTGTTCGTAGATCCTGCAAGACGGAAAGTATCTGCTGATGGAAGCTCTGTAGCTACTCGTGAGTTTGGCTTCGTTTCTATTCTATCTGAAATTGGAGTCCCGGTTCTTGGAAGTTCTTTTGGAAGAGCTTTGAGAAGCGATTCTCATTTAATTGTTTCTTCTTGAATTTGTTCCTCAATAAGTGCTTCAAGTATATCTTCATACTCTGCTACTTTCTTTGTAATCTCAGTATCATATTTTTCTTTGAGTTCTTGAACGTTTACTGAGTTAGTAGAATTTATAGGAGCCGAAGGAGCAGAGTTAAGCAGCGGTGTTGATGTTCATAAAGGAGTAATGATCGGAGCAGGAAGAGTTGAAGACTCTAGAGGAGTAATAGTAGGATTACTTCTCGAAGAATGACCTCCTCAACTACCTCAACTTGAAGATCATGATATAGTTGGGGCAGCAACATACTCCACTACAGTATAATCATTGCTTGCATCACTATCTGTTGTATTATCTCCATTTGGAGTTTCTATTTCTCCCGGGTTAGATATAGGAGAACCTGATCTATCCGTAGCTGTATCTGAAACATCACTTGTAGGTCATGCTACACTTTGAGCGATGACTGTAGCAGTATTTTCTACAAATCATGCTATGACATCTGGTTGAAAAAGTGAATAGCTTCCTGTGAAGGTAAGCGTGTCTGTTGCTCCAACTGCAAGCGTTGCAATAGGTCAACCATTTACTGTTATAAGAGGATCTGTTACTACAATATTTGTAAGATCTATATTTCAAGTATTTACTACCTTAAACGTATAGCTTATTGTTTCTCAAAATTCTGCCTTTCAGTCATTATTTTCATCATTAAATACTCAGGATTTATAGAGTTCAATTTGAGGAATCTTTTCTATCAGGTAGCTTGTTGGGTCCTCTGTTGTATCTCCTGTATTATTTGCATAAACAGCAAGTGGGTTATCAGTTTCTGTAGTATCTGGATTACTCACAGAGCTCGTATCCGGAGCAGTCCCTGTATCTGAAATATCCTCTACTACTGTTCCATTTGGATCTGTACCACTCACGCTTGCGGTATTTTCTATTCCTCAAAAATTAACATCATCTTGAGTCAATACATATGTTGCTGAATAGTTTACCGAGTTTGTGTGATCAGGACCTATAACAAGGACTGGAGAACCCACTAATACCATACCTGGAAGTGAAGTATCTGTAAGTGTAACGTCACTGAGAGTAACATTCCCTGTATTAGTAATCTCGAAATTATAACTTACTGTATCTCCTGCTCAAATGATCCCATCCTCTGTTGTGTCTACTACACTCGAAATAGATTTGATAAGTCGTATATCTGGATTAGGTGAAATAAGGTAACTTGTCGGATCTTCTGTAGGATCACTTCCATTATTTGGATGTGTATCCAAGGGATTGTCTGTCTGAGTTCCATCCGGATTAACTATAGTAGTTCCATCTGGAGTAGTTCCTGTATCTGATGTATCTCCTACTATCATATCATTCGGGTCAGTTCCTGTCACAATTGCAGTGTTTTCTATTCATCCAGCATCTACATCTGCCTGAGTCAATATATAACTCGCTGTATAATTTGTTGTATTTACGTTATTTGGAGCCATAGTCGGAACTGGACCACCTACCAGAACAAGTCCTGGGAGTGAAGTATCCATAACCGTAACATCACTGAGTGTAACATTCCCAGTATTTGTAATCTCAAAATGGTAATTCACTGTATCTCCTACTCAGATAACTCCATCTTCTGTTGTGTCTACTACACTCGAGATAGATTTGATAAGCTCTATATCTGGAATAGGTCATACAGGTTTTGTAACTTCATCTACTGCATCATCTAATATTCCTCATAATGGTGTCCCAGTTGCTGTAGCAATATTAACAACCTCTCCATCATCTGCTTCAACTTGAGTTACGGGGATACTTGTACAGCTATATTCCCACTGTTCCAAAGGAGAAAGAATATTATCTGAATTAGCATCCGTGTTTGTATCAAGCGTAGGTCATGAGGTACATTTTTCATCACTCAAGTTAACGAAAGATATAGGCAGATCTCCTGTATTCGTAAGAATAAAAGTATAATCTAGAGTATCCCCTGCCTTCATTGGTGTTGATGTTGTTGCCTTTTCAAGAGTCCAACTGGGTACTCATGTAAAGTATCAGAAGTCTTGATCATTATTATCTACTAAGTCTATAACTACACCATCATCATTTTCTATTTCTATAAGGGTATGGGTTGATGTATGTGGTGTTCCAAGTCCATCTGCATCATAGCTTTGAAATGTGTCTACTGGAAGAGTGCTAGGATCAACTTGTACTTGATATAATCCTACGGGGAGATTATCAAAGAGATATTCTCCATTTGCATCAGTTTGAACCGTATATGGAACTGCCCCTGTGTCAGACGCAGAAACTACCATCCCCGTAAGAGGATCCACATATATCGGATCACCTGCTCCATCAAGAAGATTTAATGTCACTCATGAAAATGCTCACTCAGAGCTATCTTGTATTCAATCAGCATTTTCGTCATTCCATATATAGTTTCCTATACTCCCTAGTGGAGTGTAATTATATCAAAAATCTTGATCTTCATCGTCCTCTACTCAGATGATATTTCAAACAGCATCTGCTTCAAGATCTAAAGTTGTATCAGAAATATTAGAACTTCCAAGACCATCTGAATCATGGGTCTGTTCAGCTCATGCAGGAAGAGTACTTGGATCAATAGATATTTGATAGTCTCACTGTGGGAGATTTTCAAAGCTATACTCTCCATTTACATCAGTTGTAGCTGTGTATGGAACAGCTCCTGGAAAACTCGAGTCCACTATTGCTCCTGTGACAGGATCTACATATATTGGATTACCTGATCCATCCAGAAGATTTACTACTACTCATTCAATACCTGGTTCTCCTGAATCTTCGATTCCATCTCCATTGAGATCATACCAAATAGTATCTCCAATACTCCCACTTACAACCGTAACACTCACATCATTAGAAATAACATTTAGAGAAATCTCTTTAATCCTTCCTCAAAATGTATTGGTATATACATCTCATGTTGAAAGGTCTGTAACTTTTCCTTCTGAGTCTATATCAGGTGTTCCACCTATATTTCCAAAGGGAGTAAGTTCGAGAGAGACTATCTGTCATCCAGCGTTCGCCGCAATATTTCCTGTGACAAATTTAACAGCTGTTATATCTTCTGGAACTATAGTTCAACATGTTACGGGAGTCGTAAGACTTGAACATGTTTGCCAGTTAGTTGTTCCCGTTCACTGCGTTCATCCACCTGGAAGTGTACCTCCATTATCCATATATACCTGGTAACATAAATCTCATGAAGCCGGAGTATATCCATTTGGGAGATTATCAGCACTACAGGGATCTTGAGAGATACTTGTAGGATTAACATCTGTTGCATAAAATATCTCTCCATTAGAAGAACTTATATTTGTAAGAGTAAGAGATCCATTAAAAGTAGTTGAAGGATCTCTCGTAGAGTTTAAACCTGAAGTAATTCCTCCATTACCATCGTCGTGGTATGGGAGAATATCAATAAATTCTCCTTCGCTATAATCCTCTCATCATAAGTTTTTGTAAACAAGGTCATAAGTAAATGGAGTATTTGTACTCTGAACATTATTAGAAACGGTCTTAAATACATCAAAACCATATTCAGGAAGTATTGTGAGCTGATATGTCGCACTGGCTGAGTCTGAAAAACCATCTCCATCTTGATCTGCTCAAATATCACCAGTAATCACAGCTGTATTAGTAAAAGACCCGGAAGTACGAGATGGATCTGCTTGTACACTATATTTTATAAGTGGGAGCTGTTCCCCTGCATCAACACTTCAAAAGTTCCAAATCAAAGGATCATCAAATCATTGATGTTGAGAACTCGTAATGGTTATATCTGGGCTACTTGCATCATAGTCTGTTCTGTTGAGCCAAGTACTTCCTCCATCTATACTAAACTCTTCACTTCCAGCTACATAGTCTGTTCCATTTGGGAGATTATCATTTACAGTTGCTGTATTAATAGTGTTATTCCATAGTCATAAAACTTGAGGAGTGATAATAAAATCTATGATATCCCCTCACCTAATAACCTTTATTCCCTTAGGGGATGTTTCTTTTGCTACTGAGTGATTTGAAGGAACGAGAATATTACGATCTGCAAATGAAGAAGAAAGACTAAAGTTTACGGCCTCAGGATCATCTACAACAGAAGTATCTAAAGTATTTCTCCAAGTACTAAACTCTGATCCTGGTCCAGTATCAAACCTGTAGGTCATGTATGACGCAAGGTAGTTATTAGAACCGTATCAGCTTGTTAAACCATCTTGAACCTTAACATTATAGTTTGTGGTGATTCCATAGTGAGTATGTGCCGGACTTGCAGCTAATGCAGCAGGCTTGTCATAATATGATTCCCATCGAACTTTCGAGATCGCTGATCTAGATCAAGTAACCATATCAGGGTCTTCCCACCAATCGACTGTTCCTGTAGTTGGATTTCAATTTTCGTCAACTAGACTTCATGACATATTCATTATTACAACAGAACTATCACCATTAACATCATCATCACAAAAGTCTTCTTTGAGTTCAGTGAGGGTCGCATGAGAATCGTTTGAGTATAAATATTTACTAAATGGTGAGGTATCAAAAAATGCCGTAGAAACACCAGGAAAATAGGCAACTCCATTCGGGTTTGTTGGACCATGATTCCATCAGTATCATAAATCTGCTCGAGGTGCAGGAGATAATCCTATATATTCATATTTCGTTAGATCAAGTTTTGTACATGTTTGAGATCTAGCACCATCAATGGTTCTGTAATCAAAAACATTATTCATAATGGCTACTGTCTCTCCTGCAGATACATATTGTTCCTGCTGTAGCTTATGGCTAGTCCCCCAAGGCATTTTAAAGTGACTCATATAAGCAGAATAAGTTCCTGGAGATGAGTAGGTCATTACAAAACTACGAGTCTGATCCGTAAATGATGGCTCTCAAGATCCGTTATAATTGAGAAGATTATTTTCTCCTACATCTTCTGTTGAAATAGGGTTAAATCATAATATTGATCATGAACTATAGGTTCATACTGAGTTTATAACATAGTTCTCACAGCTTGGACAACTTTGATGCCCATCAATATCAGGAGTTCGAGGAAACCATAAATTTATTGCTACTTCTATAAGATTACTATCATTATCAGGATCTCTTACATCAATATTATCTAGATCTATAGTAATATTTGGATCATTTACTCCATCAGGAACAAACGAGGGTCCTGTAAAATCCCCTGAAACACTGTCTTGGGTACATGAAACAGTTGCGTTTGCTCCATGATCCCCTATAAGAGAACATCCAGGATCTAGTCCCCAAGTATATAAGATACCTCCAGTAGAGAGATCTCCTCCACTTCCAGAAGTATTGTTGTTATCATTGTTATCTGTATAGAAGTCCAATAAGTCATAATCAACTTCAAAGGTTATTTCATCAGAATCAGCAACCATAGATCCTTTTTCATATGTTGCTTTTATTACATACTCCATAAGTACTCACTGTTCCCCACTTGGTCAATCTTTCAAAGGAGGATCATAAACAACATCCACATTTCCATCTCCATCTGTGTCTACATCAGGTACTTTAAGATCTTTTGTAGTATTTACACGAAAATTTGCTGTTACTATAGTATCTTCACTTGTATCGCTTGCAGCAATCGATCCATCTCACTGAGATGAAACACTCGCGCTCACCCTATCGTCGTTGAGAGTTATCTCGCTTCCGTCAGCTGATGCTCCAATCGCTCTTGCAGCTGGAAAAAATATCCTATTTGTTCCTTCGATTGCAGGTCATAGATTACAAAAGAGTGTTGTCTTATCTATTGAAATAGTTGATATATTCGCAACAATCGCTGGATCTGTCTGACATCATGATGGAATCTCTATCCATGCCTGTTTACTATCAAGCTGAACGGTTGAAGTCAATTCATTCACATCATTGTCATTTATAGAAACCTCAACCTTATACGTAATAGAATCTTGAAGTCTCGTAACATTATTTTCTTCATCTTCATCAAATCCAGCTGTTGCTAGGTCATTTCCATCCCAAGTAACACCAAGGTCAAAAGGTTCTGATCAAGTTTTAAAAACAGAAATCGTAGTATTTACCACAGGAGTTGCAGCATATATGGCAGAAATAGGAAGAATCCCCCACACAAGAGTTATTAGTAATGTAGAAGATGTTAAACGTTTCATATATACGAATCAAAAATATAAATATCCTTACTAGGATAATATACTTTTAAAAGTATGTAAAAGATAGCAGCTACTATTCGTTTTACATAGCTGATTGTTTAGGTATAAAATAAAGCCTCTGAAACTCAGAAGCTTTATTTTAAATAATTTCATTAAGCTCTTCCTCAATTTAGGATCTCTTGATATTCCTCAAGCTCTGACCATTTTCCTTCCATTGCAAGACGAGCCTGATCTGGCCAGGTAGTTGGAGAGTGAACCTGATAGCGAGGACCTCCAGCAAGAAGTATATCTTCTAAACCAGTAACGTCCGAGCTCACTACATCTGCAAAGGTTCTTACTCCATGTTTATTCATAAGTTTTTCTATCTTTGGACCAACACCTTCTATTCTTTGAAGATCATCTTTTTCTGCTTTTACCTTCTTTTCTTTTTTTGCTACGACTGGTGTAATCTCTTCTGGTTCAGAAATATCTATTGTTGCAGAAGCTTTTTTAGGTTTCTTACTCGCGCTATAGCTTGTGACTCAGGCAATTGCTGATGCTGAGACTACTTTTTGAACTACATATTTACTTGGTTTTAAAAGCCATGCGAGAATCATTCCAAGTAAAAATGCTCAAAATAGCATCAGGGCAATCTCTATACTTGCGTCCGTGAGATTATAAGTTTGTGTTATATTATCAAACATAGAGAAATAATAAGAAAATAAAGTGTTATTGGCATGCTATCTCATTGATCTTTTTCACAGTAGTTCGGAAAACAAATCATGTAGGTTCAGTTACTCCCCATGGATCAAGGATTTCAGCTTTAAATTCTTTTTGGAAATTCTTCACTGCCTCAAAATCTGCTTGTCCATAATTTCCATCTATAGAGAGATCTTCTCATCGTGAAATAAGGAATTCCTCTAGGAGTTCAACTTGCTGCGTGTCATTATTTTTTCAAAACTCTATTGGTCACACGAGAGGAGTTTCACAAATAGATAGTGCTCCTCACGAAACTGATCATTCATTTTGTTCATCTACCTCTACTGAATCTTCTTCAGCACCATCATCTATTAAAACTCGAGGAAGTTCTGTATTTGGAGTTTCACTCTCTATTACTACTACTTCTTCTTTTTTCTCTAAAATAACTTCCTTTGTAACTGGCTGCGTAACATCATTTCCTGTTATGAGCTTTGCTTTTGCTTCTACTAGCCTCTGATCATTCGTTACAGCAATTCCATCACAGAATCCCTTGATATTACATGTATACCAATACCATGAAGTATAAGCCCAGCCGGCTGTAAGGAGTAAAGTAATCAAGATAAGCAGCATTCTCATAGCTAACTATTTACGAGAAATAAAAAAGACCTTCTAATAGCTCCCATCCTAGGAAAAATTATCTTGTTGTCAAAGATTCTTCCAAAAACTTGCGTGAGCAGTCTCTATCTTTATACTCCTCATTATGAGGAAAAATCTCTGAATCATATTATTTTCGGTTCTCCTTGTCATCCTGCCAAAACAGGAAATTTTTGCTGAGCAGGAAATTTGCTGATGACAACAGGGATATCCACTCTACGAATGTAGAGTTGAAAATATATGCTGAGAGTACAAATCTCCAAAACCTACCTACCAAGTGGAAGACTATCTTGATGGAAATGAATTGCTTGATTCAGTGAATCCAAATATTTGAGATAGTACTAGTGTGTCTCCTACTCATGAATTTGATACTGCCAAGAAGATCTATAGAGATAACATGGGAAATATCTATAAATGTGCTATCATTCAATCACAAAAAAATTCTCTAGAATTTATAAAAGAACAAATAAAACACGAAGCGTCCGGGCAACTATCTGATACACTTGAGTGACAAATAGAATCTCGAGTTAACAGACTTGAACTAAGCGCAGGGAAAATATGATGCGTCCTCACTGATAAGAAAACAATCCAAAATAAACTTAATATTCTCAAGGAAACAACTCACGAAATCTGCCGATACCAAAACTATCTCGAATATATGAAGGATTACTTTTCCGACATTCAGCTCCAAGCACTCAGATATAATAATACAAGTGCTGATAGAAGTGATATTCAAAATATTGTAGACCAAACTATTTGAATTAGAGATCTCCCCTTTGCCATAGCTGACATTAAACAAGAAATTGCTATAGAGTCGGCCCACAGCTACAAGGTTTTCCCTCTTGTCTATCATGCCTACAGTGAGTATGAGAACAACTTTCCTATACACTTTCTCCTAGAGACTATTAGAGGAGACTTCTTAGTAGTCCGTAATCGATTTTACTGAACCCTCATGCCACTCGCGCAACTCGGATACAAAGTTATTAATGCTATGAGTTTTTAATATTCTTCATTCAAACTACCTGATAAGGCTTCTACTACTCTAGCATGAGTCAGATCTATTCATCAAGAAGAATTAACCTGGATAATACCTGGGTTCTCTCTTAGCAAACTATCAATTTGTATAGACTCAGATGTTATCCTCTCTAGAACTTTTCCTGAATCTTCATCGTCATCTCTGCCTCTTTCTCAATTCATTATTCTCTCATGCGCAATTTGAATTTCTGTTGGTAAATGTAAAATAATAAGATGGGGATAAGCTTCTTTTATAACATCAAAACTTCCCTTATTTCTGTAAAATCAGTCAAAGATTAGTTTTTTTCATGAATATTCTCCTAATAGCTTAAAGGTCCAATCTCTAATCAGCTCATACGGAAAGGGAATTCATCATTGTAAATACTGAAACATAACTTCATCACTTTTAAGTTCTTCCCCTGCTGACAAAGATTGTATTCAAGTAACATCAGATAATATTTTTGCTTGAGTACTCTTTCAGGCTCCTGAAACTCACATAAACATAACACTTTCCTGTAGATTCATATTATTATCTTCTTGCAAAAAATATATTATAATCAATTATTACAATATATCAATATTTGAAAATCTTTGATTACTTAAACCTAAACTATATAGAAAAAATATTTGGAAAAAACTTTGGAGTATGCTCGCTATATTTTTTATACTCTTTATTTCAACTATAGCGCTGCTCAAGTAGTGGCACACCTGATACTTTGAGGAGCAAAAATGTTATCAGTATCCATCCTATATAGGCTCCTATATAATACTGCGCAGCGATAGTACACACCCCAAACCAAAAGAGACTCTCACCAAAATACTGAGGGTATCTATGATACTGTCTGAGTCAACTTGTCAGTATTTCTCACTTCTTTTTTGTCTTTTTAAACTCTTCAAGCTGCTTATCTGCTTTGACTTCATATATAAATCCAAACAGAGCCATCACTGTTCCTAGAACTGTAAATCATAGAGACATCTCACTTCAGCCATATCAAAATACTATATATATTGGAGTGGCTATAAGAAACATAAGAAATCATTGAAGGAGATATACCTGAAGAAAACTTCTTATATAAAAATATTTCCATGTTTCTCTCCATCTCGCATAGCGAGCATCTTCTCCACTATGAGATCACTTCTTTCGAAAAATATGTGTCGCTAATCGCACTCCCCATAATACAATCAAAAAACTCATAATCATCTGAACTGGATTCAGCTGATTCTTAAACCCAATACAAACAAGCAAGATTATCATAAAACCAATCCCCCAGAATATATCTGCAATAGAGTTATCTTTTAGGCGAATCGATAGTAAGAATAATATACAATATGCGATTCATAGAGTAATAAGACTTGTTATAATCATAAGTATTTTTTAGTACTAAACATCGCAAGAGCAATCATCGCGCAGAGAAATGTTCCCCAGAGTACATCTACTACCGTAAAGAGTGTCGAATATCATTTGAGAAAAGTAAGGTTTGTGAGATCATACATTGCATAGCTGAGGAAGCCTATAATTGCTCCGTATCATAAAGCTGAGCCATACGAACTGGCAAGTCCTGAATGAATCACAGATACATATACGAGTCCTGCGATAATAGCCCAAGCAGTAAGACCCACTCCCAGCTTGATATCAATAGATCCATCAGTTACTGAAACGAGATTTCAAAACTCACGAATTGTAAAACTCTTCGCAACGTTTCAGAGCCAAATATAATCTCCTATAATAATAGTTCCCAGTCCTGCCAGATAGACTGCAAACATTTTTAAAAATTCCATAAAAAAATTATTTATATAATATATACAAGTATAATAAGAGTTTTTTGTAATACAATTGTAAGAACATGTTGAAAAAATTCCCATTCTCCGAACTTCATGAATGGTACCAGCAAAATGGTCGTCACGATTTGCCCTGGAGAAACTATAGTTTCGATAAAAAGACACGAGGCTACAGGGTCTGGCTCGCAGAGACCATGCTCCAACAAACACAGGTAGACAGAGTAAAGTCATACTTTGAGAATATCCTAAAGGCATTCCCAACTGTCGAAGTTCTCGCTGCCTGTTCCTATGAAGATTTCTTTCCCTACTATAAATGACTGGGTTACTATTCTCGGGCTCGAAATATGCTCGCAGCAGCACAAATGATCGTGGATGACTTTGGCTGAGTATTCCCTGACTCCACCAATGATCTCAGGGAGCTTCCAGGAGTAGGACCCTACACCGCAGAAGCTATAAGAGCCTTTGCCTATAATTATCCAACTCTCTCGTTTGATACCAATCTCGAAAAAATCTTTTCTCGCTATTATTTTGGAAACAAGTTCCAGAAACTCAGCAAAGATAAAAAGTCTCAGATACTAAGGGATTTCGAGAAATCAGGAGTTTCAGGAAGAGATATCAACAACGCTCTCATGGATTACGGAGCAACGGTATCGCTCAACGCGATCAAAAATATTAACTGGGACAACTATCCCCTCCCCTCTTCAAAGTTTTACCAGACTCGCTGAGAGCTTGAACCAATTCCCGAAAAAAAGAAATCAAGTTTTCCAAATAAGCAGGCTCATGTGATAGCAATCCTTCATAAGGATCATAAGATGTATTTTGGAGCTCCACCCCATCCAACTTCCCCTTATCAAGGGGAAGAGCAAGCTGCAGCTTCGTCCCTCCTTACTAAGGAGGGAATTGAGGGAGGTTTTACCCCCTTCCTCATCTGAAAAAATACCTGAAATCCTCGGGCTATGATCCAGGAATATTTCCTCAAAGAGTATCATCTCGAACTTTCGGTTCGACCTCCTGAGGTAAAGTCGTATAATAACAAGGATATTCCCTATATGCTATGCTATTGCCAGATACAATCTGGAAACCACGATTTTCAGTCGTTTGAAGGAATCAAAGTCAGGTGATTTGAGGAGGGATATGTCGAGGAGATGGAGTTTGGAGAAAGTTTGAATTTGTTTTAAAAAACATAAAATGAAAGTTACTGAGAGAAAACATTTACATAATGATTCGTTATTTAATTTCTGCAAAAATTTATATGAATGATTAATACATAATTATCATAGTAAAAGTAAACAGACTAAGATTATAAAATTAGATGGACAGCTCAAGAAAAATACTACTAAGGGATTTCAGAAGCTCTCCAGTAACATGATATGTGAAATTCAAAAAGAAATAAAACAGTTTTCAAGACAAGTAATTAGGCATGATTTCATCTCAAAAAGATGTTCTCAAGCAACAATATTATTCTGATATATAAGTTTAGAGCATATAATATATTTTATATGTAATGAATTATATGTAAAAAAGGATCCTACTTTTCTAAGTAAACAAGATACCGCAAACCGTAAAGATTTCTTCTGGTGTATTGAATCAGGAATTCTCAAAATTAAATCAGTAGAAAGAGCAATTGATTTCTTAATTAGTAAAATAGAATGTACTCAGTGTGATAAATTTATAGAAGATAAAAACTTAAAAAATATAGCAGAACACATCAAGTTAATTCGACATTTATTAAACCACTGATACTACGAGAAGCTTTCTTCAAATAATGATAAAATAGAGTGTAGTAAAAAAGGGAAATTTGCAGAAATAATCGAACAATTCGAGAATAATAAACTATTTCTTTGCCACCATAAAGAAAAATGACCTAATCACATATGTATATGAATGTGAAGAATATTATGATTACATTTAATGGGGATTCTACAGGTATTGGTTGATCACTATGATGTAGATATTAGTATCCCTATATATCTAAAAAACACCAATATCCTATTAACAAATAGAGAGGCAGAAACTTGAATTATTTATGACAAGATAATATCTGAAAAATTTGATCAATGAATATTAGATGATATTATTTTAGAAATTTACCCTAAAATATATTTATGAAACTCCTAAAAACAATAACACATCCTGACTTCCCTACCCCAGGAATCGAAACTGTGACCCGGGAGGCTGCGAGGATAGTTTTGGTGGATGAGGATGGACTGTGTCCTATTCTCTATGTGGGTAAGTTTGATGCTTGCTTGATTCCTGGTTGAGGAATAGATGAGTGAGAGGATATCCGGGTAGCTGTAGTTCGTGAAGCGAGAGAAGAAACGGGATGTGAGATAGAGATACTCTGAGAAGTAGGAAAAACTGTGGAATATCGTGATGCAAAATGATATACGAAATGAGTAAATCTGAAACAAACATCATATTGTTTCTACGGGAAAATCATATCAAAATGAACTCCAGCGTTTACGCAGAATGAAATAGAGAAGTGATTTGAGCTGAGGTGGATTCCTATAGGTGAAGTACTGGGAGCTATGTCTGCATGTAAACCTATTGCTCTCAAAGCTCAGTTGGTGAAGGAGAGAGATAGTTTTCTTTTTGAGGAGGGATGTAAACTCCTAAAGGCCTACTTATAGATGTCTCTCCTGTACCCTACTTTCAATATCTCTACCGTAGTTTCATCATGATATCTCACGAGCATTCGAATACTTCATACTCTGAGTCTATGCGTCGCTGGTAAAAGATTTTGAACTATTTTTATGTTGTTCTCAAACGTTTCTGACTCCTTAAAAAACTGTAATTTTTGAATACAGTTTTTTTGATCTCTGGGACTCAGTTTCTTAAAGTATTTTTCTCAAATCTTTGAGAATACAAATTTTCTCATTATATAACAAGATCAGACAATCCACTATTAGCTGATTCTTGCATTTGCTTTTGAAGTTTTTCGCGATTTAAATCCATTTCTATGTCTTCCATGAGATCATCAAAATAATAGCTGTCTTTCAGCTTTTGATATAAATCTCCTCCTACGATCATCCCTATATCCTTATTATTATGTAGAACCGTTGCGTAGTTAATGCCTTGAAAGGCTTTACTCCCCTTTCTCGCTAAGTCTGTTGTTGAGGTAAAATCCATAGTATCTGTATTATATTTATAAAATTCTTGTATAATTATACGATTTTTATACAAAAATAGCAAATATTTTACCTAAAACCCAATACTTCTAGCAGCTGAAACAAAGGTTTTTACGTCAAAATCAAGAGTGTTAAGTATAGCTTCTTGAATCTCAAGGGCCCTCTGTTCTATCTCTTTATCTGTATTGCTTCCGTCATCATTAAATTTAAATGCTTGTATACTAAACATGAGTTGTAATTCTTCATCTGGAAGATATACAAGCACTACCCTCGATAACATATTTGATGAATTATGCTGTCTGATATCTGGTGTTTTCTTATATATCACTTGATATTCTCCGTTATCTCTCACTAAGTATCACTCTGGAATCTCTTCTATTTTCCTTGATCTCACTTTTATTTTTGTTTGAGTATGTCCCTCTCCATCTGGTGGGAGGATTCACCATAGTTCAATATGTGCTGATTTTTCATAATCTTCATAAGCTGTACCATCTTCAATAAGATAAAAGAAATGTCAGGGATAATTAAATTCATAACCATAAAGAGTATTTTTATATCCTTCTTCTGTTACAGTACCATAGTAATGATTTAATTTTTCTAGGATCTCTTCAAATTCGGGAGTAATCTCTGTCGGTTTTATAGTTTCTTCAGCAGATATATCTGAATTAGAATCTTTACGCATCTCTTCTTGCAACCCTCAAGTACAAGAGCTCAGTAGAAAAAAAGCAAACAGAATAAGTATGGCCGTATATGACATAAGTGTAGATTAAAGATTATATAAAACTCGTTATTCCTATCACCACAAGTCCTACTACTATTGAAAACATAAAGCTTCCCATAACCTTTTTTCCAAAGGTCTTGTCTCCAAACCTCCAGGCAATCGATCCCTTTACGAAGTTATTGGACATCACGGCTAGGAGGACAGTGCTTGCTGCAACGGAGAATGTTATGAGTCAACGGTCTGCGTCTACAGCCATAGTTTGAGTAACAGCATCAACATCCGCGAGTCCTGAGATGATTCCGAGAGCTGAATAGAAAAGACCCTCTCCCCAGATATCTTTGTAGATAATCCCGACTCAAGAGATAAATTTTATAATGACGATAATTCCAGCAAACTGCAGCGCCGGGACAATACGAAATGGACTACGAACATTGTTCTCAACTGTTGCTTGTTTCTTCGCATTTTCCTTGGTTGATCTCCAGTAAAAGTATCCTGTTGCAAGAAGGAAAGCAAGAAACATTGCTCATCCAGGAAGAATGATTGCTCACAGGAGTGAAGCAGAGAAGACTCCTACTATCGCAAATACTCTCAGGAACATGATACATGAAGCAAGAAGTGTTCCTACAACATAAGAGTTACTATTTTCTGGATCTTCTTTAGATTTTTGTGTCATGCTCGCGGTTGTCGCTGTTGAAGATACGAGTCAACCAAGTATAGATGAGAGCATAATTGAGGAGTTTTTTTCTACAAACTTTGTGAGAATATACCCAAAATAAGAGACTCCTGACATCACTACAACAAAGAACCAAATAGAGTAGGGATTAAAAAACGCAAAACTAGTCAGTGGATGATCTACTCAACTTCCCGAGATAAAACTCATGATATCAGAGAGTGAAAAACGCTGATTTGGGAGGAGTGGAAGTATCACAAAGGCTATAGCTCAAAACTTGAGCGTTGTTCGAAGCTCGTCCTTACTCACGAGCTTCCCTACTCCCTCGAGCAGGTCTTTTGAAGAGATAAAGAAGGTCAACATAATCGCAAAGATAATGGCAATTTGCGAGTAGCCGAGGAATACCATGACTCCTACAAAGTAGGTCAGAAATGCCACAAACTCAGTTGCTGGAGAGATAGCTTTTTCCTTGAATACACTATAGATATAGTAGGTAGATATGAGGATCGTCGTGATCATGAGACCCGCAAGAATAAATACATATTCTGTTTGCAAATAGCTATCAAACCAGGTCATCAGTGATCCAAATATCGCGATAAGTGCAAAGCTCCTGATAGATCAAAACTGCGCGTCTGAGCGAGTCTTAGAGAGCAAGCTCCGCTTATGCTTTACGATATCTTTGTCTATTCAAATCAAAGCTCAGAGGACTCCTGAGAGCAAGAAACCAAGAAAGATATTTTGGAGAGTTGAGATGTCCATTGTTTTGTAAAAAGAAAAATATTTTGAGTAGTATAAGTATTTTCGAGTAAGAAAAAAGGATCACTATCTTGCAGAACTTTCCTTTTATAGTTTAGAGAGAAATTTTTCTTTCAGTTCTTGTATTTTTTCAATATCTATTTTTTCGAGATTTTTTACTACGAATTGTTGTCGTCATTTTTCAAAGGTTTCTTTGTTATCTGATACGAAGTTCCAGTAGAGATAGTTGTAGGGACATGCATTGTCTGTGTATTTTTCTTTTGGATTATATTTGCAAGACTTGCAATAGTCTGACATCTTGTTTATGTAATTTGCGGAAGCAACGTAGGGTTTTGTTGCGAGTTTTCCTCCGTCTGCAAATTGGCTCATTCATAATACATTTGGAGTGACTACCCACTCAAAGGCATCGGTATAATATTCAAAAAACCAATGATTAAGTTCATGAGGATCGAGATTTGTGAGGAGTGCAAAGTTTCAGATAATCATGAGTCTCTGGATATGATGGCTCATATTTTCTGATTGAACTTGTTTGAGAGTAGTTGAGAGACAATTCATATCAGAATTTTCTGCATTCTTCCAGAAATACTCTGGGAGAGGATTTGTGTGTCCTAGAAAATTTTCTCAGTAAATATCATCTTTATAGCATTGAAAGAAGTGATACATATATTCTCTCCATCCGAGAACCTGCCGAATAAATCATTCTTTATTATTCATCGCTGTATCTGTTTCTTCTACAGCTTTTGCAACTTCTCGAGGAGACAAGAGTCCGTAATTAATAGAACTTGAGAGCAGACTATGATGCACATAGGCATCGTCCTGATACATCGCATCTTCCAGTCTCCCAAAATTATCTAAATGATTCTCGAGAAAGTAGTCTAGGAGTTTTAGAGCTTCTTGTCTATTTGTTGGGTATATAAAAACTCTTCTCGATTCCCCTCACAAAACCTCACTCTTGAATTCTCTCTCCTTAGAGGAGAGAGAGGCTACTTTCTGAGTTTCATTTGTAGATTGTCCCCTCTCCTTGAGGAGAGGGTTAGGGTGAGGTTTTTTATAATACTCCTCAGCTTCTTTCCAATACTCATTTTTCTCAAGTTCAAAACTCCAGCTTCACTCATGTTTTCGGTCAAACTTTCTATTTTCTTTATCATAATTCCATTCTCATCACTCGGGTTTTCCTTCCTTCGTCATGAGGATATCCTCTCTCTTCCTCATGAATCTATAAAAATATTCCATGATGGGAGGCTTTGTATATTGCTTTTTGAAATCATCGTGAGAGAGAAAAAAACTTTCTGTATCTTCTGTAAAAGTTAGAGTAATATTTTCTTGCTTCAGTCTCTGCTGAATTTTCTGAAAATTTTGAAAGACATAATTTTCTACTGGTTTCACAATAACAAATTCTGAAACACCATGCTGTTTTGCATATTTTTGTATTCCAGAAATAAAGCTCTTTTCTATATAAAACTCAGCTATCTTTCAATGATCTTTCAAAGCATCTATAATCTGCTTTCCACCTGCGTAGTCTATTATTTTACTGTGAGTATTGAGATTCAACTCTCTTCCCTGAAAAAGTATCTTTCATATATTGTGAATATATAAAAAGTGAGTATAGTCTGTATATAAATACTCTTCTCTGAGTTGATTATATAAGATTATTTGGCATATCGTCGTATCCTGCATGAAAGAAAAAATTAATATTGTTTGGTGTAAAAAGAATTTGAGAATACATGATAATCAGATTCTTACAACTTTAGATCCAGAAGTTCCGACTCTTGGGGTTTATTTTTTCGAGCCAAAGATTATGAGTCTTCCTGATTATTCTGACTTTCATTTACAGTTTATTTATGAAAGTCTCCTTCTGCTACAAAGATCATTCATGAAACTCTGAATCCCTCTTTTATTGCTCCCGTATAATGCTCTAGAGTGATTTAAAAAGCTTCAAGAATATTTTGATATTTCTCATATCTATTCACATGAAGAGACGGGAAACTGGGGAACATATCAGCGTGATCTCAGAGTACTCTTCTATTGTAAGAAATCTGAAATAAAAATCACTGAGTATGGGACAAATGGAGTGGTGAGAAGACTCAAAAGTAGAGATTCTTGGAACAAGATATGGAACGAGCGAATGATGCAGAAAATTTATTATCCTGTTCAAATTCAAAAACCTGTTATAACTCCTCTCGAGCTCTGCAATATCTCAAAAAATACGAAGAATAAATATAAGGAATACTTTCTGAAAAACTGAAATAAAAATATACAAAAATGATGAGAATTTACGGGCATAAAAATATTAGAAAATTTTTTAGAGACCAAAAGCTCAAAATATATGTACAATATTTCAAAACCATTTGAATCTCAAAGCTGGTGTTCGAGACTCTCTCCATATATCACCTACGGATGTTTATCTCTTAAAATAGTTATTCAAGCAACAGAAAACAGAAGAACTGAGCTCAGCAAACTCTGAACTGACACAGCCAAGAATCATCGAAAGTCTCTTCAGTACTTTGTATCAAGGCTCCATTGGCAATCACATTTTATTCAAAAACTTGAGGATGAACCTGAGATGGAGTTTCGAAATCTCAATAAAGACTTTGATGCAATTCGTCAGGAAATAGATGCTCAGCTGATTGAAAAAGTATTTACGAGTAGATCGGGAATCCCCTATATCGACGCGCTCATAAGACAACTTCAGCAAACTGGTTGGTGTAACTTTCGATCCAGAGCTATACTTGTGAGTTTCCTCTGTAATACCTGTATGCAGCCTTGGCAAGCTATTGCTCCGAGAATTGCGCAGCTCTTTACAGATTACGAGCCAGGAATTCACTATCCTCAGTTTCAGATGCAAGCTGGTACTACTGGAATAAATACCATTAGGATTTATAATCCTGTGTATAACGGCAAACAAAAAGATCCTGAGTGAAGGTTTATATATACCTTTCTCCCTGAACTCAAATCTGTTCCAGTGAAATATATTCATGAACCTCATCTATGGGAAGGGTTTAAAGACTTAGGATATCCTGAACCTCTTGTAGATATCAAATCAGCCAATAAAATTGCGAAAGATCTCCTCTGGACTACCAAGTGAAATATCCTCAAATCTGATAAAGAAAAAATAGTAAAAAAACACGCAAGTCGTGTATTTCATGGAAATAGAAAAAAGAAATCTATAAGGAACGCAAGTCTGCGTTCCGGAAATGAAAATCAGATAGCACTATTCTAAATAAAACATGAAAACTAAAAACTGTGCTCTCTGCGAGAAAGAAATACTTCAAGCCTATAGAGTAAAGATTACTCCATGAAAGATCTGGATTTTTGTTTGTGGTGCTTGTTGTCTCAAGGCAAAGAAATGAGAATATTATGTATACTGATGAACCTGGAAATGAAAGAAAAAATAATACTCCTTCTTTCAAAGGAGTATTATTTTTATAAGTATTTTTTTGCAAACTCATCGAGTTTTTCAGCTGCGTCTTCTTTTGCGAGGCCGTATTTTTCTTGAATTATTCCTTCAAGCTGTGTCCTATTTTCCACGTTTTCTAGGTCAGTTTCCGTAAGGTCTGAGAACTCAGCCCTGATATTACCAAGGATTTGTTTCATCTTTCAGGCAAATATATCTCCACTCATAATTCTATAAGTTACAAAAATAAAGTACTTTTAGTATATCAAAGTTTTGTAAGAGAAGTGTAAAATTATACTTTTCCATTTTTAGAGAGCATGATCGCAATTGATTTTGTAGCTTTGAATCGGGCAAGTACTATATTGATGCTGGCCATGAGTGGAACTGCAAGAAATGCTCCGGCAATTCACCAGATACTCGACCAAAATATAAGAGCGATAAGAATAACAAAAGAACTCAAATTAAGCCTATCTCACATCACTTTTGGCTCAATAATATTTCCTGAGATAAACTGGGGAATAAAGAGACACGCAAGGAGAATCATAGAAGTAACTCAACTATCAAATTGGACAAAGCTATAGAGAAATGGAAGCGCTAAGGCTATAATCCCTCCAATTGCTGGAATGAAGTCTAGGAGGAACACTAGGAGTCCAAACATGAGCGCATATTCTAGACCAAAAACCATCATAATAACTACACTTACTCCTGCATTAAATAAAGCGAGAGAAAATTTTGAGAGAAAGAAGGTGTTCATGTCTTCATAAATCTTTTTATAGATACCAAAGATTTTCTTTTCCTTTGTATCAGGAAGTATTTTCTTTATCTTTTTTGCAAACATGTTTTTTTCAAGCATCAGAAATATCAGAAGAAAGGCAACTGTTGAGAGCCCTCATATAATACCTGATATCGCTCCTAGGGCGCTTTTCCCTATAGAAGCAAAGTCTATTTTCTGGAGTACACTCATATAATCTATTTCAGCTAGAGAGCTTGGGAGAAAGTTCAATTGCCCCCCAAGACTCTCAAATCCTTGTCCTATCTTGCCAATATCTCGTGAAAAATTATCAACCTCTGAGCTAATAATAAATCCAATAGTCATAAAAAACATTACAAAAACTCAAGCCGTAATAATAACTGAAAAAATATGTGATTTCGTATGCGAGTTAAAAAAACTATATATTCCAGAAAATATAAAGAGTAAAATACTCGTGAATACCATAGTAATGATGAGACTCTTCCCAATATAGAGAACTACGAAAATAAGGAATATTGCTATAAGCCAGAGAGGCAAAAGAAGTTTATTTTCATTTTTCATACACAATTCTTAAAAAATATTATACTCTATAAAGCTAATTATATATTTTTTTCTGTAAAATGCTATACGTCCCTCTATGACAAAAATAAAGCTTGAACATATTGATAATCTGAGACGCTGAAAAAAATCTGGGTCAAAAATATGATCCAGATGAGTACCTCATCATCTTTACAAATACGAAGAAGCAAAATATAAGCGTGCTCTCAAATACAAATTCTTAGAAATAACAGAAAAAGATCGAGTAAATCTTAGGAATATTTGGCAAAAAGTTTGTTTTGCAAAATGATGGAAGAATTATACTCTTATAAAAAATACTGAACTCTGAACAGCAAAAATATTACTAGATGATATAAAGCAGCACTCAGGGACAATGAAAGAATTAAAATCATTAATAAAAACATATGTATAAAAAATCTATTTTTTGGTTCAGGCAAGACCTGAGAATTCAGGATAATACGGGACTCTTTGAGGCCGTTCATGGGTCGAATCAAGTCCTCCCTATTTTTATTTTAGACGAGAATATTATTCCAAAGTTTTGAGGACTTGCAGATCAGAGATTTTGATTTATCAGAGAGGCTCTGGAGCAAATATCCTCTGATCTGAGGAAAATCTGAGGCGAGAAAGTAATAGTTCTAAAATGAAAACCTGAGGAAATTATCCCTGAACTTGTTAAGAAATATAGTATCGAGTGTCTCTATACGAACACAAGTTATGGGAGTTACGGCAAAAAACGAGATGAAAAAATATTTGAGAGTCTTGAAACACTCTGATGCAAAACAGAATCTCATAAAGATTTTCTCCTCGCTGAACCACATGAAGTAGAACAACGAAAAGTATTTACCCCCTACTATAAGCTCTGGCAAAAACTCGATTTTGAAACAGCAGAATTAGAACTCACAAGTTTTTCACAGCTCACAAGCGAAGAACAATCAGAAGCTGCTGACTTTATAGAAATAGAAAAACATCCATATTTCACGATGGAATTTTGAAAAAAGAGATTAGAGCAATATATACAAAGCAACTATGTAGATGTTCGTAATGATTTAGATAAAGATGGTACGTCAAGACTCTCACCATATCTCAGACACTGAGTGTTTTCTGTCAGGCAAATCTATAACAAAGCCAATGGTGTGAGTGATCACTATGTGAGCGAAATGGCCTGGAGAGAATTTTGGTGGCAGATATTCTATAATTTTCCAAATACAAAACGAGAAGAATTTTTAGAAAAGTA
Source organism: uncultured Candidatus Altimarinota bacterium (assembly GCA_938015455.1). Lineage (GTDB taxonomy): Bacteria > Patescibacteriota > Gracilibacteria > BD1-5 > UBA6164 > JAACSU01. The sequence continues at coordinate 76,731 of CALLPL010000036.1, forward strand.
TAGATACATAGAGTGGGACCAAGACCAAGAAAAATTTCAAAAATGGTGCAATTGAGAGACTGGCTACCCTATTGTAGATGCTGCTATGAAACAGCTCAATAAAACAAACTGGATGCATGGAAGAGCTCGAATGATCGTTGCGAGTTTCTTAACGAAAGATATGCATATAGATTGGAGGCTTGGAGAAGCATACTTTAAAGAAAAACTTCTTGATTATGATGAAGCTGTAAATCTCTGAAATTGGCAATGGGGAGCAAGTGTTGGAGCGGATCCAAAACCACTGAGAATTTTCAATCCTATACTCCAAAGTCAGAAGTTTGATCCAAAAGGAAAATATATTTTTCACTTTATTCCTGAGCTCAAAGATCAAGACATCAAAGCTATTCATGACCCTTTAGAAAATACACTCAACTATATTAGGCCCATAGTTGATCATAGAGAAGCTACAAGACAAGCAAGAGAAATATATAAAGCATCCTATGCTAAATTTGAAATGGCATCATGAAAGTAATAGAAAACGGGAAACTCAAAGAGGCTAAGATTTGTAAAAAATGTCAGAAGCCTTTTACTATACGAAAAAAATGGAGAAATAATTTTGAGGAGATTTTGTACTGTAGTGAGAAATGTCGAAGAAATAGTAAAAAGATATAGTTTAAAATTCAAATATTTCTGTTGTACTTTTTTTCTTTTTAAGTATTTTTAAGCAATACTATTTCACACATCAAACTATGCAGGACAAAAAGAGTATTCTTATTATAGAAGATAATCTTGATATTGTTGAGTTATATACCGTCTATTTTGAACAAGCTGGTTTTGAAGTTCATACATCAGTTAATGGTTTACTCTGACTCGTTGAGATAGTAAATTTAAACCCAAGTATCATACTCCTAGATATCATGATGCCTCAAATGAACTGATTTGAAGTACTCGAATCAATTGTAAAACTTTCAGATATACATATACCAGTTGTTGTTGCAAGCAACCTTTGAGAAGGACCTGACAAAGATATGGCTCTCAACCTGTGAGCCGATATGTTTATCACAAAAGCTGATCATGAAGTTCCTGAAATCGTAGAACTCGCTATTTCTGTACTGAACTAATAGGAAGTCTAAAAGAGAATACACTTCCCTTTCATTCTTCACTCTCAACCTTGATACTTCCCCCAAGAGCCTCTATCATCATCTTACATATAGCGAGTCCAAGACCTGTTCCTTCAGCCTTATCATGAAGGTGAGAATTTACTTGGGAGAATTTTTTAAAAAGTTTTTTAATATTTTCTTTACTAATTCCTTCACCCGTATCTCCAACCTGGACTACTACGTCATTTCCATCTTGAAAAGACATTACATCAACTCTTCATTCCTCTTTAGTAAATTTATAAGCATTACCAATAAGGTTTACGAGTACTTGACGTATTTTTCATGAATCAGAATACAATTGCGTACTGCATGAGCTTAGTGAAAGAGTTATGTTCTTACTATCAAACATTTCTTCAAATTCATGAGTCACTTCATCCATAAGTTCTCACAAGTCAAACATTGTCATATCTAATTCTATTTTTCCTGCTTCACAGCGAGAAATATGCAGCATATCATTCACAAGGTTTATAAGCTGAAGTGTATTTCTCTTTATCTTTCCCATATAGTTTCTTTGGGCATCATTGAGTTTTCCTATGTTCTCATCGAGTATCAAACTAGAAAATCCATTGATAATAGTCATAGGAGTTCTGAGTTCATGACTTGCTATAGAAACAAATTCATCCTTCATATGATCAAGTTCAATTTGTTTTGTGATATCCCGAAAAAGCAAAATACATCCTCTTTCATTTTTATTCTGACTTAAAACTGGAGAGAGAGCTACAGAAATAGGAACATACTTTCCTTTTCTATTCCTTAAAGAGATAGAGTCAAAATATAGTTCAGTCTTCCCTGCATGTAAACATTTTCAAATAATATCTTCATATTCATGTTTTAACTTTGAATCAAAAAATTGAATAAAATTATCACATGTTTTTTCAAGCACTTCTTTACCTGTAAATCCAGTTAAGTCAGAAGCCATCGTATTATATATTTCGATAGTTCTATCAGGTCTTATTACGACAAGTCCTTCTCCAATATTATCTACAATGGTCGAGAGATATTTCTTTTGCTTAAGAGTGTGTGCCTTATTTTCTTCTGATTCTGCAATGAGTTCACTCAAGTACAAAGATAGATCTTCTGCCTGCATATCGCTCGTATCCTTATTACGCTTTCCTTGAAACTTTTGAACAGCTTTGAGGAGATTATCTAGAACTTTTTGTATCTCTTCTCACCTTTTCTTGAGAGATTCATTGTTTTCCATAAGTTCCTGAGAACTCAGCTCAAGTGATCTATCCATCATAGATCTATCATCATCAAAAGATTGATACATATCCTCAACTGCTCAAAAAAATCAACCCATAGCCTCTAATTCTTTTTCACTGAGATGAGAGAGATTCTTTTTTATTTGTCTTTGTAAAACACTTTTCATTTGTCTATATTTCTGAGAGAAGAGTAATAGTCATAGTTTGATTATGCAGTTGACAATCAAACTTGTCTCATCCAGAACCTCCTATCTCCCCATAAGAATAAAAACCAGTTACAACACACTGCGGACCAAACATTTCCTCAAGTACCTCAAGTTCTTCTTCTACCCGCTGCTTGAGAACAAGTTTTCTCCCAACACAGCTAATAAGTAGAGCAAATTGTGGGTTTTCTATATCTCTTATACTTTGTTTTCCAGCTTCGATTGATCCATCTATGAGTCTATCAAAATTCGCCTTCATAAGTTGCGCAGTATAACCCTCTGGTATATCTCCTGCAAAAGTCATTGATTTTGTCTCTCTATCTATGGCAAGAATTGTTCTTGTCAGGACTCTATCAGAATCTGTTTTACTGATACTAAGAGGAAAAAGAAGACCTGATCCAGGAAGGTCTTTTGCAAGCTCTCCAAGGTATGTTTCATATAAATCGAGAACTGGCTTTCAATCAAGTTCATATACAACGTTAGCTTCTGACTTTGTTACCATTCTTTTTGGTCAAAAATTATCCCACCCTCCAAATGATCAACATCCAACCTCTATACTCGATCCATATAGTCATACAAAAACTACTGTATTAGTACTTTTAGGAATACCGTTGAGCGATACAAAGGTTTCGTTAAAATCTGCTCCATCTCCTGCTAGCCCTCAACTCATACTCACTACCGTTTGAGTAATGCTTTTCGCTCACTTAATAAGTTCACTCCCATTTACACTGAGTCCATCTGCAAACACTAGAATATGAGAAAGTTCGTCTTGATCTAAAAGTTCTATTCCCTCAGCTCATTTGTTGTAACTCTCTGACATATCAGCTATAGTAACTGCCTTAGCTTCAAGCTTAGTTTTCTCAAAGTACAGAGCTGAAACTGATAAACTCTCGTCATATACCTCATCCTTGTATATTTCTCAAGAGGTTGAAGACATTACTATGTCAGCATTTGGGTACATCTCGCGCACATCATTATATGATGATTCTTCCTGAATAATCTTACTCCCACCAAAAACAAGTACTAATTGAGCATCTTTGAGGCTCTCATTACCTTGAAAGTTATGTTGCCATCATGAATCTTTTGTATAAAGAGATTGTTCTGTCTTCATATAAAATTATTAAAAATAATATATACTTATATTACTATAGTTTTTATGTTCACACAAAACTTCTCCATTGACGCAGAAGTTATATATATCTTCGCTTAACTTAACCCTGAGAGCTCTGTTTGGCTTTTAGTATTTTTTAATCTTGTTCTCGTAATATATTCTTAAAGTCTCATCTTCTCTGCAACTGTGAAGTTATTTCGCACTCAGTTCTGATCTCTTTACCATCCTTCTTTAAAATAGGATACTCTCTCCCATTCGCATCTTCCATAATTGTGTACTCCTCACTTTCGTAGGTATACGCATCTGTTTTTTCAAGAAATTCTATTTCTCAATCAACTTCTATATATACAAAGTCTGGAATCTCTTCATCGATTTCATCAATATCAAGCGAAATATTAAATGCCCCATTCTCAGACCTGATTCATACTTCTCTACCATCAAGTATTGGGTAAGTAATCGACATTTTTTCTTCATTTGCGCAAGAATATTCATAATGTATTTCTTCATATCCAGTGATTTCCGCATCTCTTACATTTTGATACAGAAATACCATTGTTCCTGAGATAAGTGCAAGAATCAATATAAGTATTCATAAAATAATAATGCTTGCTATAGAGAGCATTCGTCTCCCTGTATAATTCCCAACATCACTTGAAAGTGAATCAAGGCTCACAGGAACTCATCTCATGCGTAGCTTATCACTTTTTGAACGAGCAAGAGGAACGAATATCCAAAGTAAAAGATAAGGAATCACCGAAGGAAGAGGAGCAAAAAATGCTACTAAAAATATGACTCGTACTATCCAGCTATCTATACCAAAATAATAAGCAATTCATGAACACACTCACCCAATATACCCATCATCCGGATCACGAAATAACTTCTTTCCAGCTACAACATCTCCTGTTTCAAATTCGCGTACTACTGTTTTTGGAGTAGTGTTGCCCAATGTTTCTCTCCCTGTAATCATCTCTACCGTACCAAGCTCACGAACTACTTGTTCAACATCCGAGAGTACAAGAGTTTTATCTGCTCTATCTGCAAGTACTCTTTCAAACTTATCAGAAATCGCAAACTCAATATCAACCGTTGTTTCAGTATCGGATTCTCCATTAAAGAAATCTCGTATCTCAGATATATAGGACTCTATCGTCTTATATGCATTTTCCTTAAACTCAAAATCTATGTCTCAAATTGTATATTTCATTGTATGAAATTATAAAAATATTATTTTTGTGCTTTTTTTACAGCTCCAGAAATATCTTTCCAGATCGTTTCCATATGCTTTGCAAGGTTTTTCCCTTCCAGGGTAAGAGAATAGTATTTCCTCGGGTGCCCAGAACTTGCTTCCTCCCACTTATATTCGAGATATCCTGATTTCAACATTCTCGATAAGAGTGGGTACATTGTCCCCTCCACGACCATAAGACCCGTCCCTTTTATCTCCTCTATAAGCTCACCTGCGTAATAATCTTTTTTCAAAAGATAAAGACAAATGATATATTCCAGGACCCCCTTTCGCATTTGATTCGAGTAATTATCCCTTTCTTCTGCCATTGGCAATATATTTATAAACTAAACTGGGAGGCATTATATTCATAATACTTTGTAATGCAAGGTATTATTTTAAAAAGACCCCCTGGACCTTCTGGTCCAGGGGTCGTTGTCGGTTAGAGAAAGAATGATCCTCCTATTATTAATATAGAAAGTCCTAGACCTACTTGTAGAATCTGTAACATATCTCCTCCCAATTCACTCCTCACTCTGAGCGAAATTGTTAAAGACAATTCGCATGATGCGAAAGTGAAAATAAATCATATATATAATATCATGAAAGTCAATTTTTTTAAAATCTACTGCTTTTCTGATATACTCTCACATATATTTTATTGACTATTTAATTTTTATATTTAAAATAAATATTAAATAGTAAAATATAAAATTAGTCAAAATCTAATGTCTAGATTAGAAACCCCCACATCAGAGGTTGGAGAATTGGAGCGAGAAAAAGGTCGTGACCTTGTTATAGCATTGTTAAATGATGAAATTAGTGACTTCCTTTCTGATATCAAAGAACATAATCCAAATATTAACGAAGAAACGCTAGTTGAAAAATATTTAACTTATTTAAAGATAATATGAGATAACCGCTTTGATCCCATTTCGGATCTCTATTATAAAAGAGTAGCTAGTAAAGATGCTGACCAGAGATGGGACGTAGTTGTGAACCTAACAAATGCCCGTAAACGTATCATTCAAGCTCGTGCAGATGGTGAGCATTTAAAAGAGCCTTCTTGATTATGAATAGATGAAGAGCATGATCTTACTTCATCTATTCGTAAGATAAATCACAAAGAAATGATCGCTCAACTTTCACTTAAAGAAAGAAAAATCTTAAGTTCGATTGTGTATGGTGCTGTTGTATGAAAGATGTGACTCATGACCTGTGAACTCATCCCCTCAGTTCAACCACATATCGAAAAACTTCATCATGACTTAGAAAGTATTTCTCAATGAGTACTAAATTGAGATCAAACAATAGGTCTTATGATTATTACTTTATTTTGATATGAAGCATATGTTAAAATAAAAGAAGTATGACTCTCTACGTATTTGAAATATAATAAATTTGATACCGCTCTTAATATAGTGTGATGAGCAGAACTATGAACTATTGGATATGATATTCTTTATGATGACCCAACAACTGGTTTTGCTTCGGTATTGAGAGCGTTTAGAGCTTTTAGATTGTTACAAGTACTCAACAAACTCAGCTCTGTAAAAGAGTTATCTGACTCTATCAATGAAGCAGTTCCAATTGTTATGAAATTTACATGAATCTATTTTACTGCTTCTTTTGTAGTCATGATAATGCTTTCTCAGCTTACAAAGTGACATATAGGAGAATTTTCTACTCTTTGGTGATCAATGAATGAAATGAGAAATTTATTTTATGCAGATTGATTCCAACCAGTCTTGGAATCAATAGAACTATCTACCACTATGGATACCGTCTCAAAAAGTGCTGCTAGCATACTAGCTAATGGATACCAATTACTTTCAAGTACTTTTTATTTCGCAATTCCAACAGCATTATTTGCTGACATAGTTAATAAATCTGGGACCAGAGTTGAACAAATTGTTTCCCTTACTCTTGAAAAAGTAGGTTGAATACCAGATCTATTAAAAGATATATCGCATAAATTAGATTTGATAATACAAAACCAAAAATCCAAAGGATTATAAAATTATTCCATGTTTTGACATTTTTATAAATGAAAAAAAAAGTTATAGTGTAGAGAAATAATCTTCTTTCTCCAATGAATACCCTCTTCTACATCTTTCTCTTTATCTTCTGAACGCTTTTTGGGAGCTTTGCTTCGGTGATTATTTATCGTCTCAAATCTGGGGAAAAATGAATCTGGGGAGGGCGAAGTCATTGTAAGACTTGTGAGAGAGACCTATCTCCCCTCGAACTCATACCCATATTTTCTTGGCTGTTTCAGTGAGGAAAGTGTAAGTGATGTAGGCAAAAGATAGATGCTATTTATCCCCTGCTAGAGCTGACTATGTGAGTGCTATTTTTTGCTACATGATACTTTCTCATTTCTCCTGAGCTCGTATTTTCTTGAAACTTCTTTGAGATGACACGGCTTGATTTCCTACTTGGAATTATGTTTTTTACGGCTATCTATGTATTTTATGATATCCTCTATCTCGAAATACCAGAGTCGGTACTCATAATAGTAAATCTTTTAGCACTCTCAATGCTTATAGCTCAGTGATATTGATATAGTTTCATTCCTTATCTCCCAGTTTGAAATCTGGATATAATGACATTATGAGTCTGCGCTGTTATACTGTGAAGTCTTTATTATATAATGCTAGCTGGGCTCAAGGAGCTCTATGATTGCCTTATACTTGTAGGAGCTATTATTCTCTTGATATGATATATGAATATAGCTGAACTCAGTTACAACTCTTCAGCTCTCCTATCTGGGACTATTGCAGCGCTTGGGATATTTATAAGTTTTTTTCTTCAAATAGTAGTATCAAAAGGAAGATGGATGTGATGAGGTGATCTACGAATTGCTATACTCATGTGACTTCTCGTTTGAGCAAGTTTCGCGTTTCCGGCATGGATGATCACGTACCTCGCATGAAGTATTATCTGAGTATGAATTATACTATACTCTAAACTACAAAATGGATTTAAGACTGATTTTAAACACGAAATTCCCTTTGGGCCATTTCTTGCCTGCTGATATCTCACGATACTCTTTTTTCATCCATATATTTCAAAGCTCATAGAATCGTATTTTTAATAGAAAGTAAAGGGATGTTTGTTTCTTTTTTCACTCTTTTTTGTTATACTTGATTATAGAATTATAAAAATATAAATACAAACACATGACCAAGAAACGAATTGCAGCTATCAGGGACTTCATAGATACCGCAGAAAAATCACTCAAAAATGCGAAGAAACTTCTCAAAGAAATACTTGAAGAAGAAAACATAGATCTCACAGCTGACCTCAATCTTGATACCAAAGGTCTTTCAAAATACGATAGTGGTGACAGTAAAATCGTAGAGTGAGTCTTTACTGGTGAAGAAATGCTCGGAGCTGACGGAAACAAATACTCAATCCCTGTAAACTACTCAAGTAAATCAAAGCTTGTTCAAGGTGACAAAATGAAACTCACTATAGACGGTTCAGGAAAGATGCTTTACAAGCAGATTCAACAAATAGACAGAGAAAATAAGACCGGACTCCTAACCCAAGACAAAGGAAAATACCAAGTAGTATCCGAAGGAGTCTCTTACGATGTCCTCACAGCTGCCGTTACACACTTCAAGGCTGAAATCGGTGACAACGTAACCATTCTCGTGCCAGCAGGCAAAGAAGCTACGTTCTGAGCTATTGAGGCTGTGATGCCTAAGGAATAAAAAACCGTGAAATTAAAAAAGTTCTAAGAAATTAGAACTTTTTTTGCTCTTATAAAATCTATATGCTATAATAATATATATTAAGATTTATTTATGTGAAAGACTGATACTCCAAATAATTCACCTTATCCAAGCGTCAAAGAAATGGAAGGATTTATTGCCTCAAGAGAATTAGGTGAGACAAAGGCTAACGAAGAAAAAGCAGCAGCAGAAGCACTAAAAGCTTTGAAAAAGGAACGTGAAGCGCTACTATGGAAGTGACATTTTGAGAAAGTATTTAATAGTGTTTCTACCAGGTTAAACAATATAGATCTTGAAGTAGACTTTCGATCATTGATCAACATTCAAAGAAAAGAGTCCGGTTGACATAGTTTGGCGACATATATAGGAGGAAGTATATTCTTAGTTGAGAAAAAAATCGAATTCAGCGGGAGGACACATTTGTGAGCAAAAAGTGAAACAATTGGAAGTATTAGAATTTTTGTAAACTTCAACAAGTCGTGAGATGTTACCGTAGACTTAATATCCAATCTACCTGAGCACAAAGAAGTAAATATCAAATGAATTACTGTTCATAATATTGAAAACTTAAGAGAAATAGTTAAAAAACATCTTGTACTAGAAAGAGAGCTCTCTATTTAAAAATATCTTTGAAAACCTCTATAGCTCTCTCCTGATCTATAAAAAATGGTGAGGTGCAGATCGTGATGAGGTCTGCTTTCTGAGCAATATCGAGTATCACCTGTTTTTTGAGATCATAGTCTATAAAATCAAGTTCTGGTTCAAAGAAGTCTAGATCGAGGTTGAGAATAATACTTTGTTGTTTCCTTCCATGAGTATTAAGGGAAGGAATTCAAGGATGGGTTATGTATTCCCTCAGAGCCTCTTCACTCCGAATCTGTACTACCTCTCAAACAAGTCACTCTTTTTGAGCAGGAATTATATAATTCCCTACATTTAGAGTAGAATTCGTGTATTCAAAAACTTTTTCTAAATCTTGAGAATCAGGTTTCATGATGTATTTATATGGATCACGAGTATCAGAATGTTCATCTATATGATAGAGAAGAGCATTATCGGAGATAATTCGCTGGCTTCGAGCAAGATACCAGAAATAAAAGACATGATTATGGTTATCTACGAGATAGAGGTTCTTTCAATTCCATTGTATCTCATAGAGATTTTTTAGTCCATAGCAGGTCTGAAGTACATCGTCAAAATCATAGTCCTCAAACGTTACTTTTCATTCATCTGGACTTAGAAGCTCTATCTCATCAAACGAGCTTATCTGCTTGAGGCTAGGAACGAAGAGCTGAAGATTTTTACGCTTTTCAAAAGAGAGCTCGTTGTTCCCTACAGGATCTGAAATATAAAAAGGTTTACTGTACATAATTTTTAGCTAACATGTTTACATATAACTCACATGAGAATAATAGAGAAGTATGAAACTCCAAGAAAAAAAAGAACTCCTAAAGAAAACGGTATACGAGATGTTTCCTGACGCTGAGACTGAGCTCTATCATAACAATGAATTTCAGCTACTGATTGCTATCTTGATGTCAGCGCAGGCAACGGATAAGCAAGTAAATATCATCAATAGAAACTTTTTTGAATTTCTAAAAACTCCTGAAGACGGATTAAATCTTGGGGTAGAGGAAATTACGGAGTTTATTTCTTCAGTATCTTTTTTTAACAATAAGGCTAAAAACATCTTCAAAACTTGTGAAATACTTGTAGCCAAACATAATTCTCTTCCCCCTAAAACAATTGATGAACTTACTGAACTTGCAGGAGTGGGGATCAAAACAGCAAAGGTATTTCTTTCGGTGACAGAGGGTGCCCCCTACCTCTGAGTTGACACGCATGTACACCGGGTACTTAATAGAATTTGAATTGTAAAAGCGAAAACACCTCTAGGAACCGACAAAATAGCTTCTAAAATATTTAATGCGCAGGATCTTGCAAAGCTCCATGATACTTTAGTCCTATTTGGGAGATACCACTGTATTGCAAGGAAACCTAAGTGTAAGACCTGTCCTATGCTTCCATGATGTTCTTACAAAGAAAAAAATCTCGACTAGGAGATTTATTATTTCTTTATTTTAAAAGAGAGTCAGGTTTATGTATTAGCTTACATTATCCATAATTGCTACAGCTTTTTTGAGATTATGTTTTCGACGTGATGTTTTGAGGTTTTCGTCTAGTTCATTTAGCTCACCAAGGACCATTGTGTTTGCCTCAGGAGTTTCTTCTACAATACCAAGGATCCTGGTCTTAAAACAGTCAAAACTCGCAGCAAATGCGGGGTCTATTTGAGAAGCGATGGCATCAAGTTTTGCCTGAGTATCATCTTTTTTTCATTTCTTCGATGTATCAAAGTATTTTTGGAGTCCAGAACTAACGACCATAGGAGAGTATTAATTTATATTTTTGTTTTTATATGTATCTTTTTTATACCATGCTTTGCATACCCGATGTTTGAACATTTGTTGTGTCATTAGAAAGATTTTTCCTAATTTCTTTCAACTTTTCTTCAATTCTTTCGAGAGTGTTTCAAAAGAGTATTTCATGTTCGATATAGAGTTCTTCTCTCAGATTTTCAATACTTAGCATTATCTTTGGAAAATTATCTACTACGCGGGTTTTCTTATACCCAGGAAGTAAATCATATATCTGAAGAAAATCATGTCTATCCTTTTCAGAGACTTCATAAGTGTGAAAAAGCTTCTCGAGTCTAGAGTTCATATCTTGTAGGCATTAGTGCTATAATGCAAGTAAGTATATGAGCGAGACTCTAAAAATCAAAGAATTTCTCCTGACTCCAAGCTACCATCTTAGAATATCACAAGAAAGCCTGAAAAACAAAAAATATACATTGACTTTAAGACCTAATTACTAGCCCCTGTATTTCTTATATTTGGAGAACCAATTTAATTGTCTTTTTGCATAGTTTCTTGAATGCTGCTGAACCTGCTGCATACATTCTTCTTTACTTATTTCCGCTCTTAGATACGGGAAGAACTCTTGATAACCTATCGCTCTCATTCCTTCGTCTTCTTCTATATATCATTCTACAATTAAATTCTTAACTTCTTGCTCTAATCCCTCGTCAAACATTTGTTTCACGCGAGTATTAATCCTCTCGTATAACCACTCTCTATAAGTAGTCTCATTATCTTGAGGTCACTCTGGAGTCAAAAATAGTATATCATATTTAAGTACTTTTTCTTCCCGCAGGTCGCGTTTTGATTTTCAAGAAGTCATCATAACTTCAATTCCCCTTTCTATATAAGGTCTATTATTTGGATGAACCTCACTGGCATATTCTGGGTCTATATCTTGAAACCATCTATAGAGGTCCTCGTCTGATAGATTTTCAAATTTTTCACGCAAAACTGGGTTACTTGGGATATTTCAAATATTCATATCAAAAATAATACTATCTATATAGAGGCCCGTTCCCCCTACGAGCATAGGAGTTTTTCACTTCTTATATAGTTCATCTATGATAGCTTCTGCTTGTTTTTTAAAGGCTCCTACAGAGTACTTCTCATCAGGGTCAATAACATCAATCATATGATGTTCTACTCCTTGCATTTCTTCCTCAGAGATCTTTCCAGTACCAATATCCATCCCCCTATATATCTGCCTACTATCTGTTGAAATAATCTCTGTATCTAACTGCTTTGCTATATCTATACTCATCGCTGTCTTTCCTGCCCCTGTTGGACCATAAATAACGATAAGTTTCTGCTTGTCTGATTGTCTTTTAAGGAAATTCTGTAATTCGGTATTCCACCAATCATCCCATCTGTCCTTCGGACATCTTCCCTTCTCCAGAAGGGAAGAAATATTCTTTAATACTTGCTGAGTATCTTGGTTAATTTCATCATTTGAAAACCTTAAAATTTGATATCACTTTTGTTTTAATAAATCTTCTTTTACTTTATCTAATTCTACTACTTCTTTATGGTTATGTATATTCCCATCTATTTCTATGATTATCTTCCTGCTAGGAATATAAAAATCAGCAATAATATATCGTTTGAAGCTATTATCTTCTAAGCTAATATGAATAGGTTTTTGTCTGAGAATTTTTTCTCAAAGTTGATTATCCCTCAGATAACCCCATAAAAGTTTTTCTGCTTTCGTCATATTTTTCCGTAACTCTCTTGATGCGGTAATAATAATTTCAGGTATTGCCATAAAAAATATCTTCAAAATGATGAATAGAATGTTTGTATGAATGTATATACTTTAAAAACAAAATCAATCCATTATCTAAGATAATCTAACCTAAATAAGGTCTTCCCTTCAATATTGAAGGGAAGATGTCCGAAGGACAGATGGGATGTTTAAAATACTGCAAAAAAATTTGACTTTCCCCTCTTTCGAAATAGTATTTGTCGCGCACTAGAAATGTGCCACTTTAGCTCAGCTGGTAGAGCGCTCGCCTTGTAAGCGAAGGGTCGTCGGTTCAAATCCGACAAGTGGCTCCAGATA
>CALLPL010000037.1 GCA_938015455.1 uncultured Candidatus Altimarinota bacterium
ATAGCGCTCTTTGTACTTGCCTCAGACTGTGTACCAATTCTATTCTACGATACAAAACGCAAAATAATTGGAGCTATCCATGCCGGATGGAGAGGTCTACAAAACTGAATTATTCTAAAAACACTCTGAGAGATTTCTAAAAAACATGATTCTCAAGTAGAGGATTTACAGGTATTTATAGGGCCACATATTTGCCAATCTTGTTATGAAGTAGGAGAAGAGGTTGCCTGTGAGTTTCGAGAAAAATACAGTGAGTGCATTAAGGAGACTACAGAGGAAAAATGAAAATACTTTCTTGATACAGGAGCTATTGCCTTGAGGCAATTACTCTCTCTCTGAATAGATAAGTCTCAAATAGAATACTCAGATTTATGTACTTATGAAGAAGAAAGTATCCTTCATAGTTATCGAAGAAAAACTCATAAATGAGATGAGTCATATGGAAACAATGGTTTTGGTATTTGGTTGAAATAATTGACAATATGAAATTTCTCATATACTTCAAGATATGAATATAAATATTTTTACATCTATCCACCATATCACGCAGGAATCGAAAACGATTTTTACGTGTATTTTTGGGATGTAATTCTAGGACTATATAAAAAAGCTGTTTTCGAAAAGAAAGCAGCTTTTTTTATCCTTTATTTTCAGACTATGAAAGCAATCTATGCAAGACATCACGAAGCCCACTCCAACTTTTAGGAAAGACAATTTTTTATAACTCCTAAAAGAAATTTTAAGGAGTTTTTTTATTTTTAAATTTTAAATTATGAATCTTAAACTTTGAATAGAGGCAAAAAAGATATCAAACTTAGATATATGAAATCTTCCAGGAGAAATGTATGAGTGAGTACAAAAGAGGTGGTCTCAAATAGGAGTTTACTTCCCTCAGGAGCTTATCCAAGAATTACAGCAAATAGTCGAACAGTATTTGAGAGTTATGTGACTTGATAGTAAAAAATATCCTGCGAGAGTAGATTTATGATATTCATCAGAGGGAAGACCAGTTATATATGAGATTACAACATGATTTGTCGACCAAATAGGGAGCTGTATTTCTCTACAGCAGGCATTATGAGATGATAGTTGATTAGAGTCTCTCTCTTCGACGTCTTTTGATTCAAGTGTACTCACAAGCGCACCCTATGCCCCGGAATATAATGTTATGAAAGATATGTTTCGTAAATCAGGGGCAGAGTTAATGGAAGAATGAGATAATACTTTTGTTTATTGATACCCATTAGATTATATGAAGTGAGAAGAAAAATTTATTCCAGGATGGAGAGGACTTTTAGCAGAAGATAAAATAAGTCAAGCTCAAATCCTCTCTAGATTTCTAGAAAGAGGCTCTTATATTTTACCTAGATATTTTACTTCTAATGAAACGTCTTATTCCGAACTTCCTGCTGAAACAGTAACGAAGCTTATTTTCAAGCAAACTCTTCCTAAATTGAAGTGAGCGAGAAATACAGTTATTTTTTGAAAATGAAAAGAATCTAAAAGGAGATACAATGACTGAGAGATGCTGGTGCAGGAGTATATTCCTGCTTATCGAGATGAAAATGGAATCAGATACGAGTCGAAAGTACTTTTTATGCCATCATCAGCTTGATCAAATTTTATGGGAATGTATACTTTAATAGACGAGAACACTCCTGATAAAAACTTCGGAAGTACCACAATACCAAATGATGGGTATCCTCAGTGACCTTGAATTATTACTTATTAATACATACTATGAAAAAGCAAAAAATATTCTATATAGACGATCAGTCATTTGCTCTCCCTCAATTGATAGGGGCAATTCCCGAGTATGTTGATTATGAACTTATCTATGTTCAGAGGATAGAAGATATAGTAGATGATGAATATGATTTGGTGATACTTGATTTCTATCTTAATAAGGATGAAAAGACAGCCTTAGATATTGTAGAGAGATTTCAGGGAATGATGATACTCTCATTCTCCACTGCGAAGTCAAAGAACAGGCTCATGCTTGAAAATTGAGCAATTTACGCGGTAGAAAAACTATCTGGCACTAACGCAAACCAAGAACTCAAAGAAATTATGGAAAATATTTTTCCAAAGACGTAATTTCACTTATACTTATAATACTATAATTTTAGAAAATTTATGCAAATAGCAAATACTCCACCAAAGGGAACCTCTGACTGGTTTCCAGAAGAATATAAAGTCAGAAAATATATATTTGATAGCTGGAGAAAAGTTTGCCTGAGCTACGGCTTTGAAGAGTATCTTGGGCCACTGGTCGAGAGCACGAAGATATGGGAAGCAAAATCAGGAGAGAGTGTTGGGGGAACTGAGCTGACGCAAATTACTGATAGGGATGGAAAGCTTTCGGGTTTAGCAATTAGACCAGAAATGACTCCGAGTGTGACTCGTATGGTAAGTCGAAAATGGAAAGAGATAGAAAAACCGGTGAAATGGTTTTCGATTGCAAATTACTATAGAAATGAAAAACCACAGAAATGACGAAATCGTGAATTTTGGCAACTAAACGCAGATATATTTGGAGAGAATTCTCTTAATGCAGATTTAGAGATACTCACTCTCTCGCTTGATCTTATGCGGGCATTTAGCCCTCCTGCAAAATCATATAAACTCAAACTCAATCATAGGAAACTTATAGACGCATTTCTAAGTGAAGTTCTTGGAATAAAAAAGGATGAAAAAAAGAGAGCTCTAATGAGACTCATGGATAAATACGAGAAGCTTTCAAAGGATGTCTTTGAAAAGGAGTTATGAAAGATAGGAATAAATACTCCTGAACCGATTCACGCATTCATGTCACTCAAAACTATAGATGAGATCCAGAAAGAGTTTCTTTCTCTTGCTGGGGATGAGAGTCTCAATGAATTTGCTGAAATAAGTCGTATGCTTGTAGAGCTATGATACGCAAACGAAATAGAATTTTCAGGATCTCTTATCAGAGGATTTGACTACTATGATGGGATAATATTTGAGATGTTTGATACAAATCCTGAAAATCCCAGAGCACTCTTCGGAGGAGGACGATACAATGGACTTGCGGGTATCTTTTGAGTAAAAGAGGGTATTTCTGCCGTTGGCTTTGCCCCTGGGGACGAGACTATGAAGCTCTTTCTTGAAGGGCACTGACTCCTTTGAGACATTATGGCTGAGCAGGAAGAAAAGTATTACCTTCCACTCTTAGAAGCAGATCTGTTTTCAAATACCCAAGTACTTGCCCAAAAACTTAGATCAGAGTGAAAGAATGTTCTTCTCGGACTTTCGGTGAAGAAGCTTAACAAAGCTATCGCATTTGCTGAAAAGAAATGATTTTCACATGTAGTAGTTTTAGGGAACCAGGAGAAAGAAAAGGGAGAGTATAAAATAAAAAACTTGCAGACAGGAAAAGAAAAAATTTGACAAAATTAAGATATCTATATGCTCATACTTATGAATAAGCAAGCTTTATATACTCCTAAAAGACCTCGAGAGTGATTTTTCTCTCTAGGTATTTGTTTCGTTTATAAAGATTAAAGTAGATAAACGCGATAAAAACTTCGAGAGAAATCTCGGAGTTTTTTATTTTCTTATTTTCTATTATGAATATGTACTTAAGACCCCGATGAAGAGATCTATTTCTTATTTCTTTATCAAAATTATTATGACACAACAAAATATATTGATTAAAGCATCTGGTGATGTTGTAGAACAATGAGAGTTTCATGAATTATGTAAAAAAAAAGCGAGTGAAACATCCTGACAAGTAGTTGTTATTTGTGGATCATGAAAGCAAATTAATACTAAACTGGAAGAAGCTTGATATCCTATTGAATATAACGAACAGTGAGAAAGAGTTATTTGAGATAAGCATCAAGAACAAATAGTTCGTAATACTTTGCGAGAAACTCGAGATACTCTTCAAGGTGTATTTGAGGGGGTAGATAATGTTCATGTGAAGTGATCATGGGAAGTAGTTTGATGAGTATTTTGCCATATAAATGCAGATACTTTTATATTTAGCTATTACTTATGATTTGATAAAATTTATATTATTACGTTCCCAGGAAACAAGAGAAAAAAGATAGAGAGGTACAGAGAGTATCAAAAGGTAGAGATACTTGAACTATAATCTATATATGAGGCTTGATTTTTCTCAACAAAAGTTATCCTTACTTGTATTCTTTTTACTCTTTACGAACGTTCATGAAAATTGTTGTTAAAAAACTTTGAGGAGAAAATGCAGTAGAACTGTATAAGAGTACTCAAAATATACTTGACGATCATAATAAAGGGATGAAGCAGATTATTGTTGTATCTGCAATTCGCTCCTCGCAGGTAAATACAACAGACTATCTTATTGATATAGGGGAGGAGTTATCAAAGGCAAAAATAGATGAAAACAAGATAGAAGACCTTCTGAAGAAGTTAAAAGATTTTCATATTGCTACAGTTGAGCAAAAGCTATCTCGTAATTCTAAAAATATTACGGTGCTAGTAGAGAAGATGTTCGTTGATATAGAACAAAAACTTGAGCACTATTTTTCAAGCGAAAAAAAACTTATTCCTCACAGCAACAATGACTACTCAATACACGATCAAAATTGAGATCCCTTTTCTCTTTTAGGATTTTGAGAGCTTCTCTCATCAAGAATTTTATCGTGAGTAATCCCTGCTCTTAGTAGTAACTCTGTAGATACAGAGTGCATAGACCTTTCACACATAGTAGATCAAAAGGAAATAGAATGAAAAAACGAAACTGAGATATTTCAAATATTAGAAGAAAAAATATACACTCAAAGCCTAGAGGTACTTGATAGAGGAAGCATTCCTATTATCTGATGATATATGTGAGTATTCAAGTGAGGAATAGAAGAAAGTATTGGAAGATGATATACCGATGCTACTGCAGCTATATGTATAGTTAGCTTTGCACATAAGTGATACGAGGGAGTATTAGAAATTCAAAAGTCTGTTCGAGGAGTTATGAGTGCTGATCCTAGAAAATTATATAATGAGTCCTCAGCAAAGCTCATCACCCAACTTGATTATGTTATCGCTCGTGAAATAACAGGAGGGAGTTGAGCAAATGCAAAATTACTTCATTCTCAGGCTATTAGGGCGCAAGTACAAGATGCAGGAGTTACAATACATTTGTTTGATCCTTTTTGTGAAAAAAACCAAAGTGGTACATGGATACTTCCATCAGTAGACACAAAAGACTATGCCCAAGAAGAACATATTTTTATTTGAGGGAGAGAAAATATTGTCTTCTTTTCTGTGAGTTCAGGAAAGATGTTTCACTCATGAATACTCGCGAATATATTTTCAATTGTTCAGAATTATTTTTCTGTTGATATCATTTCAGCTTCGGAAACAGAAGTTACTTTCACAGTTGATGGAACTCAAAATATACAGAAAAAACTTGATGAAATGGAAGAAGAACTTAGGATAGCATGTGAGATTCCCAAGAATTCTCAGATGGAATTTATAGAATACGAAACAGGTAAAGCACTTGTCTTTTGTGTTGGCCAGCATATGAGGAATAATATAGGATTGCTTGGTAAAGCAAGTAGTATCCTATCTCAAAATAATATTAATATTGAAATGATGTCGCAGGGGAGACTTCAGAGGTCTATGGTATTTGGTATTCAGGGTGCAGATATGAAAAAAGCAATTAATGTCCTACATGAAGAGTTTGTAGAAAAGATTTCTTAAAAATAATAGTTATGTGAAAATATAATATTTGAATTGTTGGAGCGAGTGGAGCAGTCTGAGCTGAAATGATTACATGTCTTGAAAACTTAAATATTCCTGTAGGAGAATTAAGACTAGGATGATCCTCAAGGTCAGCATGAAATAATATACCTACACCATTTGGAGATATAAAAGTACAAGAAGTTAATGATAATTTCTTTCAGAGTCTTGATTATGTGCTTCTTGCTGCTGGAGGAGATATTTCAAAAAAATATGCTGATGTTGCTGTAGCTGCCTGAGCAGTAGTTATTGATAACTCCTCAGCATTTCGCTATGACGATGATATACCTTTAGTAATTCCTCAAATAAATGGAGATGATATTGGAGACGAGAAGATTATTGCAAATCCAAATTGTACTACGGCTATAGCTGCAGTTGTACTCTATCCTATTTATAAAAAATATGGACTTCAAAAAATACTCATGTCTACTTATCAGGCAACGAGTTGAGCTTGAGCTCCTGGTATGCAAGAGCTTCTATATAATACGCAAAAGTATTTCAAAAACGAAGAAGCAACTGTAGATCAATTTTCGCATAATATTGCCTTTAATGTTATACCTCATATAGACGCATTCCAGGAAAATGGATATACAAAAGAGGAAATGAAAGTAACATGGGAAACGCATAAAATACTTGGAGATACTTCTATCGATATTAGCTGTACGGCCGTGAGAATACCAACCCTCAGAGCACATAGTGAAGCGATAGTTCTGGAGACTAAAATTCCAGTAGATATTGATGATATTAGAAAAATACTACAGGAAACTCCCGGGGTAGACCTTATTGATGATACAAGCAAAAACATGTATCCTATGCCTTTAAACGCAACAGGAAAAAATAATGTAGAGGTTTGAAGAATTCGTAAGAATATCGTATTTTGAGATAAAGGCCTAGAGTTATTTGTAAGTTGAGACCAGCTCCTTAGAGGGGCAGCACTCAACGCTGTAGAGATTCTTAGAACATGTATTGATAATAGAAAATAAATGAAACAAAGAATATTTATACTTGGAGCTTCTGGAAATGTTGGGAGAGAACTTGTCTCTCAAATTTTAGAAAAGGATATGAAAGAGAACCATATAAATCCTTCAGAAATAGTAGGACTTGCAAATTCTACTTCATATATTTTTAATTCAGGTGGAATTAGTATTCCTACTTTAGAAAATATCTCATCATCAAGAGAGTGAGCTATTTCTAGTTTTGAGCAAGGGGGAATACCATATAAGAATATAGGTGAGATCTTAGGACTTATAAAAGGACAAGGCTTAGATGGAGAAATAATTTTTGCAGACGTCACTGCTGGAAAAGATGAATTACTCCATTTTCATAAAAGTGTACTCCTAGACTCTCAAAACTTTCTTGTGACAGCAAACAAAAATCCTATTTCACTCTTCACGCAGCAAGATTTCAATGAACTCACAACATATGCACGTAGATACGATACCAATACAACGGTAATGGGATGAGCATGAATACTTAATTTTGTACATGAGAGAACAAATGGAATTGCAGATAATATTCATAAAGTAGAATGAGTATTTTCGGGGACTTTAGGCTATATTCTCTCAGAACTTGAAAAACAGGAAAAGTCTTTTTCTCAGATTGTTCGAGATGCTAAAGAATTATGATACACAGAACCAAATCCATGGGATGATCTCAATGGATTAGATGTTGCAAGAAAACTCGTCATACTTGCGAGGTATGCCGGCCATGATGTTGATATAAGTGACGTACAAATATCTCCTCTAGTCCATGAAAAATATGCTGAGTACTCGGGAGAAGACTTTTTAAATAAACTTGAGGATGAGGACAGTTCATTTACTGAACGAGCAAGTATTGCAGATAATGAATGAAAAGTGCTCAGGTATGTCGCGAAGATGAATAATGAGAATGGAAAATTATTACTTGAGGTAGGACTCATGAGTGTGGAGAAAAACTCTGACCTATGAACCCTAGCAGGGACTTCGAATCTTGCGCTTATTTCTACAGATATTCTGAGTGAACCTCTTCCTCATGTAATTAAATCACGCTGAGCATGACTAGAAGTAACAGCTTGAGCTGTGAGAGTATGAATATCTAAAATGCTTCCGGCTTATATAATAGCTTCTTAATTTTTTAAAATATGTTATGAAAATTTGCTTAATAAATTTCGATGCTTACTGGAAAGATAAGCAAAAAAATATCGAGAAAATGTGAGAGCTTATAATGCAAGCCTTGAAAATCAAAAGTGATACAAGTACTATAGTATTTCCAGAACTTGCTCTAAACGGATATGTCTTAGATAAAGATGTATTTGATCTTGCTGAAGATATAGATGGAGACTCTATTACAGAGATGAGAAAAATCGCAAAAGAGAATAATATAAACCTCATTTTTGGTTTTATAGAAGCGAATGGAGAGGATAAACCATATAACTCTGTCGTTGTAATCTGAAGAGATTGAGAAATAATTACAAAATACCATAAGAACCATCTCTTTACAGAAAGTGTAGAACCTGAGATTTATTCAGCCTGAGAAGAACTGAGTGTTTTCGAACTTGAGTGATGGAAGTGTGGTCTGTCCATTTGTTTTGATATCAGGTATCCAAGACTCTATGAAGTTTATAAACATGCCGGAGTAGAATGTGTTATCACTCCCTATGCTTGGGTTGATGGTCGTAATAAACCGGATATATTTACGTCCCTAAGTAAAGCGCGAAGTAGTGAGAATCAATTTTTTATGGTCTGAGTTGATTGTATTTGAAAAGACGCAAATAATTCATATGCTGGAAACGCGGTTATATCAAACCCGTATTCAGAGGATATAAAGCAAACTCATGAAGAAATATTTCACTTTGCACATATGCAGAGAGAAGAGATATATAATTTATGAAAAGTTATTCCACTAGAACCTGGGTTCAAAACAGATTATAATTTAAAATAAAAATTCTATGAAATATCTATGAGAAGGATGAGTAAACCTCTTCCAGAAAATAGCAATGCTTGTTGCAGATTATAAAGAAAAAAATGGAGAAGAGAGTCTTATTAACATAGGCTCAGGTGAGCCTGATCTCACTCCACCAAAATCTCTACAAGAACTAGTGGCAGCAGAAGTTATGAAAGATGATCAAAAAATTCATACCTATCAAGAAAATAACTCAAAAAATAGACTTAACCAAAATTTCATAGAACTCAATACGGGGATTAATATAGATGAATACGATCATATCAGCTCACAAATTCTTCCAGGGGAAAAGACAACCCTCGGACTTCTCCCTATTGCTTGCGGAGCAAATAGAAACGACGTTGTGGTAGATAACGAAGGCTTTATGGTAAATGGTCCATCATATGATATTACTCGAACATGGAGCGAGTATCTGTGAGAAAAGAGTTTTCTTTGGCCTATGTACGCTGATGAGAACTTTGCACTGAATCTTGACCATATCCCTGATGGAGCAAAACCTCGAATGATTCTCGTAGTAAAACCTGGAAATCCATGTCCCGTATGAGCTCAGAGACAAGAATGGATAGACCTCATAGAATATTGTATAGAAAATAATATTAGACTGGTAAATGATGGAGCATATACCGCGCTTACACACACGAGCCATGTCACTCTTACAGAAGTTGCAAAGGATTATCCAGCTCTTGATTGGATAGAACTTTTAAGTATTTCAAAAACATTCTCTGCATGTGGATGGAGGCTTGGGATGGCTGTTTGAAGCAATGATTTTATTTCTGAACTTGCAAAGGTAAAAGGAAATGCTGATTCTGGTCCATTTGGTCCACTTCTCTCAGGAATGGAGAAGTACCTTGAAACTCCTCAGGCAAAAATTGACGCAAAAACAAACCAAGAGATATATCAAA
>CALLPL010000038.1 GCA_938015455.1 uncultured Candidatus Altimarinota bacterium
AACGAAGTGTTTCAGTCTCAAATTTTCGTGAAATTCTCGTGTCCAGGCAGCAAAGAGGTCTCACATCTCATG
Organism: uncultured Candidatus Altimarinota bacterium; assembly: GCA_938015455.1. GTDB lineage: Bacteria > Patescibacteriota > Gracilibacteria > BD1-5 > UBA6164 > JAACSU01. The sequence continues at coordinate 73 of CALLPL010000038.1, forward strand.
ACAGAAGAATTCTGCCTCGATACAGTCAACAACTTTTACGAATTTAGCTTCAAGTGTTTCTCTTGCTTCGTATTCATGGAGCATATCTTGAAATCTCGAGCGTATTTCTCTTGGAAGTTTTGACGTAAAGCTCTCAAGGACTGCTTTTTCTTTTTCCTGCTTCTTACTGTGATTTTCTTGATTTGTAGGATCAACATCCTCGTCACCCGTCTCAGCCTCTATAAGATCATGGTATGCTATGAGACTATAGATTCGCTCTCTATTAAATTGATATTTTCCAGGAGCGAGTTCTTCGAGTTTTGCAAGGAGGTAGTCAGCCACGAGCATCATAGACCAGCTATGAGCAGCAACAGATTCTTGCTCTCATTTTATTCTTGCTCCATAGCGATAGGTGAACTTGAGTCTCATAGCTTCTCGCATTTGTTTGGCATCTTGGATTATTTTTTTAGACATTTCTTGAAAGTTATATATTTATCAATAATATTATAGAAAATATCTAATTTTCATAATAATATGAAGTACTTTTTGAGTTGTTATTGGCAGAGATGGGAGGTCTAGAATATAGGATTTCATAATCTTATATTTATTATTAACAACTATATGAACGTACAAGAAAATATTATAGCTTTATTGAAGTCTCATAATATTTCATATAAGCTCTACACACATGGACCAATCTTGAATTACGAAGACGCAGAAAAAGAACAAAGTATTTACAAGTGGGAGTGAATAGAAAGTAAGAGTGTTTTTATGACAAACAAGAAAGGAAAGTACTACCTCTTTGTGACAGTACAATGAAAGAATGTGGATTTCAAAAAAATGAAAGAGTTAATCTGAGTAAAATTGTCGATAGCAACTAAAGAAGAAGTAGAGGAAGTAGCACTTTGTACTCCTTGATGTGTTGCACCATTTTGACTTGATGATACTATACAGATGATAGTGGATGAAGAAATCTTCAAACATAAGAGTTACCTCTTTAGCCCTGGGATTTCTACAGATACTCTACAGCTAGATCCAAAAGATTTGAGAGGTATTTTCGCTTTACATAAAGATACCCTATTTATTGGGAGTGAATCATAAGAGTTGTACTCGAAGTCTCTGATTTTGGAATATCAATATGAAATCAAAGTTTTTCATAAAAATCTATAAGCTCATCAGTACATGTAAGCCATATTTTAGAATTATCTTTTAAGAGAAATCTAATAATAGTAGCACCTATACTTTGATTTTGATATTTGGGAGATACGATTACGTAAGTAAGGCATTTATATCCAGCTTGCGCTAATTGCTTCTTTCTCTTTGTTTTTCATGGGTCACTGTAGGGATTGAGGAGAATATCTTTTGAGAGTATAGCTCATCCGTAAACAGTACTTCAGTCGTAAGCTATGTATAGCTGGAACTCATCAATATTTTTTCTTCATGAAAAGTATTCTCAGTAAAAGTCTCACAGGAAGTCTTCTCTCCATTCTGATTTAATAATCTCTGCGTATTCTTCTGCGAGGGGAGAGGAGTGACGTAACTGTCGTATTTTCATAATTTATATTTTTTGAGCAATTATTGTTTTCCATATATCATTATGAGGGCAGTGAATGAATTCTTTTTTTATTATGAATCAAATATCTTTAAGGATACTGTCCATTTCACCTTCACTATAATATACATATTTTTTATTAATTCAGGGTATTGTTTTACTGCTTTTTATCCGAGTATCAGGAGAGGATTCTTCTGGTAAAATAAGAAACGCGAGGTAAAGGAATCAGTTTGCTTGTAGAAGTCTGTAAGTACTCTTTAGCACACTTATTCATAAAGATTTATCCATGTGTACAATAGAAGCTGAAGATATAATTCCTGTAAATTCTCTAGGAGGATATATTTTTTCTATATCGAGCATACTTCAAACAGTAATTTTCTTCTTAATATTTGCTTCTGCGAGTTCTATAAGTCTTTCAGATATCTCAACTCAATAGACATCAAATCAGTATTCTTGCATGAGTTTCATATGTCTCCCATATGCGCAACCTATATCAAGAATCTTTCAACTAATCATAAAACTTTTAAATGTTTCTAACATTCATCAAAAGTCTTCAAGATTCTGTGTTTTCTCTTTAAATACTAGAGCTCAGTCGTTGTAGATTTTATTGGTTTGTTCTTGGTAAGGGTCTTGCATAGTCTTTTAATTATACTTCTTATTATGTTCATCTAACAATTCTCTTTTTTGTTGGGACTTTATTTTATTCCAGAGAACTCAAGCCTCGATTCATTCTGTCCTTTCTGAAAACTTTTTGAGGCACCTCTCAAGTACCTGCTGTTTTGAGATATATCACTCTTCTTCAAGGCAATGTAGGAGACTCAGGTAGTTCCAGAGTATGTCAGATAATTCGTCCTCAAGATAGACAGAGTTATCTTTTTTCAGTTCTTTTTTTGCTTCTAATATTTCTTCTTCTATAAGATCAAAATAAAATCTTCAGCTAATATATTTTTGAAAGTATTCTGTCTGAGGTTGATTTTTACATTGAGTGACATTTACGTTGTACTTATCTTCTACTATTTTCAGTAATTCTTGGAGTATATCTTGTCTCATGATATTTTTGCTAGAGTATATTAAAGAGTAATATATTTATTTCTCTACTTTTTCCAAGACTGCTCTGATATCTCAGAATTTTTCTGAGAAGAATCTGTTTCCAGTAATGGTGCTTTTGATAAAGTAATTATTCCAATATGGTGAGTCTTCATTCCAGAGATCTGGGAGGAGGGAGAGTCAACGTTTGTAGTACTCACGTGAAAGCTCTGCCTCTCAGAGTTTTTCAAAGATCTCTCCACAATAAAAGTAGTTCTCTGGAGAAGAAAACTTGAGTGTGAGTTTTTTACAAAGATCTATTTTTTCAGATGCTACTGATATTTGAGACTTAATATTTTGCGTACTCAAGATTCATTCTTTTTCTTGAGCTTCATCAAATCTTTGAAGTGCTATCATGTACTTCGGATGAGAAAAAATACTTTGAGCTTTTGTATAATCCTTTTGAGCATATAAGCGTTCTGCGCTATAAAACTGAAGTGAGTAGTATGTTCAAATGATGGAGATAAGAGTGATCAATATAGGAATACTTAGGAGGAGAGCTTTTTCTTTTTTTAGTGTCTCTTCTTCTTCATAAGTTAAGCCGACTTGAGCGTTGTATGCAATACAAAGAATGAGTATTAGGTAACTCGCAATAGAGAAGAAGTGTATGATTCAAAAGAGAAGAAAAAGAGTGATCGCTATTCAGCTTGGATATTTAATGCTAGAAAATTTTCGCATGAAATTATACACGAGATACACAAATAATAGAACTCAAAGTACTCAAAAGTGATAGAATATATTGAGGAGAAAATTATGAGGTCTATCAGCCGTGAATCCAAAGTTTTCATAAATATATACTTCAGGAGATTTGAAACTCTCAAAGACATAGGAGAGCGTTTCAAGGCCTCAACCAAAGAGAAGTATTTTCCAGTCAGAGAGTATTATAGCAAGTGTAGTTTCCCAAAGATAAAAACGTGAAAGAAATGAATGGAGTTTTTCAGGGAGGAAAAGAGTGATAAAAGTAAGGAGAATACTTATACATAAGAGGATTATTCAAAAAATCCCCCACTTTCAAACAGAATTTCTGTCCCCCTTAGTAAGGGGGACAATTTTTCGTAGAAAAATAGGGGGATTAGTAAATAGTAAGAATAAAATGTATCAAAATGCTAGAACTATTGCTACTATCGATTTTGAAAGCAGTATTCATATTCAAAAAATAAGTAGAAGAAATACTTTAGAAAAACTACTCTTAATTATTTGAGTAAAGGGGAGTAAGAGGAGTAAATACCCGGCAAAATAATTTGGGTGTCCAAAACTCCCAAGGGCTCTATCAGCGAGATGCCCATAGTTAAAAGATGGAGAATACAGCTCTTTCATAGCAATAAGACTTACGCAGATTCATGAAAGTAGAGAAGTTAAAATGAGCTTATTGAGAAAGTGGAGATCAAGATTTCGTAGAACAAAGAATATTCATAAGAGATTGAAGAAAAGAAGGGAGGTATGTCCCTTGTTGTCATCTCAAATCATTGATGTAAAAGGAGAAATAGAAAATATCGTTGATGATATCAGTATGATGCTGATAAGTAGAATAACTCAATACTCTTTTTTCTTAAGGGGTGAGAGTTTTTTCTCGAAAAAACTGTCAATGAGGAAACTTATGAGAATCAGGGAAGAAAGAATGTTGAAAAAGATAGATTTAGTGAATTCAAAATTTCCAGAAACTATCAACTTGAAGTCCATTCAAAGAGTTGCAAGTATTCCTCCATGAACGAGAGGAAGGGTAAAAAACAGGATGATGAGAAGAGTTTTTATCATTTGCATAGTATTCTATTTCGTGATTCTTTTTAAGAGTAGAGGAATCTGAGGAAAAATATTTTCTATCTCGAATATTTCTTCTGGTGTAAGCCACTTATAGTCCTTTATTTCCTTTGGGCAAGCCTTCAGCTCTGAGATATCTTTTACTTCTGCGTGGAATATATACTCCTGCTTTTTCACCTGTCCAAACTTCTTTGATTTATAGTATATCTTGTAGTTTGCAATTGGGAGCACGAGACTCTTTATATGCTCGATTCAAAAGTCATCTTTTTCTCCTAGGAGTTTGATCTTAATATTAAACTCTTCCTTGAGCTCGCGTTTAACAGCTCTTTGAAGCGTCTCTCCCTCATCTATATGCCCACCAGGAATAGTCCATGTATCTGATTTCAGGTGCATCACAATGAGGTATTTTCCTTCGGAGTTTTTTACGAGCGCTCTGACTACTTGTCTCATATGAATGTGGGAGTAAATGAGTATATAAAGCAGTATATGCTCAGAAAAAAAGGAAACAAATTTTTTGTTTCCTTTTTTCTCTATATAAAATCTTCCCTACTATAAATAATATTTTGTTACATATTTTGTCAAATTAAGATATTATGTTATAATTTCATTAATAGTATTTTTTTTATAAAAAAAATGAATTTCTCCTGACTTAGAGATTTTATTACCGAAAGTAATACTGAAGTAGTAGGATCTTTTTTGACTCCTGACGAAATTAAAAGATTCACTCATATCTTTTGAAATCTGGGCCTTATCTCAGAGGGTCTTTCAAAGATGCTTATAAGGCCTGAAAAAACACTTAATACATTAGATATTGATGATACTATTTCTGATAGAACGAAAAGTCTCATGCTTTCAAAGTTTAGTGATAATAGGTGAGAAACAGGTAATGAATTAATAGAGAGAGAATATGGTTTTGAAAGGTTTGTTGAGAAATTTTATGAGCCAGGAGATGTAGTTTCAGAGTTAGTACAAATATTATTATCTCGTGACGATTATCGGGAACCCTTTATTTTATCAGCTTGACGTGATAAGTTTCAAAATCTCAAGGCTCAAAGATTTTGAATTCAAGATCAACCTAAATCTATTGTTGAAAGTCAATGACTTAAACCTGTGGAATTACTCCGATATATTATAGATAGCTTATGATATATCCCAGGAAAAATAATTATTTACGAAGATAGACCTGAATGTTTTAAAGAGACATGAGTATTTTTAACAAAACTTCTGTGATGCGAAATAGTAGTAAATCATGTTACCCTGTCATGAACAAAACTTAATACTATAGATAATATAAAGCAGATAATATATAAGAGGTAGGAGTTTTCTATAAGTACTCCTTCACCATATATTCTCCCTCTAAACTATATCCTCGCTTCTCATAATATCCCCGTACTCACACTCCTGCTATAACTGCGACTTTCTTAATTCAGTGATCTTCGGTAATGATTCTTTCAGCTTCGGCCATGAGACGCTTTCCGAAACCTATGTGTTGTCCAAAGGTGGATCATTTTTCTGAGATAGAGAGTTGGTCTCCAAAGGTATGTATCTCA
>CALLPL010000039.1 GCA_938015455.1 uncultured Candidatus Altimarinota bacterium
ATAAAAAGAGAGATATATGAAGTAACGGATGAATCTCAATTAGAAGAAAAATGTACCTGGGATAACTGATCTAGAAATTGTGTCCCAGCAAAAGGACTCAAACTTCATACAGGAGACGAATTCAAAAAATGAGTAAGCTACAAGATCAAACTTCTAGCAAGTATTGATGACAAGAGAACGAGAGAAAACTTTACCATGGAGGACTATCTCCCAGCAGGATTCACAATTCTCAATTCTCGCTTCAAAACTAACACTATTGCAACAGCCCAGGCAAGCTCTTGAGACAGATGGAGATGGAGTCACACAGAAAAGAGACCCCAGTGAGTCATGGCACATGCCAGATATTCATGGGGAAGAACCGCAGAGTACGAATACTTCGTCCGCGCCGACTTCGCCGGAGAGTTCATCTACCCACCTGTAGCTGCCTACATGATGTACCAACCAACCAAACGAGCGAATAATGAGTTTAGGAGAATAGTTATTAAATAAGTTGTGTAAATATGAAATTAGAAAAGTATAAAAATGACCTAGAAAAACTGATCTTAAGATGAGGAATTCTATTAAATTCACTTTATCATGAATGTGAGCCGATAAAGTTTCAAGAGGCTCTTATTGGAATGAATGATAAAGAGAAAGAAAAGGAAGTTCTGAATGATATACTTATTTTTAAGGATGAATATCAGACTTGGTACTCAGAAAGTTTAATTATAATAAAACAATTATTACCAGATAGAATAGAAGATTTTATTAAATTATATCAAAAGCCAAAAAATAGAAAGGATATTACTTGGGAAAATTATTCAATTGAAGACCTATTAAATAGTTTGATTGTTAGACAGCGTTGAGAAGTAATTGTTTGAACTTCAGCTGCAATAACAAACTTTGAGCAACAAAGGAGTATTCTTAAATCTCTTAAATCTAGGTTTGAAAGCTCTCTATTCGACGTTACGCAATTATTGCAAGCAGATCTATTTGATAATGAACTTGATGCAGCAAAGGAATTATTAAAAAAATGATTTTTAAGATGAGCTTGAGCAATTGCTGGAGTAGTCCTTGAATGACATTTTTGAACCGTTTGTGATACTCATTGAATAAAAACACAAAAGAAAAATCCGGGAATCAGTGACTTTAATGATTTATTAAAAAAAGAATGAGTAATTGAGATAGATATATTTAGATTTATACAAAGGCTTTGAGACTTGAGAAATAAATGTGACCATAAAAAGGAAGATGAACCATCAAAGGAAGATGTTAAAGAACTTATTGACGGAGTAGATAGAATAATAAAAACTGTTTTTTAGGTGAAAAGAAAGAGTTGCATAATAATATTGTTTTTCTTTTTTGTAGCAGTTTTCCTGCTTTATTGTTTTTATCCTGTTCTCACTTATGACACAAGTAAGTCTCAACATGTAAGCTCAGTTCCACCAGAGTCGTTGGCTGCTGGGAGGATATTGTTGACGGATAGGAATGGGGAAGTGATAACGGATAGGGCATATCCGAATGGGTATTATAAGTTTATAGAGGCGAATTTAGAGAGTGAGTTTGTGGAGGCTCTGGTGGAGATAGAGGATAAGAACTATTATTCGCATTGGGGGGTAAATATTCCGGCGAAGATCAGGGCAGTGAGGGATAACTTTTCGGGGAAGAGAGTGAGTGGTGGAAGTACGATAACGGAGCAGTATGTGAAAAATAAGTATTTTAAAACGCAAAAGCGAAGTTACTTGCAAAAGATGAGGGAAGCGGTGCTTGCTGTGTATTTTAATGCGAAGATGAGTAAGGATCATCTGCTGAATATATATTACCATGATGCCTACTTTGGAAACAATCTCTATGGAGTCGGGGCAGCGCTCGAAGTATACTTTGAGAAAGATGATCTTGATGAACTTACTCAGGAAGAAACTGTAATCCTTCTGAGTCTTCTCAATAATCCTAGTATCAAGAATCTAGAGGAGAGATATTTTAAAGAGTATTTTGAACAAGTAAAAAAGAGACTTGGGTATAATTTTGAAAGTACTTATAGATGAAAGCTTTGAAGAAAAGAAAATAGAGATAAATTTCCATTTGTAACACAAAAATATCTTAAGAGTCTATCAGATACTCAGATGACCATAGATGCAGAACTCCAGGAATTCTCAAGAGAGGTCCTGCAAGATACTCTGGATGAACTAAAGGGAAAGAATGTCACGAATGGAGCCGTATTTGCGATGATCCCATCTACAGGGGAAATACTTATCTATCAGTGAAGTAAGGACTTTCATGCAGAGGATATTGAGGGACAAGTTGATATTATAGGGGCTCAGAGACAACCAGGAAGTACGGTAAAACCATTTTTGTACCTGATGGCTCTGGAGGCTTGAGCTCATCCTGATGATCTGGTCTTAGATATAGAGAGTGAGTATAACTCGTTTCAAGAGGGAAAGGTATATATCTCAGAGAATTATTCTCTGAAGGAATATGGTCTCGTGAGATTTAAAAAAGCTCTAGGGAATAGTTTTAACAATGCTACGGTAAGACTCGCGCGTGAACTTGGACTTGAGGAGGTATATGAGTACTATGAAACATACTGATTTAACCTACCGTTTGGAGCAGAACACTATGGCTACTCGCTTGTTTTAGGAAATGCTGAGACGACTCTTGAAGATCTTGTTATGAGTTATACGAGACTTCTTAATCTGCAGGACCCTGATAAATTTCTTCTCTACGATATCCTCTCTGATCCTGATAATAGAGATATTAGTTTTGGAGTAAACTCTCTTCTCTCTACATCAATTCCTCAGGCTGTGAAGACCGGAACAACGAGCGACTTTAGAGATAACCTCGTTGTGTCCTATCATCCTGATCTAGTACTTGGAGTATGGGTCTGAAACAATGATAACTCATCTATGCAATGAGTGACGGGAATTACTGGAGCCTGATATATCTGGCATCAGATAATTGAAAAAGCTATTTTGATGTGATATATACGGGATAGAAAAATAAAAATACCAGAGGGGATAGAGCAAACTTCATACTGTCTAGATATAGATTGTCTTCGAAAGGAAATTATATACTCAAAAACAGGAAAAAATTATGACTCCAGGATTGCCGATAAAATATATACTGAGTCTGATATATTTGAAGAGCTAAGTGCATATGAAAGAGACAGACTAGATGATCTTGGAATAAGTGTAAAATAAAAAAAGTAGGGAACGGTTTGAAACCGTCCCCTACAAAAATATGAGATAAAAATATTATCTCCCTCCAAAGAATTTCTTTTTGAGGTAGTTCATTCCGAACTTCATAGCATCCTTTTTATCGAAGTCTCCGTCACCATCTTGGTCTAGAAACATTCCCATCATATTTGAACTCTTTGATGATCATGCGAGCATACTTGTTATTCCAGAGGCCGAGAGTCCAGCTGATTTTTTCTCTTTTCACATAGCTCCCATTACAAGAGGAGCCAGCATACTCATAACTCCGGCAGATTGTTCAGGACTTGCTCCTGTTTCTTTTGCAATTTGATCAACAGCCTCCTGTTTATTTCCAAAGATATGACTAAGGATTTTATTCCCGTCATCTAGGTCAGCTCATTCTACATTATCAAGGACACTTCCATCATGTTTTGCGAGTGCCGCGTCGAGAGCTTCTGCCTGAGCTGGGTCCTGTGAATTCTTTTCTAGTTGCCCCATAATCATAGGAAGAGCTTTTGCCATCAGCTGGCTTGTCATAACACTATCACCACCTCAAACTTTTTTTGCTATTTGGTTTATAGCTTGACCCTTAAGTTGGTCTACTAGTAATGCAGTTAAATCCATAATAAAAAAATTAATTAATTAAAAATATTAGTTAGGCAATGCCTCACATACAACTCCATTGTTGTTCCCATCGAGTCCATAGATATCGAGTTTTCGAACATCTATATCTGGATTATCAGCTTGTACTGAATCAGCACACTGATTATACTGATTTTGAGCCTCTCCTTGAGTTGCAAAGTCGTCACAGTTGAGATCATACTCCTTTCTATTACAGTTTCCAGTAATAACTTGATATGAATTCCCATCAGAGTCTTTCACACTCTCAACCCGAGATTCGCTCAGTGAACCAGTTTCCCAGAGCTTCCCAAGATCAAGATCATAGTCATACACCTGCATCCCAACGGCTCCAAGCATCAGGATAATAAATCCGATCATGAGCCACCTCACTTTTTCAAAGAAGAAAGCGATGATAGCAAGAATGATTATGAGAAATATAAGAACTCCTATTCGGCTCTTCTTACTATTTCTGGCATTTTTCAAAGTATCTTTGAATCACATAGAAAAATATAAAAAAATAAACCCCTTTATTGTAGGGATTTATAATTGAGAGTCAAAAATCTAGTATATTTCATCACTTTCACGTTCTTCAAATTTTTCTAAAAAATTCTCTGCTCCTTCATCATCTATATCTTTTCATAACAATTTGCCGAAAATATCTCTAACACATCCTATATCTAATCCTAGGTTTCCTTGTCCTATATTACATTCCTGAGATACTGCCCGTACATTATCTTCATATATAATATCTCAATTTGGAAGAACCATAAATACTTCTCATTTAGTTACATTCATTGTTGAAGTGCATCTTGGGTCAACACTTGATACTGCACTACAGTACTCGGGAGTTACTCATAGATCATTTAGGGTAGTATCTTGAGCTGAAGCAATTCAAGGTACTGTCATCATACTAGCTAGAGCTAATCATTTAATTCCTGAGGGTATGTTTACCATAACATTATTTTTTATAAAATATAAGTATTTTACTCTTTATTCAAGCGTAAAGTTCACAGCATTTCATGTTTTGTCTATTTCAGCTGATACTTCAGTTCCTAGGTCACTAATAGGTGGTTTTCCTAAAGTAGTCGCTGAATCTGGGTTGCTAAACATGCTTTTGATAGATTCAACTAAAGCTTTGGGAGTACTTGGACCATGTTTGCTTCAAGATACTCCATTTATTGCAGCAACAGCACCTAACACTAATCATGAGGATGCGAGTAACAAACTTTTCCTCTTCATATTATCCAAATATCTACATAAATATATATTCAGATAATATGTAAAAAAGATACTAAGTCAATATCTATGAAAAACTACCTCAAATATGCTCGTTTGTTTTGTTCATGCTGAGCATTGGTTTCAGCGTAGTATACATTTCCTGTATCTACATTGTGTAGGTAGTAGTAGTAAGAAGTCTCTTTATGGTTGAGGGTTGCTTCGAGTGTCTCTGCTGAAGGGTTTCCAATTGGA
>CALLPL010000040.1 GCA_938015455.1 uncultured Candidatus Altimarinota bacterium
AGGAGGAAGCATATTACCAAGCCAACAAGTAACAGCTGGAATCCATTCCCATATAGGTACTCCGTCAGGTGGGGCACAAGCAAATGTTCACTCCGAGTCAGGACCAACGCCCGATATATTTGCAGCTTGAATAGTAGATTGAAGCCCTATATTTTGAGCAAGAATTTCAGCGTAGGGGTGAAGAGCTTTCCCCTCTGGGTCAAGTTTTACGTACATATTTTGAGCATCCCCAGGAGCTCAAAAATATGCCATTTCATAAGATTTTCTACTATTTGGGAGATGGAAGTTATTATCACTTCCTGTAAATTGATTCCCTAGATATTCATCAAATATAAACTTATACTTTGATGAAATAGTATCTAAATTGTTCCAGTACACAGCAAATACCAAGGTATCAAAGTAACTGATTTCTTTAGACTGATTATTACTTGTAAATACTTCGAGTGGTTTTGAAATGAGGCTTTCATATAAATCCACATTAGCATTTGGATAATCTCATGTCTTTAAAATATCATATAATTCTAAATCTGATCCTATGAGTCATGATGGACTAGCAGACTGAATAACTCCGTTTATTTGATCTGATACTTCATCGAGATGTTCCTTAACCTTTTGGGCAATTACTTCAAGGGAAACATCAGTTCCTTCATCTGCTATAACTCGAAATATTTGTGGAAAATCAATACGTTGATAGCCATAGTTCTCTCAAGCCCCTCATCCCTTAGCTCCAATAAAGTCTATATACCTATCGCTATCTATAGGAAGTGATGGGGTAAAGAGGGATTTTACTTGAGATCAAAACTCTTCATCTGTTGGGGAAGTATGGAGTATATGAGAAGGAATTTTCTTATACGAAACCGTTCATTCGCCCGCAGGGCAGGTACAAACCTCGTCTTCGCCTTGCCCTCATCATGTACATGTTGCTGCAACCTGGTGTGTTTGGAATACACCCCCGTCAAGAATCATACTTCTAATATGGCATTGTGCGGTCTGATTATTCCACTGCTTAGCAAGTGATCATTCAAAGTTTACTCCATTTACGGATACATTATTATTGCTCGCACAAAATCTACTCGTACTTGTAGTCCCTCGAGGTCTATCCTCTCTTCCTTGAGAGTTTCATCAGAAAGTGAACTCTGTAAAGTATCCTATATCATCACCTTCTCTCAGAGGAAGGTCATATCTTACCCGACAACCATATTCTACAAACTTATCCTGTCCCCCTCAAGATTCATAACTGTATACTTCCGTATTAAGTGTTTGAATATTTACCCCCTGCGTAAAACAATCGGTGGGAGAAGGTATTTTTGAACTATCAGAAATTTCCTTTGATCCTAAGACATCGTAAATTGGACGAATTCATCATTTGAGATCGTTGGGTCACAACTGAAAATCACTATAGTCGGATCACTGACCAGATAGATTTACAGGGCTATTTCCTCACCAAAATCAAGTGAGTCACTGAGTTATCTCTCATGCATCCTCATCATAACGCATGCCAAGACCACAAAGATTAGAGTCTCACTCCGTATTGTTTATATTATATCCTCTATTAGATTCAACAAGCGTTCATGATCAAGTATTCGATCCCCTATAAATACTACACTGCTCAGCAGATGTTATATCCTTAGCTATTTTTCAGTAATAGTATGATGTTGATGTATTTTCACATGCTAAGGGAGTGAGAGAAAAAGCAGATCATACGTACCATGTAGATCATGTTGGGATAGGAATATTTCTTGAGAGTCCATTAGCAACAAGATCTGTAATATCATCCTCAAGAGCCGTATTCACATTCTTGATAACTTCTGCACTCACTTCATCAAGTACTGATATGAGAAAGGGTGGCATATCAATATTTACTTTTGATCCTCCCTGATTATATCTCCCTGCGTTATAAACATGCTTTCGCATATCTCATAGAGCAGAGCTGTTAAATATTTCTAAGAATCTCTTTGTAGAGTTGTCAGTAATATAACGAGTTACAATATCAGGAGAAGAGTTTACATTAGGTCAGTCACTCAGTCACGATATATCAAAGTTTGGGTCTACGTTTTTAATTAGATCTGCAACTTCAAGATTTTGAACTCCAAGTATTTGATTTTTTATTCTTTCTGCGAGTTCTTTAGAGTAACGGTTATAAGTAATATCCTCAATACTTTGGAGATACATCTCATATCCCATGTATTTTTGGTACTGTATAGCACTATTCTCTCTGAACTGATCATAATAGAATACATATGGTTCGTAGTCCTCATCACCTGGAGTGTTTTGTCCGTCAATAACTCCAAAATCTTGATTAAATACTCACGCTCATGTATAAAAGTCATGATTTTTATCAAAATAATCCTCTATTGCTACAATATCATCATTTGAGTCTCAAGTATTTGGAGATATGACTCAATGCCATACTTCTGGCTGAAATTCATCATGTGCATTATCATTATTTTCATACCTCTCTGATTCATGCTGAAATATAAACGCTTTATCATCAAAATCTATGTATGGAGCAAGACTTCTTGCTGAGTCGCTTCCTTGAAAAACTACAGGAACTGGGATCTTTCACACTAACACCGTCCCTACTAATCTCGATTCAAAGTTTACATTTTTATGAGCCTTGTATCATTCAAAATAGAGCGATTCATTGAGTGAAGCAATATCTACAACACTCGCATCACTCGGAGTTGGAATAATAACTACTCTCGTATTTTCAAACTTTCCTTGGATGTCTCGACTATACCTCACAAGTTTTGATCTCACTTCATCATATGTCTGCTCATCTACAATAATCGAGACTAAATCATATATTTCATCGTCTGTAGCATATACAGACTCTCAAAAAAAGACCTCAAAAGGGATCCTTAATGTCATTGAAAACATTAAGAAGAATATCAGTATAAATGATGTTATTTTTTTGAGTCTCTCTGACCACATAATGCCTTAGATATTTTGTGAACTATTGGTGAGGAAAAATATAGCTTTTATATTAGGGGAAAAGGCACTAAAATCAACAAAAAAGCGAATAAATTTTGTGTACAAAGTATGAATAATTTATAAAAAATTATAGCGCATAAAAAAACCTCCTTTGCAAGGAGGTTCTTACATGAAGAATACTTCTTATTTTTTCTTTACCATTGCGTCTCTAATTTCCGTAAGGAGAACAATATCTTCAGCTGGAGCAGCTGGAGCTTCTTCTTCTTTCTTTTGCATAGCAGTAATCTTTCTTACTCCGAGGAAGATAATGAAACCAAGAATGATAAATCCAATCATATCATTGATAAATGTACCATACTTAATTGCTGGAGCACCTGCTTCTTCGAGAGCTGCAAGTGAAGCATATGATTTCCCATCAAGTGAAATAAAGAGGTCACCAAAATTCACGTCAGCCATAAGTTTTCCTACTGGAGGCATAACAATGTTTTCAACAAATGATTTTACTACTGTTGCGAATGCAGCACCAAACATAAACCCTACAGCCATATCTACCACATTTCCACCCATGAGGAATTTTTTAAAATCTTCGATCATAATCCATGCGTTAATTAATAAAAGCGAGGACAATTATATGAAAATGCCTTGAATTACGAAGTAAATATGTATTTACTTATATATAAAATTACTTCTAACTGTAAAGATGTAGCTCTTTTGTAAGCCTTTCAACCTGTTTCTTCTCTCCAAAAACAAGGACTCAGAGGTACTCTACATCACTAAAAGCCTTCTCCTCTATTCTTTGAACTACGAGCTTATCATCACTACTATCTAGCATCTCTCTCGTAAAAGGAACCGTTTGTAGTCCTTCTTTTTGAGCGTTTTGAAATATAGCCTGCATATCTGCGTTATTTTCAGCTTGTTTAATCATAATTGCATGCTGCATATCCATTGGAACTACTATTCCATCAGAGGTTTTTACATCATCTTTTACTAGAAGATGTTTTCACTCACGTGCTGCGAAACTTGCTGAGAGATGGCCAATCGTATTGAGTTCTTGCCATTTTTCGAGCTTTGATTCTTTATTAAGTACTGCAACTACAAGCTGTGTTTTTCCTGAGATTTTTCCTTCATTTCATAAAGGTTTCATCATCGGAAACATCACTACTTCTCTGAGATTTTCTTCTTGCATGAGTATGGCAAATATCCTCTCTATCCCCATCCCAAAACCTGACTGTGGTGGAAATCCGTGTTCCATAGCAAGAAGGTAGTCATCATCTCCAGCTGTTGCTTCTTCGTCCCCACGCTCTAAAGCGTCACTCTGCGCTGCAAAATTAGACTTTTGTATTAATGGATCTATAAGTTCACTATAACATTTCATAATTTCCCATCCATTTACTACAACCTGATACTGCTCTACTATTTTTGGATCACTATCTGATCATCTTGCAAGTGGTTGCATTGTACGCGGATAATTATAAATGAATGCTGGGCCAACTATATTTGGACGAAGTACTTTCTTATAGAGATAGTCGATCATTGTTGCTGTTGCTTGATGATCAAGTCATTCCCATTCATGTCACTTTTTCTTAATAGCTTTCCTGAGTTTGTCTTCATCTGTTTCTGAAAAATTTGCAACATCTATTCCAGATGCCTCCTTAACAGCTTCGCTGTAGTTCACTCGTTCCCATTTTGCTCCAAAATCTACTATTTTTTCGTCCCCACTTTTATCCTTTACTGGTACTTTTGGATCTATTCAAAGTTGCTGGACCAAATACTTTGCAAATCCTTCTGCAAAATCCATATTTTGCTCCAATGTCCAATATGCTGCCTGAAATTCGAGCATGGTAAACTCTTGCAAATGACTTGGGTCTATTCCTTCGTTTCGAAATACCTTCGACATCTCGTAAACTTTCTCGAAGCGTCCTGCTGTTGCTTTTTTCAGTGGAATTTCGTCACATATTCTCAGGTACACATCGATATCTAGAGCGTTATGATGTGTCGTAAATGGCTGAGCAGCTGCTCAACTCGCAGCGTTATCGAGAACAGGACAATCAATCTCTGTAAATCCATTATCATCGAGGTATTTTCGAATAGATTTTAAAAATACTGATCGCTTTTGAAACTTTTCATACGTTTCATCGGTCATAACCATATCAAGATATCGTTGTCTCTGAATTGCTTCTTCGTCCTTTATCCCGTGCCACTTCTCTGGAAGTGGTCTCACAGCTTTACTCATAAGCTGAAACTCACTTACAAATATCGTCAGCTCTCCATGCTTCGTCTCAAACAAATCTCCTTTTACTGCGATGTAATCCCCAACTTGAGAAAATTTTTCTGCTACTTTATACGCTGATTTTTCTTCTCCAGCAATTTCGATAGATTCTATAAGTTCCCGACCAGTATCAAATTTCACCAGATCTCTCATAAAACAAATCTGTATATCTCAACTACTATCTCTGAGTTTTGCAAAAGTGAGTTTTCCATGAGACTTATGCGTAATAATTCTCCCTGCCGTTTTGAACTCCATAATTGCACCACCAGCCATGAGGTTTTCTATATCTCTGATAAATCCTCCTTCTGTATCATTATCACTTCTTGATCTAATATCAGCAATATCTATTTTTCCCTGAAAGTTATTTGCGTACACAATAACCCCAGCATCCTTAAGATCCTGAATCTTTTTCATCCTATCTTGTGACTCCTTTGAGTAATCCATCTGTTTCTAATAAAAATAAATAATAAAAAACTGCTTTCTTTTCCGAAAACAGCTTAGGGTTTCTCACACAAAAAACAAGCCATTTTCGAATTATTTCGAAATGTGTTTTATCGTGTGTTTTATCGTTTGAATGTTCATGAGTTCTAGTATAGAGCCAGTTATTCCTTTTGCAAATAAAGAATTTTTTTCAAAAAGCTATCTACTCATCATCATTTCTATCTGCTCTCTCTATCGAACGTAAAGCATTAATTCTATCCATAAAGTCATTAATTCGAGGTAGAAACATTCTCTGCGTGAAGTTAGCTAAGGCAAGTTGTGTTGGAGAATCTTTTTTTGCTTCAATCGATTGTTCTTCTATAAAAATTGCTATTGAATCTCTTACAAAGTCCATACTTCAAAAAACAGACATATCTACATACTTTTGTAAATATTCACATAAGTTTCATATATATTTATCTATATCGTCAAAAACTTGGATCTTACTTTTGTTATGTGAGCCTACTCTAAAATTACCATGAAAGTTTCTAACTTTATCAACTAGATTCGATCAAGAAGGTGTAGCTACAGTATTTATATGTTTTTCCATAAGGAAAGGTATATAAGTTCCTATTTCTCAAAGTTTATTTCTTATATTAGGGTCTTGAAAATTTTCATGATTCATTAGGTACTCTATTTTCATTTTTAAGGCTTCTGCTCTTTTTTGATTTCGAGACTCATCAGAACATTCAATTACCTCAGCTGTCTCAGTTACCTCGGATGCTCCAGAAACTTCAACTGTTTCTCAAGGAAAAACTGATCCTCATAATGCATAAGATGACATAGTTGGACGTTTCATAAATTTAGCTTAAAAAATATTTGTTGATACATCCTAGTAAAATACAGGTATATGTCAAGCTGGCTTTATCGTAAATAGAGAAAATCTATGATATTCTAAAACAAAGTACTATTTATATAGAAGTCCTCCTCTATGAAACACCTATTTACATTTACGCTTGCCTACCTCTTTGCAACTGAGACAACATTCGCGGCCCTTGGGCGAACTATTCAGCAACAACCAGGTTCTGGTGGGACAAAGGCTGCTACCGAAAAAGCTTCGGAGGGAGGATCGTGGTTTGGGGAGAGGCAGGACTGATGGTTTATGAGCTTAATTATGGAGGCAGTAATGATCATTGCATCTATACTGATAGTGCTCCTCGTGTTATTTATTCTCTACAAAGCTATACGACTTGCGTTTGAAATCTATTATTCGAAAAATCTCAGATACCTCCAAGTGACTCTCCCTCGAGCCGATTCAAAGCTAGACAAAGAAAAAGAAACAAAAAAAGACTTCAAGGAAAAAATTGGAATGATGAATATGTTTTACAAAGCTATTCATAAGCTCGATGAGGCTGGTATGAAAGATACTATTTTGAATTTTTTCTTCAAACATTCAAAAGTAAGTCTAGAAATAATATACGACCAGTGAGATGTAAATTTTTATATTTCTACTTATAAAAGTTATGTAAATCTTGTTTCTCAACATATTACTTCGGTCTATACTGATGCTGAAGTGCTTATTATAGACAAAAAAGAAGTAGTAGAAATAAAACCAAGATGATATACTCTACGGACAGCATCACTCAATAAAGAAAGTGATGACGTGTTTCCTATGAAGACCTATAAATACCTTGAGGACGACCCACTCAATAACTTCACCAATGTGTTTTCTGGCCTGAACCGTGAAGATAAAGCTGTATTTCAAGTGGCTATTAAACCTGCTGGAGAAAGGTGGAGTAAAAAAGCTAAAAAAGCTGCAGGGCTCGTCGCAAAAGGACAGTATAAAAAACGAAATAAGCTTCCTTTTTGGATGCTTGGTTTCCTTTGGAATCCTGTGGTGGCACTGGTAACTGGGCCTGACAATATGGTTGGGTGAACTTCTGCTCCAGGGGCTAGTGAGGGTGATAGCTATAAAATATTTAACCAAGCTGAAACCGAAGCACAAAAAATGATGGGTGAAGCAGCGAGTCAACAAACCTATAAAACAGCCTTGCGTATACTAGTAAGTTCCAAAGAACATAGACTTGCTGAACAATGAGTACATGCTATTGTTGCAGCCTGTTCTATGTTTACCGACGAATATAACAATGCACTTGATAATCCTCAGTTTCTCGAAGATGCTTTTCCATTTATATTTACTCCATTTCGATATATTGGATTTAAATATAAAATGCTTGGATTCTTTCAAGAGACTTCTATGTTTTCTATCGATGAGCTCTCAAGTATGTTTCATCTCCCAGATATTGCCTATAACCGATCTCCAGTTATTAACTGGTTGGAATACAAAAAACTTGCTGTCCCTCATAACCTGAAATTTCCTTCTGATCCAACCATTCTCGAAGAAAAAGACAGCAATGGGAATATAAAACAGGTACACAGAAAACTTGGATGATTCCCAGTTTATAAAGATGGGGTTCTACTTGGTTGGAATGAGTACCGTAATAAAAAGACTCCTATCTACTTTGATCGAAAAGATCGGTCACGACACCACTATATTATCTGAAAATCTGGTTGAGGTAAATCAGTATTTATTGGTTATCTTGCCAGACAAGATATGTGGAACTGAGATGGACTCTGTGTCATAGACCCTCATGGAGACCTCGTAGAAGATGTACTTGCATTTACTCCAAAAGAAAGAGCTAAGGATACTATTGTATTTGACCCAGCAGACGATGAAAGACCAATGGGTCTCAATATGCTCGAAGTAATTTCAACTGACTTAGATGCTCGAAAACGAGAGATGGATCG
>CALLPL010000041.1 GCA_938015455.1 uncultured Candidatus Altimarinota bacterium
TTGAAATTCAAATGTAGCTTCTAAGAGATTATCATGTTCTTGAAAATACTTCATATGTAGCCCCTTTCTCTTATTCTTAAAGGGAAAGGATTCAGGTTAGGGTTAAAGTTACTTCTGAATAATATAAAATATTACTCCGACAACTGAGAGTATGAGACTTACAAGCCAGAGCCTGAATACTACTGTTTCCTCTGACCAACCACATGCCTCTAGATGATGGTGAAATGGAGCTATTTTAAATACTTTTTTTCCATTACGAAACTTTTTACTCGTGAGTTGGATTATAACAGAAAGAGTTTCGAGAATGAATATAAGTCCTACTATTACGAGTATAGCAAGCGTATTGGTGAGTAGAGCCATGAGTCAGAGGTTTGCTCATAGTGGAAGACTCCCGACATCTCACATGTAAAACTTGGCAGGTTTAATATTGAACCACAAAAACGCTACTAGCGCTCAACAAATACTCACACAAAGAGTAGAGAGAAGAAAAAGTCATTGATCGTAGGTAATAAAACCATAAACAGCATATGCAAAGAGAAGCGTTCCTCAAGCAAGTCAATCAAGCCCATCAGTAAAATTTACAGAATTAGCTGCTGCAGTAATGATGAATATAAAGAGTGGTATAAAGAGAAATCAAAGCTCTATCCCTGGCATAAATGGGAGTTTCAGGAGGATTTCAGACCAACCAAGTTTATCATAAAACCACCATGCTCAGGCTCATGAAAGTATAATAAGCCAGAACATTTTAAATTTTATTGAGAGTCACTTTGTTTTTCATATTTCTCTAATATTCATATAGTCATCTGCTCCTCATAGAATCCCAACGGTGAAAAGAGTAAAGAGACTTAGATAGGTCTCTTTTTGATTCACAAGAGAATTATTAATAAATCATAAATATTGGAAAAGTTCTGAAACAATAACCATAAAAAATACGGTTCAGAGTATAACAGCTCAGCCCATCGTTGGGGTTCATTTTTTGTGTTTATGAAGTTCAAAAAACTTAAATGCTTTTCCAATAGTCGCATTTTCTCGTATTTGCTTTCACAGTTTTAATCTATTGAGAACTCCGATATAATATGGAGCAAACAGAAACCCTACAAGAAAGGTTGCAAGTCAAAAGCTGAATATATTTATGAGATTTGTATCCATGATTTTTCAAAAAATCTAATCTTGCGAGAGTCTAAACAAAAAGACCTGAAAGTAAAGATTTTTCCTTTACTTTCATATAAAAAGAAATACCTTTTTAGTGAAATCTAATCCCATATAAGCTAAAATACTATGACACTTGTAACAAAAGCTATCATAACAGCACTAGAGCAAGAAGCTGATATCATTATTAAAACCTATAAACTCAAAGAAACTAAAACTTTGTGATCATTAAAGATATATGAATGAGTACGTAATAATGACGATAATGAGCAAGAAAATATTGTTCTTGTAGTTTGTGGTGAATGAAAAATACATGCAGCATTTGCAAGTACCTATTTATGTGAAAACTATAATCTACAAAAAGTTATAAATATATGAATAGTTTGAAATCTTCATCATGACTCACTCAAGATTTGAGATGTCATACTGCCAAATACCTTTGTTCAGCATGATTTTTATATGCCTAAAGAGCTAGATTTTTCAAAGCACCTACGAGAACCAATATTTTTAGAATACGCAATAGGAGAAGAATATGATCTAGAAAAATTTAACCTTCATCTGAGTTGAATATGTGCTACAGGAGACCAGTTTATAGATAATATTGATTTACAATCAGAGATCAGAGAGACATTTTGAGCTGATATAGTAGATATGGAATCTTACGCTATATTAAGTGTTATAAAACAGTACGATATGCTCGATAAAATGGTAGTGATAAAATCTGTAAGTGACGGAGCAGATAATACATCAAAAGATTCTACGATGAATAACCTAGAGCTTGCTATGCAAAATGCCTTTGCAATACTTGATTTTACACTCTAGCTATACTTTTCAAAAAACACATTTTCTCAGCTTACTCATAACTGCTCTAACTTTTCTTGGCAACTCTCGATCATTGCTGGTGCTCAACAGAGGTAATATTCACTATACTGCTCTACTACGTTTTTTGAAATAAAGTCTGTTACATATCATTTTTTAATGATTCATTCGTCTTCATCACGACTCACTACAAGATGATAATAAAACCTATCTGGATATTTTTCTTTTAATTCCTCAAACTCTTTTACATAAAACATATCTTTAAGATATCGTACTCAAAATACAAGCTGATATCTTTCTCATGTATCTCTTTTGAGTCCTTCTATTATTTGGTTATAGAGTGGTACGAGTCCAGTTCCTGTACCAATAAAGAGTTTATTCGTAGTATTTTCTTGGAGGACAAAGTGTCCTGCAGGTCATACTGATTTAAATTCTTCTCAAATTTTTGCATCACATAAAGCTATACTTCCTCCTCTTCCTCAGTCCTGCATTGGCCACTTTTTAATAATTAGAATTGCATTTTTTCATTCAAGCCTTAATACTGAATATGAACGTCATCATACTCCAGGAAGAATGAATGTAATAAACTGACCTGGTTTCATTTCCTTTTCCTGAGAAAGTTCATAGTGAAGTTCATATACATCATGTGTGAGCCCTATTTTCTTAGTGAGCAGTGCTTGCATCATTCACATACAAAAATTAATTGAAGAATTAATACATGAAATATATTCTATTTTTAGTTATATACAATTTTTAGACAACTAAAATAAATTTGATACTATAAGTACATATAATATAAAAAATATATATGAAAGAAATCTTAGTGAGCTGATCTACGGCTTTTGATACCCTCATGCATTATGAGGGGGATTTTCGCGAGCAATTTCCAGATGGGGACATACAAAGGGGCCTTAATATGTCTCTTATGTGTGAAAAACATGAAAAATTTATATGATGAACCGGTCTTAATATGGCTTATAACCTCTCTCTTTTATGAGAGAACTCTATACTTTTAAGTGCAGCAGGTATAGATTTTACTGAAGATGCTGTTATTGATGAGCGAATAAATATGAAATATTTTCATAGAGACAGAAAAAGAGTCACAGCAGGCAGCATTATTCTCTCGGATAATAATGCTCATAAAATAACAATATTTCACCCTGGATCTATGCTTGAGGCAGATCAAACACATGTCTCATATGTCACTGAGTCTATATGAATCGCCATAGTATCAGCAAATCACACATCTGCTATGCTGAATCATGCCAGAGAACTATACGCAAAAAATACTCCATTTTTTGTAGACCCAGCTCAACAGATAACTGCGATGAGTGAGGACGAACTTCGAGAATTCCTCAATCTTTGAACCTACCTCATTGCAAATCAACACGAAATGAAAGAACTACAACTTAAAACTGGTTTTAGTGATGAACAGCTCTGAGATATGTTTGAGAAAATCATCATAACCTATAGTGCTCATGGATCAGAACTCAGAGAAGGAAATCATATACTCCATATTCCTGCCATAAAAATAGAAGATATAGAAGATGAAACAGGAGCATGAGACGCATATAGAGCCTGACTCCTAAAATGAATCATCGAATGATATGACTGGAAAACTGCTTGCCAAGTCTGAACAGTTCTGGCAAGCTACTGTGTTCAAGTTGAGTGAGCTCAAAATCACCACGCGAGTCTTTGAAATATTTCTCAGGATATGCAAACACATTTCTGAGTAGAAATAGATTTACATGCTAAGAGGAAATATTAATTATGTCCAAAAGAATATATCTCATTGACGGAAATTCTTTCATTTACAGGATGTTTTTTGCTTTGCCTGAGTTTTCTACAAAAGATGGGAGAGTTGTAAACGCAACTTTTGGGATGGCAAAGTTCTTTGTAGGTCAATTAGTGAAAGAAAACCCCGATTATATTGTGTTTATAAAGGATGCTAAGGGAGATAACTTTAGACACAAACTCTATAGCGAATACAAAGCAACTCGTGAGAGAATGCCCGATAACCTTAGGTCTCAAATATGAGATATAGAGGAGATGATAGCGAAAATGAATATTGATATCATAGAAATTCCTGGCTATGAGGCTGACGATGTCATAGGAACACTTGCTGTTAGGCTCTGAAATCAAGAAAAAAATGAGATTTTTATACTCTCTTGAGATAAGGATCTCTATGCTCTCGTCAATGAACAAGTAAAGGTATATGATACACAAAAAAAGAAAATTTCAGGCCCAGAAGAAACATTTGAAAAATTTTGAGTATGAGCAGAGTGTGTGAGAGATTATCTTGCAATTTGCGGTGATAGCTCTGATAATATTCCAGGAATTGCTTGAATTTGACCAAAAAAAGCAACCGTACTTCTCAATGAACTATGAACTCTTGAAAAAATTTATGAAACAATAGATAGTATAGAGAGTATTTATACCTCTCTATGAGAAGATGTACAAAAGATATTGAAATGAAAGACACTTGAAAAATTTATAGAGGGAAGAGAAAACGCGTTTCTTTCTCAGAAACTTGCGACTCTGGATTGTAATATGGAGCTTCAAGATTTTGATATAGAAGACTATTTATTTAATCCTCAAGAAATACAAACTACACAGCTGCATGATTTCTTCAGGGAACTTGAGTTTTTCTCTCTTTTAAAAGACGAGGAAGAGAAACTTAAGACTTGGTCAGATATTTGAAAGAAAGTTCAAATAGTAGGTGACAGTGAATGACTTTCAGACCTTCTAAAAAAAATTAAGAAAGCTAAAAGAATGGTTCTTGATACAGAAACTACAAGTTTAAATGTTAGAGAAGCTGAGCTTGTCTGAGTAAGTATTTTACTTAATGAGAACGAAATATTTTATATTAATCGTCTTCATAATTGACCTCATATTAATACACGAGAATTACAAAATTTTATAAGAAAAATTTTAGAGAGTAATATCGAGATAATATGACATAATCTCAAATATGATCTGCAAATACTTGAATCTTTTTTAAAAGATACTTCCCCCAAAAACGCAGCATCCTCAATCTCAAATCTTTGACAAACAAGTTTAGAGTTATAGTATATTGTCACTTTTAAAGAATATTTTCGTTATATATAATAGTTATTTATTAATCATAATTTCTTATGAAAAAAATTATAAGCCTTGGAGTATTATTTTTCATTATTCTTTGAGCTCAAGTTCATTGATTGACAGAACATAATATACAGTCAGCAAACTTTATCGCAAGCAAATGAATCATAAACGATAATACTATAGATATTACAAAATATAACCTAGACAATAATATTACTCGTCGAGAGATGTTAAAAGTTATGATGAATCTTTCAGGAAAGACCGTAGTTGATTCATGCGCTTGAAACTTTACAGATATGAATGCATCAGATTGGGGGTGTAAGTATTCTGAAGCTGCTCTTTCGCAGGGATATATAGCTGCAAACACTAGCTTTAGGCCAGATGATAACGTTACTCAAATAGAAGCTCTTAAGATGATAATGCAGGCAAAGGGAATTGAACGTGATCAAAATGATGATTGGAGAGAAGGATATAAAACAAAAGCTACGTCAGAATGAATCTTAGAAGATACTTATTTAAAATATGATAAACTCGGGCTTCGTGGATGGATATTCTCTAGCGCTGCTAGAACTTATAGTGATTTTAAATTTCTTCCCCCTGCAGATGTAGAGCTTACACCAGAGGAACAAGAATTATGGGATTTACTTGGTTTATAAATCATGAATCTAAAGAATATTTTATATAGCATCATAATCTCCCAAGTATTTTTCTTGGGAGTTTTTTCTATAGAAAGAAAAGAATATTTTGTTACTCAGTCTGTTCAGGTACTTTGTGGAAGTTTTACTCCTGGCACTTATGAAGATCCTAATTGGCTTCCAAATTCTTGGTCAGCTGATAAGACCTGTGAAACTGAATCATTTGAATCTTGCTGTGAGAAGCTTTGATTTCAATATATCTGAACAGTATGAGACCCTGAGATTTCGAGAGAGAGGTATGCTGCTGAATTTCTTTCTTGAAAAGAAGTTATAGAGTCTCAAAGTCTCTCACCACAAAAGTATAATCTGGGAAATACTATTACTCGAAAAGAAATCATAAAAGTCATAGCAAACATTTCTAAAATAGAGCTAAACTCGCAGTGTAATTGATTTTTTACTGATGTTCTTAATGATTGGGGCTGTAAATACATAGAATCAGCCCTCAGAGAATGATTTATAGCAGATAATAACACTTTTCGTCCTGATGAAACTCTAAGCCAGGCAGAAGCTCTGAAACTTATTTTTAAAGCAAGGTGACTTTCTAAACGTTATGAGACAAATTCTTGGCAACAAGACTATATCTCTTCGGCCTACTATCTCTGATACATAGAGGACAAGCCAGACCACTTTAATACTCCAGCTACAAGAGGATGGATATTTCTTGCTACTGCAAGATCATACGATGATTTTAAATAAAATTATTTGACAGAAATGTATTCTTCAATATAAAAAGAATATCATTTTGTAACCCACAAAAATGAACTGCAAATCTACTATTACTCTGCTTCTGCTTCTCGGGAACATCCTGAAGGCAGTTTTTATGGTATAGATTTTTAGAAAAATTTTTTATAAACTCTCTTCAGGAATGAAGGGAGTTTTTTTATTTATGTAAAACTAAATTGTGAGTAATATAGCAAGATATACAACCTGAGATCCGGAAGTAGCTAAGGCTATTAGAATGTACTGAATTGCATATGATATACCTAACGAGCAAGGAACAAAAGTTTCAACTTTAAATAGAGTAAAGAAATTTCTAACTGATTTTATGAATATAAGTGGACCAACAACAAAGTTAGTTAAAGGCATATTAAATAAAGGTAACTGTGGGAAGATAATATGAGAATGAGTTGATTTAACATGAAATATTTGTAATTTTGTTTTAGTTCATACTGAGTCTTTAAGAAAAACGGTGCATGATCTCTTAGAGAGATGAACACTCAGAAAGGAGCCTATTATTAAATAAAGTATATGAAACAAACAATTCTTCCACTTCTAGACTCTCTTATCAGAATCCCATCAGTCAGCACAGACATAGAAAAACTCAATGAAATAGTAGACTTTGTAGAAGCTGAATTTTGAGATTATCAGAATGCTATTATCAAGAGGTATGAGTTTAATACAAAGCCAAGTATTGTAATTCAGAACTTCGAGTGACTAGAAGCTGACATTATTCTTAATGGTCATTTAGATGTGGTCCCTCCCAGCGAAGATGGTCAATTCGAACCAGTACATAAAGATGGGAAGATATTTGCTAGAGGAGCAGGAGATATGAAGGCCTGAGATGCAATTATGATAACACTTATGAAGGAAATCTTTGAAGCAGATTTTACTGAGAAGAAAATTTCTCTCATTTTAACAACAGACGAAGAAGTAAGTTGAGATGATTGAGCTTGAGAAATAGTAAAACTTTGATATAAGGCAAGAGAAGGGGTTCTCGTACCTGATAGTGGCTGAGTAAAAAAGATTGTCACAGCAGAAAAAGGGATCATTGACGTATATGTAGTTCTACAAGGGAAGTCTGCTCACTCAAGTCGCCCATGGACTGGAGAAAATGCTATAGAAAAAAACTTTGAACTTTATAAAGCACTCAAAGATCTCATAGAAGAACCAGAGAAATTAAATCCAGAAAACGACTACTGGGGAAGCACCGTCGAACTAACAATGCTAGAGTGAGGGACTGCAACAAATGTTATTCCAGAAAACTGTAAGGCTCATTTTAATATTCGTGTAACAGAAACCTTTTCAGATATGTGAGTTCTTAAAATAAAGATTATGAAAAAATTAGAAGAATACTGAGCAAAACTTCTCGAGTATCAAGAGGGAAGTATCGTGTTCACAGATTCTGGGCATCCATTTATCCAGAGATACCTCAAAACTTGCGAAGAAGTTCTCTGATTTGTACCTGAAATTAAAAAAGAACATGGAGCCAGTGATGGGAGATATTTTGCTGAAAAATGAATGCCTTTACTTCTGCATTTACCTGATTGCCAGAATATTCATTCAAGAGAAGAAAATGTGTCAGAAGAAGCTATATTTCAAATATATGATTGTTACAAAGCTTTTATTATGGCTAAGAGTTAATACATTGACACAGGCACGTAAATCCATAGAATACGAGACTGTAATTTAATGCACCTACTTCCATGCAAAAGCCATCCTACATTATTAACATTGTCGTGGTCCTTCTGAGTAAATTTTCTCTAGAAAGGATGTTTTTCGTCGTCAAATAAGTAACAACAAAACAATCAGAGCCCTCTTAGAGAAAATCTAAGAGGGCTTTTTATTTACATTAATATCATATTATGACTTTCAAAGAAACCCTAAAACAATTAAACACAGACAATACAACCTGAAGTCCCTGTGAATATACTGAAGATACAGCTAAAAATACGCATAATCTGCTAGGATATTCAAAAATTCTAAGTTTCAAGCTAGATTATGAATTTGCCTCTTGAGTATGACTTTCAGAATTTTATAGAAAGTCATTCTTAAGTTCAGGGTTCTGATCAATTATAAACAGTTCCTGACACGCTACATGATATTCACTCGCAAGTTCTAGATTTTTAGAATACTCTAAAAATAGGAATAAGGATATGCCATGATTTACTCCAGCAAGTAGAGCTGATGGTTCTAAATATAGATTCAGCTGAGGATTAAGTATCTGAACTGCAAGTTATATAGATGAACAGAACACAAATCAAGACCTACAAATATTTATCATATGAAGAAATGGAGAGTGAGTATTAATGAGAGAAGAGCTAGAGGCAAGCTGAATATTCTTAAACCTTTAGTTTTTTTAAAGGTCAGAGTATAGTATACTTACTACCTTACTTTTGTAACATACAAGTTATGTCTAAAAAACTTTTAGTGGCCCTACTAGCAGCTACTGTCTCAATAGGAAGTGTTTGAGCTTCAGAGCTCTGATCTGCTCAGTCTCTTGCAGCTAAGTGAGTAATCACTACTGCTGACGACTATCGTCTAGGAGATACAATTACTCGAAAGGAGATGATGAAAATTGTGATGAATCTCTCAGGAAAAAATGTTCCTACTCTATGTGGCTGAGTATTTCCTGATGTAGAAAATGACTGGGGATGTAAATATATTGAAGAGGCATTAAATCAAGGTTTTATAGCTCTCAATGATACTTTTCGTCCAAACGATTCTATTACCAAAGCTGAAAGTATGAAACTTATACTCAAAGCTCGATGAATTGAGAAAGTTCAAAATACCTCAGACTGGCAATGAGACTATGCTATGACTGCTCTCAAAAATGGCCTTATTACATCTAATTATACTGATCATAACACATCAGCAACGAGAGGATGGATCTTTGAAGTCTGAGCTACTCCTATAGGAGTTATGGATAAAGGCTCATCTGATGAAAAGATGATGAAAGATGGACAGGGTTCTTATAGTAACTATGATGCTTCACTTGTAGGAGCTACTGATACTACGGTACTATTTTTCCATGCTGAATGGTGTCCTAGTTGTATAGCTGCAGACGCAAGTATATCTTCAGCTGATATTTCATCTACAGACATCACACTTCTAAAAGTAGATTTTGATAGCAATACTGACCTTCGAAAGAAATATTGAGTAACGGCTCAACATACCTTTGTTAAAGTAGACAGCAGCTGAGATCTCATCAAAAAATGGGTATGAGGGAGCTCTCTTGCAGATATAGAAGAAAAGATACAATAAAGTATTGAGATTCAAAAATAGATATGTTAAAATAGTGTTAGATAATTAATTATTTAACACTATTTTAATGAAATCTTCTCTAAAACAATATTTTCGATCTTATATTCAAGAGTACCTAAGCATTATTAAAAATTGCTGTGGGAAAAAGTATCTTATAGCTCTTGGACTAACCTTTCTTCTCACCTGATCATTATTTGCCACACAGCTATGAATTGAGTGAAATAATTTACGAGGAAACACTCTCACCTACTCTGAGAGAGATGATAGCAGTTCAGATGTTTTTGATAATCTCCCTAAAAGGCCAGATAGACCTATTATTGCTTTTCATTTTGTTCTCAGATATATGACTCTGGAAGAAGCAAAAGAACTCATTGATAAGATAGCTCGTGCAAAATACAATACCGTTATTATGCAACTAGGTTTTTGAGGAGTTGAGTTTAATAAGGCTCCTTGGGATGCACCGATACCAGAAGACGAGATTATTCCCCTTACAAGAGCAGAGTTTGTGGAACTTGTGGAATATACTCAGAGTAAACATATAGATATTGTTCCAGAGATTAAGCTCTTTACACATCAAGAGAAACTCTTTAATAAAAGCCATCCCGAATTGATGTTTAACTCAAAGACATATGATCCTACAAAAGAAGAGGTTTATAAACTGGTAGTACCTCTTATTTCTGAGATTATAAGTATTATTAGACCTTATGCATTTCATATCGGACATGATGAAATTCCGAAATATACTCCAAATGATGATGGCTCACTTCCAAATCATTCACTCTTAGAGGCGAACGAACCAACTCCTCCAGCTAAACTATTTGAAATAAGCGTCAATAGAATGCAGGAAATTATTAAAAATAGATGGGGTATTGAGACATGGATCTGGTGAGATATGCTTATTCATCCTGAAACTTTTCCTGATATGTTTTCAACACATCTTCATGCTGATAGAGGAGAAGGGTATTGAAAAGCTCTCCGAGACTGACTCACAAAAGATCTGACAGTGCTTGATTGGCATTATTTTGGAAATACTACAGAGTTTAAGTCGTGACTTACTCTCAAACAAGAAGGTTTTGATGTCCTTGGTGCAACGTGGAAAACGTCAAATATTATCACAGATCATACTACTTGGGGAGCACAACATGATTATTCAGGAATGGTAGCAACCAGTTGGCAGCATGCATATCCTTATAGAGCTAATTATCTATTTAAAAATACAGGAAAAACCGAATGAGAAATACTGAATGAAACTATTAAAGATTCATCTGCAATATTTAGAGAACACTTTAACCCAAAAATATTTGAAAACCTCCCAACGCGACCAGATGAACCAATACTTGCTTTTCATTATGTTGCGCGAGAAATGGATCTTGAACTACAAAAATCTATTATTGATAGAGTAGAAAAAGCTGGTTATAATACCGTTATAATACAAATCACCCAAGGATTTGATCTAGAAAACGCACCATGGAAAGCCCTTCCAACTGCTCTATCACGAGCTGAGTTTGTAGAACTTGTAGATTATATAAAATGAAAAGGTCTATATATCATCCCTGAAGTGAAGCTCTTTACACATCAAGAAAAGTTCTTAGATCGTACAGATCCAAGTCATGAAAAGCTTATGTTTAACTCGAAAACTTATGACCCACGAAAAGAAGAAATTTATGAAATTGTTGTACCACTCTTATCAGAGATAATAAGCATCACTCGACCATTTGCATTTCATGTTGGACATGATGAAGTAGCATATTATCAATGAAAAGACGAAGATGGAGACTATATAAATCCTGCTTTATCACTGAGAGAAGATGAGGCTAATAATATTGCTCATGGAAGCCTCTATAAAATAAGTATTAATCGTTTAGAGGAAATAATAAGCCGCAAATGGGGAATTGAAACATGGATATGGGGAGATATGCTCCTACATCCCAATGAATTTCCTAACATGTTTGCACCTCACTTGAATGCAAATACAGGAAAATGGTTTGGAAAAACACTTCGTAATTCTATTACGAATAATCTTACTGTAATAGATTATCATTATTTTGATGGGCAGGATGAGTTTCCTTCTGGCCTTGCATTCCAAGAAGCAGGTTTTGATGTACTAGGATCTACTTGGTGGAGAGATGATGTTACCAAAAGACATACAAAATGGGCCGCAGAAAATAACTATAGCTGAATGGTTTCCACGAGTTGGAAAAATATAATTCCAGGAGACGACTATAGCGATAAAAAGATCGACTGGTTTATAGAATGAAGTGCTGCTGAATATCTAAAACATTTTAAATAGGATTATATTTTTTGACAAAAAGTTCTGCCTCTATATTATCTCTATAGTTCTTGGAGTATAGCTCTGCATAAATCTATCATGGAAACGTAGATGAGGAAATATACTCAAAGATTAAAAGTAAAATACCAGGGTGGAACCGTCTAAAACTCTTAGACCCCAGGGCTTATATACATAAGCTTTGGGGATTTTTTAACTAAAAAATTATGTTAACAGATAAAAACTTCTTAAAAATAGCCTTCGAAATAGGCCAAGGGTCAAAGTGTGTTTCAAAAAAAACCTGAGCGATTCTTGTAAAAGATACTCGAATACTTTCAACGGGGTATACCGGCACACCAGCCTGATATACCAACTGTGACGATTACTGGGAAGGTAAGTATACCAAAGCGCATCACGACTGGTCAGCGAAGTATGAAATACACGCTGAGATGAATGCTATGCTGTGGGCAGCGAGGAGGGGGATACCTATCGAATGAGCAACAGTATATATAACTCTGCAACCATGTTTTCAGTGTACTAAGAATATGGTAGCAGCTGGAATTAAAAGAATAGTGTATGCTTATCCATATCTTCATCAGGATCAAGAAGCAACAGAAAGATTTTTAGCTGAAAACGGAGTAGAGCAAGTGTATCTTCCATTATGAGAATGATATGAGTTCCCAAAGAAACCTTATGATGTGTAGTTATGAAACAAGAAGAAATAATACAAGAGATTCAGGCCTTAAAGACTAGAAATAAAAAAGTCGAGGCAGAGAAAGCTTGGGAAACCAGTTGGCAGAGAAAGTCACTGGTTATACTCATCACCTATATATTCATGATATTTTTCATGAATCTCATATGAGTAGAGTGAATGTACCTCAATGCTATGATTCCAACACTCTGATTTTATCTCTCAACCCTTTCAGTCGGCTTCCTCAAGAAGAGATACATAGAAAATATAACTACTAAAAAATAATTATGACTAAAAATATGAAGGATATTGTGAATCTGTGTCAGAACCGGTGATTTGTGTATCCTGGATCGGAGATATATGGAGGACTGGCAAATAGCTGGGACTATGGGCCATATGGATCACTGATGAAGGAAAATATTAAGAATCTTTGGCTGAAGGAGTTTATTCAAAAAAGACTTGATGTGATGCTGCTTGATGCATCTCTTATAATGAATCCCAAGGTCTGGGAAGCATCAGGACATGTAGGAGGATTTGCTGATCCCCTGATGGACTGCAAGGAGTGTAAGGAACGATTTAGAGCAGATAAGCTCGTAGACGCAAAGATAGAGGCTTGAGCAATTGAACCAGATGGATACGCTGGTGATAAAACAGAAACTGAAAGATTAGGGGAGATAGTAAAAGAGCTTGAAATAACTTGCCCAAACTGTGAGGCACAAAACTTTTCTGATATAAAGAAGTTTAATCTGATGCTAAAGACCTTTCTCTGAGTCACAGAAGATGGTGCATCTCAGGCATATCTGAGACCAGAAACAGCCCAAGGACAGTTTGTAGACTTTACCAATGTTGCGAGAAGTAGTCGAAGAAAACTCCCCTTTGGTATAGCGCAAGTAGGGAAGAGCTTTCGAAACGAAATCACTCCTGGAAATTTTATATTTCGTACTCGTGAATTTGAACAAATGGAAATTGAGTACTTTGTGAATCCAGGAGAAGATGATGAAGCATTCCAAACATGGAAATCTGAGTCTGAGAGATTTTTCACAGAAGTAATCTGATTAAGCCCTGAAAATGTTCGCTTTACTCCAATCAAGCAGGAAGAACTCCCTCACTATAGTAAAGAAGCTTGAGATTTTGATTATAATTACCCATTTGGATGGGGAGAAATAGAAACGCTTGCTAATAGAACTGACTATGATCTCTGAGCACATATGAAGGCCTCAGGACAAAATCTGAGCTATTTTGATGCAGTTAACAACAAGAAGTTTCTTCCATATGTGATTGAGCCAGCTATGGGGCTTGGCAGAATAACCCTTGCTGCTCTTTGTGACGCATATACTATAGAGGAAGACAGAAGCTACCTCAAGCTTGATCCAAAGGTTGCTCCTATCAAGGTATGAGTACTTCCGATCGTAAAGAAACTTTGAGCAGAGTGAAAAGAGGTTTACTGACAGCTCTCAGAGGACTTTGTGTGTGAATATGATGAAGTAGGATCAGTAGGGAAGAGATATGCCCGCATGGACGAGATTGGGACTCCATTTTGTGTGGTCATAGATTCTGATAACTATGATGCCTGAAACGTTACTGTTCGTCATAGGGACTCTATGCAGCAAGAGATAGTTCCTCTTACTGATTTGAATAGTTATATCAGAGAAAGGCTTAAGTAGTATTGATTTTTTTACTAGAATTAGTATAAATATCTTATTGCTATTCTGTAAAATTAAATCATGAATATTAATTTAGAGCAAAAAGTAGTATTTATCGGTGGAAGATGAAGTTGAAAAACTACCGTTTGAAGAGAATTTGCAAATCGCATTAGTGCAACTTTTAAAGATGGAGATGATGCAACAAAGGAAGAAATGCATTGAGAGTCTATAGACGAATATGTAACAAGAATGAACTGGTTCCATTTTAGAAAAACAATAGAACATCCAGCCTTTAAAAAACTTATGAACTGAGAAACA
The DNA here is from genome assembly GCA_938015455.1 of uncultured Candidatus Altimarinota bacterium. Taxonomy (GTDB): domain Bacteria; phylum Patescibacteriota; class Gracilibacteria; order BD1-5; family UBA6164; genus JAACSU01. Next base: position 14,647 of record CALLPL010000041.1, read on the forward strand.
GAGGTATTAGCTCTAGGATGAGGTACGACTACGTTTTGAAGTGTGAAAAATGGTAATACAGGTGAAGAGTTTTCTGATGTTGTCAATTCAGAAATATTAAAGAATAGTTGAGCAATAGTAATATATCTTCGGGCTACTCCTGAAGTTTTAGCAGAGAGAATAAAAAATGATGTCGATAGTGCTGAAAACAGACCAAATTTATGAAGTGAGAGTGAAAGTATACTAGAGGAAGCTCAAAGAGTTTATAATGAAAGAGATCCTAAATATACACAACAAGCAACAGATGTCATAGATACTGTTGGAAAAAGTATTGATGAAATAGTAACAGAAGCTATGGATATAGTATCTAAAAAATCAGCTTAAGAGCTGCTTTTTTATTGCTTCCAATTTTGTATGTATCAATAAAGAGTCTCCTGGACAACCTCGTAGAGGAAGATTCTCTCTTCTATAATACTTGTTGGATTCACAGTGTCCTCAAGTGACTCTTTCTTTGTTTGGAGTTTTGATATAAGACGCTCGAACAAGAGAATCTTTGATTCGTCACGTAATCACTGAAACTTTTCTTGTGCAATAAATTCATCAAGTTTTACTTGTAGTCCAGTAGTAATCTTTACTCTAATTTGTTCTCTTAAAACTTCAGCATTTTCCTCTATATCATCTTTTATTTTTTCAACTCGTTCATTACGTTCTACTTCTTTTTCTTCAATTTCTGTAGCCACTTCTTTACTCTTTTCATTATAATTAATATCTGATTCTATATACAGCTTAAAAGCTCCAATTTTTCCTTCTTCTATATATGGAATAAGCTTCATATATAAACTTCGTTTTAGTTCAGATAATTCAATTTGTAAACCACCTGTTTCTTGACCTCTTTCAACGGCATTTGCAATATCAGTATCAATTTTATTTTTAAGACTCGTATAATTTACCAAAAGTGTCTCAAGTTTACTCTTATCATCGGGAGTCATCTCTCATCTGATAATATCACCTAGATTTTCATTTCAAATACGAAAAGTATTCCATTTGAATTCAAGTATTTCTTTTTCTTTTTCTAAAGTTTTTATTTCACTTTGCATTTCTTTCACCGTTTGTGGCTTTTCTTCTTTTGGAATTTCTTTTTCTTCACTCTTGATTTCGTTTCATTCTTTTAGGACATCTCCTTTGACCTCTTCTTGATTCTTTATTTCAATTTCATTAGCACCATCAATTACAAGTTCTCATGAAGCTCAAAAAACATTGTATCACGATACAAAGAATAGAAATAATAAGATTATTACTTTTTGTAAAAAAATATTATACAAGTTTTTTATTGATAATACTAAAAATTAAAGAGTTCCATTTTAAAGTTTAGTTTTTTATAAGGCTAAAACCATTCTTTTCAAGAACCCCTTAACGCTTATTATTATACTTTTATTTTCAATAATACTAGAGAATTATGTGAAAGTTAGGTGAAGCTGAAAATTAGCTAATAATAAGAGAAATAGAAAATCATTTGTTACTATCGGACTTTATCTTGATTTTCCAGCCGTGTGCCTCAATAATTTTCTTCACTACAGAGAGTCATACTCCTATTCCTCTAATAGCACTGTCTCATGTTTTTTCTAGCTTTCATTGATAAAATTTCTCAAAGAGAAAAGGAATCTCTTTTTTAGCAATTCAGGAGCCATTATCAGAAAATACTAAAGCATTTCATGAGATATGTATCTTCATAAGAGTGTTTTTTCAAGCATATTTATGGAAGTTTCAAAGAATATTATAAATAACTTGACGCAGTAAGTCTTCGTCTGCAAGGAGTTCTATGTTTTGAGATCCTGTTAATTCAATTGATTGAGTATTATCACTGAGTCGCTGCTGTTGTGTTTCAACTATACTAGAAATAACTTCATATGGATTAAAGTTCTTTTTTGAGACCACAAGTTCCTGGTTCTCAAACTGTTCATATTCCATAATTTGGTTCACTAAACCGATAAGACGAGACATCTCTGAAGTTATAGAACTAAGATTTTTTTCTGATAGGTCAATAACCCCATCAGAAATTCATTCAAGATAACACTGTATAGAAGTGATTGGTGTTTTCAATTCATGAGAGATATCAGCAAGGAGACGACTTCTTATTTTTTCTTGGATAGAGAGTCTTTTATTTAGTCCATTAATTGAGTCAATAAGGAGTCAAATTTCATCCTTTTTTTTATATTCTATCTTTTTACTACGTGATCATAGCTCTAAAGTCTTGATCTGACTCGTTGCTCTTTTAATTGGAAGTATAATTCTTTTTGTGAAATACAACATCCCAGCTGCAATAAGTAGGAGCATTATAACATTTGTAGCAACCAGAGAGAGAAAGAGCCTCTTAATAAATCTTGTTTCAGCACTTTCAGGGTCTTTTAATAGGTCTAAAACTTTTTCTAGATTATTTTCTGGGATTACTTCTTCAATATACTTTGGAGATACTCAACTCTTTACCAGAAAATCCACTACAATATTTACATTTTCAGGATCATTAAGTTCTATTCTTCATTCTCAAATATCTAGAAGTTCAAAAAGTTCAAACTCAACATCAGAAAAAATATTATCAATATCGTCTAATGTTTGTCTCTCTATAATATTATTTATATACTCTATAGTAACGTCTTGTCTCGCTGACAGTTTTTCAGAAAGATAAAGACGAATATATGAGTTATAAAATAGATAAAACGCTGCGATATTTACAATTGCTATACTGCAAACACTCACAACGAGTATAAATACAAATTTTCGAGAGAGGGACATACTTTAAGTATTCAGACGATATCACTTCCCTCGTATAGTAAGAATCATCTGTTTGTTTCAAAGTTTTTTACGCAGATTTTTTATATGCGTATCTATTGTTCTATCATACATATAATTATCATATCCAATTACTTCTGTCATAAGAGTTTCACGACTCACGAGTTTTCCGTTTTCTTTCCAAATTTTTTCAAGTATATCATATTCATTCTTTGTGAGCGCTATAGTATCTCAAGCAACAAGTACTTCCATCTTTTGAGTATCCATAAAAATATTCTCATATTCTAGAGTATGAATGGTAGTTTCTGCTCCGTCTAGACTTCTTCTAAGAATTGAATTAATACGGGCTAAAAGCTCTCTTGGTGAGAATGGTTTTGCTATGTAGTCATCAGCACCTTTATCAAGTCCCATTACCTTATCTCATTCGCTGTCTCTTGCTGTGAGCATTATAATAGGTGTGCTAGAGTCCATACGAACTTCAGAGCAAACCTGCATACCATCTTTTCCAGGAAGATTGATATCAAGTATTATCAGATCTGGCTTCTCTTTCGCTATAAACTCTGCTGCCCCTGCTCAACTCTCATATGTAATCACCGTAAAATCTGAGTTTTCCAGATAGAGTTTTAATGAACCAGATATACCTAGGTCATCCTCTATAATACAAATCTTTTTCATTGCGACTTTTTAAAAATACTAAATACTAGTCTAGATATTTTATGAGTAATTGCAAGTAGGTGAGTCTGGAGAGTAAGTGAAGTTTAACAGTTCAATTTTTTGAATACTTCTACACTATTAAGTTCCTCCCAACTTACGTCATCTCTTCCAAAGTGTCAGTAAGTCGCTGTTTTTTGATAGATTGGTTTTTTGAGATCAAGAAACTTAATAATTCCTCACTGAGATAAATCAAAGTTATCTCTAATAGTCTGTATAACTTTTTCTTCATTAACATCTGCTCACTTCATATCAACATAAATACTTACTGGTTTTATAACTCAAATAGCATATGCAAGCTGTATCTCGCAAGTATCACAGAGTCATGAAGCTACAATATTTTTTGCGAGATAACGAGCCATATACGCAGCTGATCTATCTACCTTTGATGGATCCTTTCCAGAAAATGCTCCTCATCCGTGTCGGCCAATTCAACCGTAGGTATCAATTATTATTTTCCTTCCTGTAAGTCCAGCATCTCATTTTGGTCCACCAATGACAAATTTCCCTGTAGGGTTAATATGAAAAATGGTATCTTCATCAATAAGATCTCAAAGCTCTTTAAGTATGACTTCTCTTTTAATTCCAGCTTGAAGTTCCTCTAAACTTACTCAAGTAGTATGCTGGTTTGAAATAACAACTGTAGCAACTCTCAGGAGTTTTCCATTTTCATATTCACAACTTACCTGAGTTTTCCCATCTGGCTGCAAATAAGAAAGTGTTCCATCTTTTCGAACAGCTTCTAGCTTTCGAGCTAGCTTATGAGCAAGATAAATTGGGGTCGGCATATAAGCATCGTTTTCATTACTTGCATATCCAAACATAATCCCTTGGTCTCAAGCTCACCCCGTATTTACTCACTGAGCTATATCAGGGGATTGCGAGTTAATAAGAATCTGGACAGAGACATCTTCAGCAGAAAATCCTGCTTCTAAACTCGTATACCCAATATCAGAAACAACCTTTCTTGCTATATCTTGGAAATTTACCCAGGCATTCGTTGTTATTTCCCCACTCACAATAATCGTTCACGTAGTTGTCATACATTCGCAAGCAACTCTTGATTCAGGATCTTCTCTCAGGCATGCATCGAGTATAGCGTCACTTATCTGGTCACACATCTTATCCGGATGCCCACATGTTACAGACTCTGCTGATATATAGTGTTTCATGTAAATTCAATTATTGTATTAAAGCATCTCAGTATTTTGATATAAAAAAGCTTTTCCCAAATAAAGAAAAGCTTTAGTAAAAATTTGTATAGTTTTTTATATCTTTTCCCTGCAACAGGGGAGGAAGGAGCACTACTTTTCTTTATAACAAGAATAGCTTGCTGGAGCGATCACAGAGCCTCTAACTCTCACACTCTCTCTGGATATGTATAGATGATTCTAAGATTTTTTAAAAGATTGCAAGGAAAAGACTTCAAAAAACTTGCACTCATTAAAATCTTTCATATAATCCCGCACGTATAAACACGTTCTTTACTTATTTAATAGCGAAATTATGGCATTTGGACCAAAGAAAAAACACTCAAAACACAGAAGTCGTCAACGAACAACGAATTGGATAAAACTTACAGCTAGAAAACTCTTTAATAGAGTATCACTTAATGCTGAGGGAAATGGCCTTTCTCACTTTGCAGATGAAAATGGTATGTATAAAGGTGAGCAAATAGTTGCTCAAAAAGTTTCAAAACAAAAAGTTACTCGAATATAATGTTCCCCTGTAAAAATCTCTGTTATCTTCATGGATGAAGACATAGGGATTTTTTTGTGAATTTTAGCACTCTTTCTCAATACATATGCAAACTTCACGAAAAAAAACACGAAAATACCTCCTGCAAAAGCTCTATGCCCGAATATACGGAGAGATTCAAGAAGCTCGCTTTCATGAATCATTTTTTGAAGGAATACTCACCTTTGATACTGATGGAGATTATCTTGAAGAAATGACTCAAATTATTCTAGAAAAGCAAAGTGAGCTACTCTCTATTATATCAACTTACGCACCGAAGTTTGATGTAGATACTATGCTCAAAACTAATATTTTAGCCATGTGTATAGCAATTGCTGAAATGCTCTATTTAAAAGAAGAAATTCCTGCAAAAGTATCAATAAATGAGTGAATCGACCTTGCAAAATACTTTGGCGATAGTACTAGTAAAAATATAGTAAATGGTATTTTGAATGCTTTTTATGAAAATATTGAAAAACATCAAAATAGCCAAGCTGAAAATTCATCAAAATATACATTTTTTGCAAAGAAATAGCCCTTTACAAAAAAGGAAAAAACAATACTCTCGACATATGTATTTTTGTATAAATTTCCTTCATTTTGGTCATAACTCAAAAAGCTATAGATAACCCGAAAGCACATAGTAAAATCTGAGAACTATTAGATGAGGTCTGAATAGTTCCATCAGATATCAGTCTCTACGTTCTTGCTTTTATTCATAGATCCATTGTAAATGAAAGAAACGATTATACTCCTTCTCACAATGAACGTTTAGAGTTTTTATGAG
>CALLPL010000042.1 GCA_938015455.1 uncultured Candidatus Altimarinota bacterium
TCAGATATTTCTCAAAACCAGTTGAAATATTATGTTTCTCTCATAAACTTACGACCAAGAAAAAGACTTGGCTACAAAACTCCTTATGAAGTCTTCTTTAATAAAAAACTTAATCTGTGCGATTCCTGTTAGAAGCTAAGCACACTATCTATTAGTATTTTAAAAGTCATTGAGCAGGTCTTCAAATATATCCAAGTCATTATATTTACTTCTATATTCCTCGAGCTCTCCTATCATGTACTTTACCATTTTTGTATACCTAGCATTATCCTTATATTCTGCAAGTTTTATGATAACTGCATCAATAGAGTTTATCATTTGAGCATCAGAGTAGTCTTTTCCCTCTAGCCTACTTATAAAATCTTCGAGAAGTAAATCAATACGGGCCTTGATCTCATCACTCAGCTCAGAATTATTTTTCTTTGCTGATGCATTTATAGTTTTTACTTCTTTCTTTTCAGAATGTACTTTCACGGCCTTCACTTCTTTTTTTGTATCTGAGCTCTTCTGCGTATCAGCAATGATTAGCTGCTGAGTCTCTGAACAATATCTTCATTTTCTATATTCTTCCTCTAGCGTAATAGCACATATTCTCACGTAATGAGTTTTTCATGCTTTGAGCCAAAGTGATGTAGAAGTATCGTCTTTACTCCCAACAAAAGCAGCACTTTGATCAGGGTATACTGGATTTGGATTTGTAGTAGAATGCATGAGTTTATACCACTGAAAATCTAGATCCTTATCAAAGTCATTCCATGAGATTTTTGTACTCCCATCATTCTTTTTTTCAAGTGTTAAGTCAAAGTCATAAAACTCTACCTCTTTCACTCATCATCCATTTGAACTGCTTCCTTCTGCAAAAACTGATCCTACAAGTAAAAAACCACAAAACACCCCTGCTATAATCTTCTTTCTATCAAAAATATATGACATAATATATAATTTAAAAAATAACTTTCTTATTATACAAAATAAGTCTAGTACTAAAAAAAGAGCTTATGATATTCACGAGACTAATCAAAAAAATAAGCTGCAAACTATTTTTTCAGATTTTTAAGGAGTCCTATGAGTCTATACTTCCATTTTTTATGTATATACATATAACTGTCTGATACCTTTCTAATATCAGGAGTTAATTTTCTCTTAAAGTCTGTGACACCAGCAAGTGCTGAATTTACCTCATCTGGTCCTGCTACTCAGAGGAAATCATATATTTTACATCCTCTTTTCATAGCATGCCCGATGGCTTTCCACTGCAGGAGGTATGGTGCCATGACTTTTCTATACTCATTATCTGAAGCTCAATAGTAGTATATTGCGCTATCTCACTCATATACAAATATTCCTGCTGCAATAACTTTTTCTTCAAAATAGGCAAACAGAAGCTGTGAGTCTTCTATTCTACTCAAAAACTCCTCATAATACTTCTGCGTATTACCTGCAAATTTATTTCTTGCTGTCGTCGTATTCATGAGCTCGTGAAATATTCTTGCGTTATATGGATTCTTGTCTACCTGTTCTATTATGACTCATTTCTTTTCTGCGAGACGAATATTGTATCTTCCCTTCTGCTTCATTGCAGCAAGTATCTCTTCGTCTGTCTTTGTAAGGTCTATAACTGCTGTATATGGTGGGATGAATTTTTTGTAGTATGAGATAACCCAATCTTGAATTCTTTCCCTAATATTAGGGAAAGAGGTTCAATCATAATCCAGAGTTTCTATTTGTAGAAATAGGCATTTTTCCTCCCCGCAGAGTTCTGTGAGGCCTTGCATGAAGTCTTCATCTAGTTCTCCCTCTAAACCAATAATAAAGAGTCCGTATTCTCACATCGAGACCTTTCGTTTTTCTATAAAGACTACAGCATTATCCCTCTCTTGAATTCTCTCCCTTTCACCGAAAGAGAGAGAGGCTCCATCAATATCTCTCTCTATCATAAAGTATTCTTCTGATTGTCCTGAAGATACGAGCATTTCTTGCCAAGATTGTGTTTGCCAGAGTGACATATTTTCAAAAATTCTAAGTAATACCAACTAGAATTGATTTTATAGAGAAAAAGGAAATAATAAAGAAATACCTTTAGCATTTTACAATACACTCATGGATACCAATCTCAACCTCGCAGTACTCATAGATGGAGATAATATCCCCTCAGCCTATATCGGAGAAATGATAGAAGAAATTACCAAGTACGGAAACCCAACCATCAAGAGAATCTATGGAGATTGGACTCGTCCAGGACTCACAAAGTGGAAGAATCTCCTCCTAGAAAATGCTATTACTCCGATCCAACAATATGGCTACACCACAGGGAAAAATGCAACTGATTCAGCCATGATCATCGACGCAATGGATATCCTCTATGAAGAAAAAGTACAAGGATTTTGTCTCGTATCCTCAGACAGTGATTTCACTCGGCTCGCAACCAGACTCCGAGAAGCTGGAAAGCTCGTCATAGGAATTGGAGAAAAGAAAACTCCCAATCCCTTCGTCGTAGCTTGCGATAAATTCATCTACATCGAAATCCTCAAGAAACAAACCCAAGAATCTAAGTGAACATCAGGATCTGTCGACAAAGTCTGAGACAAAGAAATTGCTCTCATAGCCTCCACTATCAACGACCTCTCAGACGACGACGGCTGGGCTTTCCTCTGAGATGTCTGAGGACTTATCCAAAAGAAGCAGCCAAGCTTTGATTCCCGAAACTTTGGTTTTGAGAAGCTCACTCCCCTCATCAAGGCAACCTGAAAATTCGAAATCCAAGAATGAGGAAACGGAAAATCTCGGAATAAGCTTATTTATGTGAGGAATCTACAGGAACAGAAACAAGTTCTGAGTAAGAAGAGAAAGAGGATGCGGGATGAATAGACTAGTACCTTATAAACAAATATTATGAATATTACAGAGTATGAAAAAAAATACACTACTGAGTCCTCTCCTTGATGGGATGCAATAGAATACGAACTTAAAAAGAACTATTGAGAGCAAGAACCTTCTCATTGGTGAACGGCGATACCCTACTCTCTATGATGACCTGATCCTTTGCCATGAATAAGTGCGTATAAAAGTTCTTCATGATGAATAAATCACCATCATTTTTGTACATACTGATTTTCATCTCTCTATTATGATACTGAATCTGTAGGAAAAGAATCTAGTCAGTATGGATTTGAAATTACTTTTAGACTAAAAGATTCTTGAGAATCCGAAAAAGAACTCGTATGGGTGTGCAACTTTATACAAAACATTGCAAAATATGTTTTTCAAACAGGAGATTGCTTCAATAAATTTCATTGGTTACCAGCAAACTGACCAATAAAATCTGACTCTGATACAAAAATAACATGAGTAATATTTATTTTAGACCAAGAGTTAGGAGAAATGGATACACCACATGGGAAGGTTATGTTCTTGCAAATGATAGGAATTACAGACCCCGATATAGAACAGCTCAAGAACGATAAGATAAGCTGTGAACAATTATATGAACAAGTCTCAAGAAAGAATCCCCTATGAGTTACTGATTTAAATTACATAAAAGCAAAGAGATGGGGGCTCTTCTAATACCCCTATATTTTTTTAAGTAAATATCCAAACTCCCTATACCCACTCTCACTATTGAGGTGCCCTCCTCCCTCTATCATATCAATACTCAACCCTAAGTTCCTACTCATCATCAGAGCATTCTCAAGTGGAACGTATGGATCATCAGAGCCATGACACATATAAAAACTCTTACAGTTTTTTTGAACTTTTTTCCAATCAAAGTCTCTATCTGTAATTGTTTTATTAAGTACATCAAAATCAGGGATATTTATGAGTCCGAGGAATCCTGCTGCAAAGTAGCAGGCCTTTACCGGAAAATCTAGTCCCTCTAAAATACTCAGTACAAATGCTGGACCAGAGCTATGGGCTATAAAGATAGTCTCTTTATCGATGTGATCTAGAAAAGGCTCAAAAGCCTCGGTCCAATTCTCAAGACTTTGTCCTTCAGGAGTTGGGAGTCTTGGTACCTGTACCTCATATCCCCTCTCCTCTAGCTGAGTCTTCATCCAAGGGAACCAATTTTCATCTGGATTTCATCAAGTTCCGTGTATGATAAATGCATTTTTCATATTACTATTTCTTAAAATGCCCTAGCTTTTCTAAATATATTTCTTCTATATCAACCTCTCCTGACTTAAGAGATTCCTTGTATTTCTTTTGTGAAACGTCTCATGGAAGACGGATTTCTTCATTATTTCTTGCCTGAGATTCTCGGATTGTTTTTACCATATCTGACGACTTTGTTTTAAAATCATCGAGATCTAGTAAAATATTAGGATCGATAGCTATAAATGTTCAGCCCCACTCTTCCTGAAAGGTTTTATAATCACAGTAGCTTGAGTTCAAAAGAGGTCCTGATAACAGTTCTACCATCATTGCAAGGTTTGATGATTTATATCATCTATCAAATGGATATATCGCTCCATCCAAGGCTACTTTTGGATCAGTGGTCATCTCTCACTTATCGTTCATTGCGAGATTTTCTTCTAATTTTTGTCATTTATCTGCTGCAACTATAAGTCCATAGTATGTTATTGCCGAAGTAGCCATATCAAATATGATGCTCTCTTCATGTGTTGGAAATCAAAAAGCGATAGGATTTGTTCAAAATAGTGGAGATATACTATTATATGGAGCTACTGCTCAGGGCGAGCGAAAACAAGCAAGGCCAATAAGTCCCTCGTCACAAATTTGCTTCAAATAGTATGATTGAGCGCAGTTACTTGAAAATGTATTTCGTACTCATCCTATTGCCATACCTACACTCTTCGCCTTTTCGATAACTTTGTCCGTTGCTATCTGGCTCACGTAAATACTGTTATTTCATCCTGCATCTAATAATATTGAACAAGGTGTTTCTTTTTGAATTTTCATTTCATATTTCGGGACAATATCTTGCATCGGTTCTGTACCAAACATCTTAATAATTCACTGAGTACTATTCCCTGACATTTCTGCCCAAGCTAAATAGTCTGTAATTTTCTGTACCACTTCCCTCGGAACATTTTTTTCATAGAACTGTTTTTCTATGAGTTCTCTGAGTTTTGATATTTCTATTTTCATATACTCTTTTCTTTTTATATTTTACTTGCGCTCTTTGTTTCTCTGCTTACTATTTTATGTATAGCATTATTTTTCTCAATATTATCTTCACAAAAATAGACTCCTATGGAATTTGATTATAAAGTTATCCTCTGAATACTCACTATCATCATTGGTATATATGCATATTATCCATATATACGTGACATACTAAAATGAAAGACTAAACCTCATCTGTTTAGTTGGATTATATTTCTTATTATGGATACAATTGCCTTCCTTATACAAATTGGAGACAATGCCTGACCATGAGCTTGGGGAACTCTTGTTACTGGCCTTATGTGACTCTCAGTAGTATTCCTTGCTATGAAACGTGGAGAAAAAAATATTACAAAAAGTGATACTATCGCATTTATATTTGCACTTATTTGTATTGCTCTATACATCTTCGTAGAAGACCCCATATACTCTCTCTACTTTGTGCTGCTCATATCTGCCCTAGCACTCTACCCAACAGCAAGAAAAAGTTACCATAAACCAAATGAAGAAACTCTTTCGAATTATTCTCTAGCTGCCCTAAGAAGCGGTATTTCTATTATTGCCACGGTAAATATTTCACTCCTCACTATAGGTCTTCCTGCTTTTATCATCTTGATAAATTCTATCTTTATTACTATGGTTATGATTCGTAGGAAACAACTTTCTATGTAACCCTATCTTGAATCTTTTCAATAATTCCTTCTATATTACTCGTAACTTCATAATTTGTAAACCGTAAAACTTCAATTCAAGCTGCTTGTAAATACTCTGTTCGGATTTCATCATATTCTTTCCCATCTTCTGAAAAATGACTTTCTCAATCTATCTCAATACAGAGTCTTTTTTCTACGCAGTAAAAATCTAAAATATATCTTCATACTGAATACTGCCTTCGAAATTTGACTCATAGTTTACTCGCTCTTATATGACTCCAAAGTATCTGCTCTGGCTTCGTCGAGTCTCTTCTGAGTCACCTTCGTAACTCTTTTTTATCTGTCTTATTGTATAGGATTGTCATAGTTCTTTATTTTACCTCACCCAACCTCTCCTTACAAAAGGAGAGGAGAAATCACAATTACCTTGCAGCTATTTCTCTCCTTAATAAGGAGAGATTAAGAGAGGTTACGGATTAATATGATTTATTGCCCTCCCTGTGACCTTTCTCCCTCTGGGGGTTCTTTCTATAAAACCTATTTGGAGGAGATACGGCTCAACAACATCTTCGAGAGTAGCTTCTTCTTCTCAGAGTACGGAGGCTATGGTTCAGAGTCCAACTGGTCCTCACTTGAAATTTTTATAAATAGTCTCAAGGTATTTCCGGTCGAGATAGTCGAGTCACTTATTATCGATTCAGATGTCGAGAAATATTTCTTTGAGTACCGTAATATCTGTGATATCTTTTCAGATCGTATGATAATCTCTGAGAATCTTAAGAAGTCTGTTTGCTATCCGCGGTGTTCCTCGAGATTTTTTCGCGACTTCTGAGAGTATATCTCCCGGAAGTGGAAGTTCGAGAGTTTCACAGTTGTTTTTCAGGATTTGAGAAATATCTGCTACTTCGTAAAAATCAAGCTTCAATACATTCCCAAAACGATCCCTGAGTGGAGCTGAGAGAGCTGAGAGTCGTGTGGTCGCTCCTACGAGTGTAAAGGGTTTTACAGGGAGCTTAACACTCTGAGCACCTGTTCAGCTCCCTACCATGATATCTATTTGATAATCCTCCATGGCAGTATAGAGAATCTCCTCTACCTGTGGACGAAGACGATGAATCTCATCAATGAAGAGGATATCTCCCTCTTCGAGATTTGAGAGAATACTCACGAGATCAGATTGCTTATCTATTGCTGGTCCTGACGTAGTTCGCAAATGTGTATCCATCTCATGCGCTAGGATATTTGAAAGCGTTGTCTTTCATAGGCCTGGAGGTCCATAAAAAAGCACATGTTCCAGTGCTTCTTCACGGATTTTTGCTGACGAAATAGAAACCTGCAGATGCTTTTTGAGTGACTCTTGACCTATATACCCCTCAAGACTCTTTGGCCTAAAAGTATTATGAAAGACTTGCCCATCACCCTTTTTTTCTTCTGGTGAGATAACTCTCTCGGCTTTTTTATTATCTGAGGAAGACGATGAAATCATGAAGTCGTTTTGTAAATACTATATATTTTATTCTAATTTTTTTCTTGTTTTATTCAAGAATAAAGATATATTGACATAATTTTTATTACATACTTAAGTATACCTCTATCCCTCTTCATTTAACTACTCCCTCCGAAAGGCTTCTACAAAAGTGATTAAAGATGTTACCAAAATCTCATATTGTATTTTGATTTCCTTACAAAGTAACTACCGTACTTTCAGGTGAAGCTCAAACGGCACTTATTTCTGATTTCGGTCTTGATAAAGCTCCTGATGTAGCTGTGTTATCAAATTGAATTCTAGTCGCTGAATGAGATGCCTATGATTCAAACGGTATACTGCCACCTAAAATAACTTTTTTATTACTCCGTTTTAGTCAGAGAAGTAATAATCTACTAAGGTGTACGTCAAATAATAAAGTTTTTCCTGAAGTCGTTTCTTCTCTTAAACAGTTAATCACTGTATGAGATAACTTTACTGAAGAAAGATATCGTAAAAAATGGTTTGATGGTATAATGCAATAAAAGTGGTAATATAAATAGCGTCAATGAAGAAGAAACCTCAGAAAATAATCAGAAAAATAGAAGGCTCTGTCGAAAAACAAATTGATAGTATTATTGAACGTGAGAGAAAATCTCTTGAGCTCTTTCAAAAATATGTTCACAAGCCAGAACTCAAAGACCTCAAGAAAAAAATACATGAAATTATTCAGGCATATCCTCCAAAGATGCGCCCCTTTGTCATGACATGGATTATTGTAGCCTATATTTCAATTATCCCCCTCGCTGGAACTACAAGTTTACTCCTCTGGTGAAGTATTGGAAAGTACCTAAATTCAAGAAAATAATTTGCATCTGGATATAAAGTGTATATACTCTTGGATGGTATATAGATAAATATACGATATTTTACTAGCTTATTACGTTGATTATGGCAATGGATCTAAATAAAGTTCAAGTTATTGGACGAATTACTCAGGATATAGAACTGAGACAAACCCCTAACGGACAAAGTGTTACGACTCTCTCAATTGCAACTAACCGAAGTTGGACGGATGGATCAGGAATGAGACAGGAACAAGCAGAGTTTCATAATGTAGTTCTCTGGACGAAGCTTGCAGAAATCGCGAGCCAGTATCTCGCAAAAGGACGAAAGGTATATATAGAATGAAGACTCCAAACTCGCTCTTGGGAAGCGCAAGATGGATCAAAGAGGTATAGAACCGAAATCGTCGGAGAAAACATGATCATGCTCGACTGAAACAACTCTGGAGGAGACAACTCTACTCCCACAGCAGCAGCTGACATGGCTCCAAAAGATGAAAAACCAGGAAATGATACTCCAGCCGTGAAGAAATCGAAACCAAAAAAAGAAGAAGAAATCTCTGTTGAGGATCTTCCATTTTAGAAAAAAGTACTATCAAAAGATCCTCTCATATAGAGTGTCTTTTTTAGTCCCTAATAATAATCATCCCATATACCATTCCTCCTCTTCATTCCAAAATATTTGAAATCCTAATCTTTGAAGTAATCGAAGAGATGCCTCATTTGAAGCATGACATTTAGAATACATCCATTGATATTTCCCCATCTCTTTTACGATTCTAATCTGTTCTTCCTTCAATTTATATCCTATTCCCATTCATCGTAACTCAGGTTTTACATAAAGTCATACTGTTTCATAAACTGATCCTACCTCGTTGGATTCTTCTCCACAAGCATATCATTGAGAGATATTATCTGGTGTCACTGATAGTAGGTAGTCTCTTCCATTATCAAGAGTTTCTCAAACTTTTGCTCGTGTATCGTTTACTGTTCCATCATATTTGTAGTCAGGTACTCCTGATTCATTTAAATAACTATGATGGAGACTAACTGTATCATCAAAAAGTCCTGGATTATCTCTTAGATTTAGTATTGGCATAAAAATTAATCTAAAATATCTACTTTTGATTTATACCCATCAGCAAAGATGCGCACATATAAATGACTCCGAGAAAGCTCTCAATATTTATCATCTATTTGTAAACCTTGCTCCATAAAATCTTGGCTTCCTATAATTGCAACATTGCTTGATGCAGCAGGTTCATAAAATCAATGTTCAAGAGTAGCAGCATTTTGCCAAGGACTAATAAATACAGGCAACTGTTCGAGTGGTATATCAGGATGGATACTATTTCTATTACCGTACCTAAATACTCATGTATCTCCTCCTAGTCATCCAACAAATTCTTGATAAGATAATTGTTGGAGTTTACATTCTATTCATTCTGGTGGAGTAATTCCAAAGACCATCGACTCGTTTCATTGTTCGTCCAATCACCAATTTGCAATTTCTTTTTCACGAAATGCTCGAAACTGAAAGATGCAAAAGTTATTGTTAGCTTCTGAATAACCAAATTCCATCTGCCCTGTTATCCCGCCAGCTAACCATCACGATTCCTGAGATACATGATAAGCTTCTATAAGGAATTTAGCCTCTTCCCTACTTAAACTAGCACCTAGATTAGGATTACTCACTATTAATCCATCCTTATTCACTATCGTTCATGTCTTATGGTCAGGTCAAAACATGCAACTCACAACAAAGTTTCATGCTTGATGAGGGTGCTCTACAATACTTCACTGATAAGACATTTTTTTCATTTTTGGCTGTCAGTAAAGCCCTGTAAAATTTTCAATTCCTCTACATCAAAGTCTTTCTATATATCATCATAAATCTTTTATTGAATTTTTAAAAAGTGATTCTGGAGTATCGATTGAACTCTCTGAAAGCATCTTTATTTGTGCTATATTATGCTTATCAAACTCACGCGTAACTAGTCTTCATATATAAGCTGTAACATCATCTGGATGGGTAGGACGAAGCAGTGATACTTCACTTTCTAAACTTTCATATACTTGAATAATTTTACTTCTTGTTATTTCTTTCCAGGGTACATATATTCATTCTAAAATCATATGTGCTATCTTAGGACAACGCTCTTTCATAAACATAAGAAGCCCTGCCTTTCATCAAAACTCTTCCGTATAACGAAGTGCATCAGGAGAAAGTACATCATGTGATCTTAGTAGAGGCATAAAAAAATAGTAGAATAAATCTCTACTATCCTACTATTTTCCTAGATATTGTCAATTAATATACTTCTCTTCTAATAATTTTTAAGCTCGTACTCTTTCCCTGAAATAGTCATGATTATTTTAGTATCTCTCCACTCTATTCTCTCTATCCTTTCAAGGTTTTGATAAAGAACTTCTCGGGTCTTGTCAGCAGGAGTATATTTTATGATAAGATTGTCTGTCTCCATGAGATTAAAATTTTTCTTTTTTTGTTCTTCATCATCAAATATCACTCCTATTATAGTTTGCTCGTTGTATACGAAGTCACGGAAAAGATATTGAAATTCTGGGTTTTTAGAGTTTGTGTTATAGAGAAAAGCTCACTTTTCGGTGATGATAATATACTCTCCATTTGAACTTCCTGATTTGATATAGTGTATATCTATTCCAAAATCGAGCTTTGCGAGTTTTCCTTTGCCTGTTTCAAAAATATATGATTCCTGATCAACCTTAAGAAAAATATCCTGAGTTCCACTAATATGATCAGCCGATATAGCGTTTACTGCTACTTTCTGAAATTCCTGAATAAGCTGAGTGTTTCCGAATGACTCATAGAACATTTCTATTTTATTATCTGCAGTTTCTTTAAAACGAAGAACATCTTCTCCTTGGAGTTTAAAACTCGTATAGTAGAGGTTTGCGTCCCTGAGTCGTTGTATTTTTTCTCTTG
>CALLPL010000043.1 GCA_938015455.1 uncultured Candidatus Altimarinota bacterium
AATATACATGGATTTAAAACCAGAGACAGAATATACTCTTTCAATGAAAGAGTACGAGTCGAGAATAGAGTGAGAAAAAATAGAGGTTGATCCTTTTGTATTTATCACTCCAGAAAATAAATATTTTGGACTTAGGACTGAAGATAAAGTTTCTTTACATCAAGACACTCACCCTCCAAGCATGGAGCTTGTATCGTACGATTCTGGAAAAACTTGAACGGATGTGCGCATATGTAGGATTAGTAATGAACAGTACGCAAAGATAGAGGTCTTCAGAGAATCAGCTGCAAGTAATCCAGCGAAGAATAGTTTCTTTAAAAACGGAATTGACGATGTTGGAACCATTGATTGTAAAACAAAGTTTGTGGCATTTAATGAAGAGGATAAAATTTCAGATGCCTTCTATCGTAAGAGCTTTGATTTTAAGCAGGAGTTAGGTTATATTGCTCGAAGTTGACTCTATTACGTGACTTTTGATAAAGCAGTAGATAGGGAACTCGCATGAAAAGTTCAGCAAGCTTTATTTTTTGGGATTATAGATTCTCATATCACTATGAAGGTAAGTAAAAATGGAGAAGCATTCTTCTTTGTAAATGATTTTGCTTGAAATCCTCTCGAATGACAAAATATTCGAGTAGATACCAATGAATTTATTTCAAAAAAGACAGAGTATAATCGAAAAACAAAAGAGCAGGATGTGACGTATTTTTCACCACTTGAAACTGATGTTTTTTGAACAGGGGTTCTCTTGTGACAAACAAATAAGGATGGTGTTTTACAAGTAAATCTCAAAGATAAAATAGATGCTACTTTTGAAAAAATGTCTCAAGCATGGAGTTTTGAATACACAGGAAATCATAATTCATTTTTTGTGACCTCGAGTAGCGACACAAATTTGAGCTATACCTCTTCAAAGTGGAATGGATGAATTCTTGCTTGGAACTTTTGATACACACTTGGTCGAGGATGGTGGTATGGTGAGAGTCAAAATAAGGATAATCTAGAGCTTAATACTTGGCAATCAGGAGAGCCAGAGGTATATATGCATACCTTTACAGATAGGAAGCTATACTTGCCAGGTGAAGAGGTCCATCTCAAATCTATTGTCCGAAATTCTACTGACCTCTCTATTCCAAAATGAAAGAAGCTCTTGTTCAAAATACTGGATCCAAAGAGGGAAGAGCTCCTACTCAGAGAAGTTGAGGTCAACGAGTTTGGGAGTATGTCTACGACTATTAAGCTTGACACAGAAGCAAAACTCTGAAGTTACTATGTGACGGTAATAGATGGAGACGAAGTACTTGGACAAACAAATTTTTCCGTAGAAATATTTAAAAATCCAAAATTTAAAAACGATATAGGTCTCAGCACACAGGGGCTTAATGAAGAAGTCGTAAATATAACAGAAACAAAAACAGAAAAAACATCGTGGTGATATGAGAGAGAAACATATGTATGAGACTTTTCACTTAAAGCTATTGTTGACTCTCAGTATTACTCAGGTTCTCCAGTAGCAAATGCTGAGTTTAGCTACAAGGTATATAAACAGCGATACTACGATAGGAGCCATTGGTCAGACTGTTATTATGGTTGTTATTGGGAACCACAAAAAGAATTGTATACAGAAGGAGTATCTAAGACAGATGAAAATGGAAAATCTCTTCTTGATATTCCTATAAAGTTTGAATCAGATTATAATGACTATAAATATATAGTCGAGGTAACGCTTACTGATAGTGCCGGTGATACAATATCAGGAACGAACTCGGTTATTGCAAGACTCCCAACCATTCATAAAAGATGGGATAGTAATAACGCGCTTTATCTCAAAACTGAGAAGAGATTTTATGAGGCAGGTACAAATATTACTCTTGACGGAGGACTATCCGTTTGAAAATTTACTGAGGATTATGATGATGAGTTTATACTCATCATAAAGAAAAAGGATTATATTGTATCATATGTAGAAGATGTAGCAGGGCAATCTAGACCAGTGACTTCTATAGAAGAAAGACTGGAAACTATCCTCTCAGTGAATAGAGATAACTTCTCTCTCACAGAAGATGGGAAACTGAAACTTGATTATAAACTCAAAGAAAGCTGAGAATATATATTTGAATATGGAAAGGTGAATAGAGAACTGCCCTATGATGCTTGAGAGCTCAGAGAAGAATTCCTAAGCTCAGGAGAGAAATCTCTTACAAAGACCTTTGAGTGAGAAGTTGAAATGGACTATAGCAAACTGCATAGTCTCTACAGATATTGTGATGGGGACGATATTACTTGCTCTATAAACCCGGTAATTCAAGAGGTGTGTGGAGAAAAGAATCTAACTAAAGAATGTAGAGAAAAGAAAGCAAATCTAACTATTCCACAAATCATCTATATAAAAGATCTTATCAGTGAGAGTTCACGCAAGTATTTTACGATTGTAGCCTACGGAGATGATGACGCGAAAAATCCGGTAGAGAGTGATAATAAGATCACAGTTCTCGGAGAAAAAGTAAGTTATAACCTCTGAGAGACAGCCCGTGTTCTGGTGCGTCTTCCATTTAGTGAAGGAAAAATACTGTGGACGATAGAAAAGCAGGGGGTCCTGAGTAGCGAATATATAGATGTTTCATGAAATATATTTTTCAAAGAATTCGTGGTTGATGATAGCTTTGTCCCAAACGCGTATATCGGAGTCCTTGCAGTTGATACAAATCTCGAAGAGATACCTGAATACAAAGTAGGATATACCGAAGTAGTCGTGGATAAAACGAATAAAAAATCGCAGCTAGATATTATCTCAAATAAAAAGACTTATGAGCCAAGAGAGGAGGTTACTCTAGATATAGCTGTTACAAATGCTAATGATACAACAAGCAGCTCTGAACTCACGGTGATGGTCGTTGATGATAGTCTAATCAGCCTTATGGGAAATATTGATCTCAATACATTAGAGAAATTCTATAAAAAACTCCCATTCCAAATTCAGACAAGTATTACCAATATTGCTATGCTCAGAAACTATTATTTTTCACGGCAATGAGTTGTTGGAGGAAGTGGTTTTGGAAACTTTAAGTGAGGAGATAGCGCTGTATCGAGTAGAACTATATTTAAAAACACGGCCTATTATAATGGAGATATTATAACAGGAGAGGATGGAAAAGCTGAGGTGAAATTCACTCTTCCAGATAATCTTACAAACTTCAGAGTGATGGTTATTTCCCAATGAGCTGATAATTTCTTTGGTTATAGTGAGGAGTACATAGAAGTCAGAAAAGAAGTAATGGTAGAAGACAAAACTCCGCTCATACTCAGACACGGAGATACTATAGAGCTGGGAGCAAATGTATTTAATACAACAGATTCGGAAATATGATTTAAAGCTACTTTGACTATTCAGGGAACTGAAAATACAAAACCAGAACAAGAGTTCAGTCTTGAGTGAGGAGAGAGTAAATTTATTACATGGAAGGTAAAAAATACTTCAGATTGTCTCTCTCTAGAGGAAAACTGCCTACTCCCATATACTATCTCTGTACTGGGTGATAGTGCAAGTCGTAGTGATAAGCTCGAGGGGAGTATCGAGATTGCTCCAGCTCCAGCTATTATGCAAAATAATAGAGAAACAGCAGATGTGAGAACATGAGAGACAAAGACTCTCACGCTCGAAACAACAGAGAATACAGATATCAATAAGTCGCAGTATTATCTCTCTGTTTCAAATGACCCATTCCTCGGGATAGAAAATATTTTTAGATCGCTTGTGCGATATCCATACGGGTGTATAGAACAAACACTCTCGAGTACGCTCCCAAATGCTATTGCAAAGAGATTATCAAATATGTTTGCTGATTCTGATATTAAACCAGAGAGAGTAGATCAAAACCTCGAAAGAGGACTTGAAAAGATCCTTGCTATGCAGCTAGATAATGGAGGATTTGGATATTGGAGAGGAGATACATTTGCAGAACTTGCAATCACTCCATATGTTCTCAGGACTCTAACACAGCTCAAAAATGCAGGAGTAGAGGTCCCAGAGGAAGTACTTGAAAAAACGGCTGAATATCTCATAAAAAACACTCCACTTGCGACTAAAGATATACAAATAGAAATTATTTGGGCACTTGCCGAGTACAAGGGAGTAGGGGTAAAAGAGATATACGAATCGCTCGATATAGATCTCGCTACAAGATGGAATATTAATGAACTCAGCTACCATGATCTCGTGAGTTACACCTACGCGCTCGTCCTCACCGACAGAGCTCAGTACAAAGAAACTATCGATAGGGCAATAGCGCTCCTACTCGAAGGAAAACCTGAAGAAAACTATCAGTGATACTATAGTGCTATCGAGGATAAAGCGCTCCTCGCGCAGCTCCTGATAGAATACGATTATGATGCAGCTGAGGTGACAGATCTCATAGTAGAGCTCTATGGTCGAAACTGGAAGAGTTACTGGTATTCAACCAAATCAAAAAATGCAGCTTTCCTCGCATTTACTAGATATATGGAGGTATACGGAAGTGAATATAAAAATACCGTAGGATTTAGTTTCAATGGAACAGCAAAAGATGTAAGCATAGATTCTGAAAATGGAGTCCTTGAATCAGTGAGGATACTGGCAGAAGTACTTTCTGGAGAGCAGGTAAGTCTTGAGGTAGAAAATAAGCAATGAATTGCTCCAATATTTGTGACCTCTGAAATGGATATATACCCTCTAGATCCACTCGCTGTAAAACCATTTTCTAATGGTATGACGATAAAAAGAGAGATATATGAAGTAACGGATGAATCTCAATTAGAAGAAAAATGTACCTGGGATAACTGATCTAGAAATTGTGTCCCAGCAAAAGGACTCAAACTTCATACAGGAGACGAATTCAAAAAATGAGTAAGCTAC
>CALLPL010000044.1 GCA_938015455.1 uncultured Candidatus Altimarinota bacterium
TGAGAGTTTAATTATTCATTCTAACTGTGTGATCTTGTCTTGCAATCTAGGAAGAGATTCAGTTAAAACATAACGTTTATTATCTCAAAGGGTAGCTTCTGAGAGATAAGCTTCTGTGTATCTTTTAAGATTTGTATAAATAAAAACCTTTCGAAAAAGGTCTTTATTGACTAATCTCTCTTCAATATTTTCTAAGTTACGTTGAAGTCTAATATCAAGAAGTTCAGTATCAAAAGCAAAGACAGAAGAGTAAAATAAAAAAATACTCAGAAAAGTTATAAGAAGTCGTAGCATTATGAAAGATTTGAAAGTTTATCTTCCAGTTTCTCAAGTTTTTGCTTTGCTTTTTCTTTTTTATCCATTTCAGCGTGTACTAAATCTTTTGGAGCATTTCTTACAAAGGATTCATTAAGAAGCTTTTTATCTAAGATAGAAACATACTCTTTTGTATCTACAATTTGTTCTTTTAATCGAGCTTTTTCAGCGTCAATATCAAGCGCATTTTCAGTGTCTACATATACTTCAACTCCAGATTTTACGACGCTATAGACGAGATGGGGATCTGTAAGCTTTTTATCTATTATCTGAGTCTCATCAGATTTAACAATTCATCCTATCAAATCTACAAGGCCTGAGAGGAGTTCTGCGTTTGTGTTTTTTGCATATATCTTGAGCTTAATCGCTTTATTTGGCATGATATTATTATCTGCTCTGAGTTTTCGTACTTCACGAACGACTTCTACAAATAATTCATGTGCCTTTTCTACTTCTGTATTCTTTGCAAGTTCAAGTTTTGGCCATGGAGAAACTATGACGTCCCCACTAAATCATAACTGTTTATAAATTTGCTCTGTAACGAAAGGTATGTATGGATGCCAGAGCCTGAGGAGCGCATGAATAGCAAAGAGTATAACTTCTTCTCCATATTTTGAAGTCTCTTTTGTGAGCTTAAACTCTTCTATATAATAGTCACAAAATCTATTTTTTGTAAATCTATAGAGTTCTTCTCATGCTTCTGAAAAGCTATAGTTTTCCATAGAATCTGTTACCAGATCTACAAGTCCTACAAGCTTTGAGAGAATCCATTTTTCATGCAAGAGGAGACTGCCATAATTCTTTATCAGATTCTTTTGAGTTTTTGAAAAACAGAATTCTTCCTTTCTCTCCTCTAGATTTACCTGAACAAAGCGACTTGCATTCCAGAGTTTGTTAATAAAGAGCATGTTATTTTTTACATTTTCTTCATCAAATTTCACATCATTTCCAGGAGTTGTTCCAACTACAAGCGTCATACGAAGGGCATCTGTACCATACTTATCTATCATATCTATAGGATCAACTCCATTTCAAAGAGATTTACTCATTTTCTTACCTTCTTTGTCTCTCACGAGTCCATGGAGATATATTGTTTTAAAAGGTGTTTGTCCTGTAAATTCATATCAGAAGAGTAACATTCTAATCACCCAGAAGAATATAATATCATAACCCGTTTCAAGAACCTGGGCTGGATAAAACTGATTATAGAGAGGATTATGATCTTTTCCGTTCATATCATAGCCAAGAGTCGCAAATGGCCAAAGAGCACTAGAAAACCATGTATCGAGTACATCTTCATCTTGGGTCAGTACTATATCGTTTCCAAACTCTTTTTTTGCTTTTATATATGCCTCACTTTCATTTCTTGCAACAATAAGCTCCCCAGTTGGAGTATACCATACTGGTATTTGATGTCACCATTGGAGTTGCCGAGATACGCACCAATCTCTCAGATTATATATCCAATCTTCAAATATTTTATTAAATTTCTTTGGGAGGATTTCAAAGTCTTTTTTCTTGTACCCTGAGATAACTTTTTTTACTACTGGATCAATCTTTACAAACCACTGCTTAGAAATAATTGTTTCGATTTTTGCTCCCGTTCTCTCTCAATACCCTACTTTTGCTGTATGATCTTCTACTTTTAGTAAGTTTCCTTTTGATCTCAGGAGTTCTACAATATTTTCTCTAGCAGTTCTGAAGTCTTGTCCTGCAAAAATTCAGGCAACAGAACTCATTGTTCCATCCTTTTCAATGACTATGTTGTTAAGTGGGAGTTCATGACGCTTTGCAAGTTCGAAGTCATTTGAGTCGTGAGCTGGGGTTATCTTCACAGCTCCTGTACCAAATTCCATATCAACCATTTCGTCCGCGATAATTGGGATCTCTCTATTTACTATTGGGAGTATTAATTTCTTTTCTCATTTTAACAGTTTTTTGTACCTCTTGTCTTTAGGATGAACGGCAACAGCAACGTCTCAGAGCATAGTTTCTGGCCTTGTTGTCGCTACTACTATCTCGCTATCACTTCCTGAGACAAAATAGGTTACATGATAGAGCTTTCCTGCTTCTTCCTTATATACTACCTCCTGATCAGAGATAACCGTCTTCATTACTGGATCATAGTTCACCATATACTCCCCCTGATATATCAACCCCTTTTCATGCAAAATATTAAAAGCATCTATGACTTTTTCATTCATGTCTGGGTCCATGGTGAATTTTTCTTTACTCCAGTCGCAGCTCGTTCACATTTTTCTGAATTGATCTTGTATTTTTCAACCATAAACATCGTTCCAGTCCCAGCATTCCTTTAAAAACTCTTCCCTAGTCATCTGAGATTTATCCCGTCACTCATCTTTAATTTTTTCCTCTACCTTTACCTGGGTAGAAATACCTGCATGATCTGTTCCAGGAAGTAAAAGCGTTGCATCTCACTTCATACGGTGATAACGAGTCATAATATCCTCTAAAGCAAGCATTGCTGAGTGTCCTATATGAAGCTTACTTGTAACATTTGGTGGGGGCATAGGAATATAGTATGTCTGCTTTGTTCCTCTATCCTTAGGTTGAAAAAGAGCATTTTCTTCCCAATTTTTATATATTTCTCACTCAAATTCACTTGGATTATACTTCTTTGGAAATTCCTGCATGGTAATAAAAACATAAAAAAATAACTTTGCCCTTATAATAGGAACAAAGTTATTTTTTCAAAATCCAGTTTTAGGATTTTTACTTCTTTAGAACATACCATTAGTAAGCCAAGAACCTGAAGCAATTTCAGGATTCTGAGCTATAATGCTGTATGAAGCTGCAGCAGCACCTTCAATAGTTTTGAACATGTATGTTAGTCCAGCAGCAAGAAAAAGTGCCCAGTGAGTTACTTGAGCCATAGGTTTAGATTGCTTTTCGCAAACTTCCTTAATACAATCACTCCAAGTCATAGTCATATAGTAAAAAAATAAACTACATGTAAATGGTATCATAGATTTTTTAGAAACACAAAAAAAAGTCTTTGACAAGGACTCTTTTCTTTAAAAGTAGCTATATTTTCTCTAAAATGGGTCAGCTTGAAGGTTTTTTTCAATTTCCGTAAACCTTTGATTTTTCCCTTGGAACATAAGTTGTACGGTCCCTGTTGGCCCATTACGGTTTTTTCTGATAAAAATCTCTGTCACTCCTTTTTTATCTGTGAACTCATCATAGTAATCCTCCCTATATATCATCATTACAATATCTGCGTCTTGCTCGATCGAACCTGATTCCCTAAGATCTGAGAGAACTGGTCTCTTATCAGGGCGAGATTCTACCGCGCGAGATAGCTGAGAGAGAGCAATAATCGGGACATCTAACTCTCTCGCAAGTGATTTAATGCCGCGTGATATCTCCGAAACCTCTTGAACCCTGTTATTCGAATTTCCATTTGTCATAAGTTGAAGATAATCAATGATTATGAGATCAAGCCTACTCTCCATTTTCAGCCTTCGGGCTTTACTCTTGAGGTCTATCAAATTTCCTCCTGCACTATCATCTATATAAATATCTGCAGCTGAGAGTTTTTCCATTGCTTCACCAATTTTAGAGAATTCTTCATCCTCAAGTTCTCATTTTTGGAGCTTCCAACTATCTATTCCCATAGCACTCGCTATCATACGATCAGTAAGTTGCTCTTTACTCATCTCTAGACTAAATATTGCCACTGATTTTTTATTAAAACCTATATTTTGCGCTAAATTAAGAGCCAGGGCTGTTTTACCCATTGACGGTCTTGCAGCAACAATAACCATATCTCATCACTTGAGACCAGTAAGTTTATGGTCCATTCAGTTAAATCCTGTTTGCAGACGATGAAGTGTTACGAGTTCAGGATTTTCATGTATTTCTGCGAATTCTTCATATCTCTGAGTTAAAATATCCGTAATATGTACCAGTTTATTTTTAATAAATGTCTGAGTTACATTAAAAATAGATTTCTCAGATTTTTCTAAAAGATCATTTATTGGAGCATCTTCTTGATACCCATATGATATGATCTCATTTCACGATTTAATCAGCCTTCTCAGAACAGATTTATTTTTAACAATCTGAGCATACTCAAATATGTTTGCTGAGGTTGGTACTATCTCTGTGAGCTCAGTAAGGTATGTTATCCCTCCTATACTATCAAGGAGTTTTTTATCGTCGAGTTTTTCTCGCACTGTAATAAGGTCTATAGGCTTACTGAGTCTATAGAGCTCAAACATAACGTCATAAATCCTAGCATTAGACTCATCATAAAAATCCTCATGTGTTAGGATATCTCCAATTACAATAAAGCCATCCTTATCTATGAGAAGGCTTCATAGGACAGATTGCTCTGCTTCTGAGCTAAACGGAGGAATTTTGAGCATGAGTTATTTTGTTGAAAATACTATACAACTTGTAGAATAAAAAAATATATTCCTATAGCAAAATATATTTTTATTCTTTGTGAAATACCCAGTCTTGTGAAAAACTTATGAAAAAATGTGTAAAAGTCCTCTAGATAATCTTTATTTTAAATATAGTCTTGTACAGAAGAATAATCTTTAGAAACTTCAATAGGAAGATCCAGCTGAGTTTCTTGTGCAAGTAATTCCATTATTTCACCAACATAGCGCACCATCTGATCAGGATATGGGGATCGTGGGTCAAGCCATTTAAATGATTTACATCTATCAGGTTCCTTATTAACTAAAGTTCAAGTGTATTCATCAATTAAGAAAAAATGAGAACTGCTAGCTTCAATAGCTCATCAACAAATATGATGACAAAAGTACCTCATCCTCTCAACTTGTATTCATAACTCTTCCAACATTTCCCTCTTACATGCAGCATCTGCTGACTCTCGTAAATCAATATGCCCTCCTGGAAGGTGTAATTTTCAGCAAGCAAAAGACGTATTTTGTCTTTCTTGAAACAAAATTTTTCAGGAATTCTTATCCTGTATAATACCAAATGAGACTCCTAATAGTCACATATATACATAAAAAATACTTAATTATATATATCTAATTAAGTATTTTTGTCAATGACTAAAGCCTTTACTTAAGAGTTAAGCTGAGTAATTCTATCTTGAACCTCGCTATTATAGGGTTGAACTTCTAAGAGTTTCTGGTATGCAATTATAGCTTCCTCGCCTTCTCATAACATCTCAAGACAATATCATTTTATTCAGAGTTTATCAGAATCTCTTGGTTTTTGTCTAAGAAATAAGTTTGCATACTTTAGGGACTTTTTGTATTTCTTTAGTTCGAGTCAAAGATTTGCAAGTGTATCAAGAATTTCAGGATTACTTGTATTTTTACCGAAAGCTTTTTCATAGGTATCAAAAGATTCTTTATTCTTTCACTGGAGTGCTAGGGCATATCAGAGTTTTCTAAGCAGTTCTTCATCATTTTTGTATATCTCTAACATATCTTTATAGATATATTCAGCATTTTGATATTTTTTTTCTCGTTCATATATGTCAGCAAGAGTTATATTCAGATCTTTATCATCCTTTTTTAAAGCTAGTCATTCTACTACCAAAAGTCTCGCACTCTCAAGATACCCTCTAGAGATATTTACTTCAGCCCTTTGGATAATTCCTCTAATTTTTTCTCCTTGCTTTGGGGTAATTTTTACCTGAGTATCCTTTCATTGAGTTTCAATATCTCATTTCTTGAATTTAGGTCATTCTTTTTTCTTTTCCTTTCTTGCCTCTTGACGATGTTGCCTCTCAAGAGCCTTAAGCCTACGTGATCTAAACCAAGAAAAAAACTTATCTGATATAAAATAAAAGATATACGAAAAAGAAAGCAAAAAACAGAGTATCTCAATGCGAAAAAGCATGAATGCAATTCATAAAATATAAAATCCTCGAAATTGTAATAAAATTCTTAATCCTGTCAAAAAGTTGATAAGCTCACTTAGTTCACTTTTAGACAAGAATATACTTTCCACTAAGATTCTTTTTGATAAGTTTCTTCAGTTCAAGCATAGAGAGTTTTATCATAAGTTCTGAAAGAGGTATTCAAAGTACCTCAGCAAGAGTATCAATATCAGATTCTTCTTGAGAAATTACCTTATATATCTGCGACTCGAGATCACCCAGTAGAGGGAGTTGATATCTGTGAGAGTTTTGCTTTATAAGTAGGTCATACTCCTCTAAAACATCAAAACTTGTTATGACACACTTTGCTTCTCATTTTTGTATCAGAGAATTCGTTCAAAGAGAATTTGAAAGAGTTATGTCCCCGGGAATAGCAAAGAGATCTTTTCCAAGATCAAGACAGAGATTTGCAGTTATGAGACTACCTGACTTCTCTTTTGCCTCGACAACGAGTATTCCCCGACAAAGTCCTACGACTATTTCATTTCTCACTGGAAAGTTATAGGGATTTCCTGGTTCACCTATACGAAATATAGAAATAACAGCTCCCCCGGAATCAACTACCTCATCAAAGAGTTTTTCATTTCCTACAGGATAGGTCTGATCTATCCCTGTCCCAACTACTACAACAGTTTTTTCTCAAGCTTTAAGCGTAGTTTTATGTGCCTGTGTATCACATCAAGCAGCACCTCCAGATACTACAGTAAATATTTTTGCTATATCGGGAACAATCTTTTCTATTACTTTCTTTCCATAGCCTGTTATCTTACGGGATCATACCACTCCAAACATGTCCTGCGTAGGAATTTTTCATCTTATATAGAGTATATAAGGAGTATGAGAAATATTTTTAAGAGATTCTGGGTATTCACTATCTCTCAGAGTCACAATATCTACTGAGGATTTCTTCAAAACTGAGTCTATTTGTTTAATATTTAGTGTTTTATATTTCTCCAGTATCTGAGTTCGCCTTTCAAAATTTGGAACAAATGCTTCTAAGCTACTGTTAGATAGATTCTCAAAAAATATTTTTGGAGAATCTTCCTTCTTAAATATCGAGTAAAGCTCATTCTGAGACAAGCTACAAGAGTGTAAATAGGCTACATATTTATTTTCATCCATTTGAATAGTCCTTAATGTATACACAAAATATATACCTATTAGATAAAATGTAAATACTTTTTGAGATTTTTAGCCTTTTCTCTATTATAAAACCATTAAAAAATAAACAGAGTCTATGTCTCAAGAAAACAAAGTTCACGTTCGTAAAAACTTCTGGGAGGATCTGAGAAGATCTTCTAAGCGTCATGCTCATATTATCATGATTGCTACCAAACCAGATATCATTAAACAGGCTCCCCTTTATATTGAACTAAAAAAGCGAAGAGAATTAGTAGTCCTCATTCATACTGGTCAACATTATGATTATAACCTCTCGCATGGAGTTCTGGGAGAGTTTGGAATGGACGTTGATATCAATCTCAACATCCATGGGAAACTCCATGAAAAGTATTCCCTTATTATTGAAAGACTTGGAAATATACTCCTAGAAATATCTCAAGACTATAAAAAAATACCTGTTCCCTATGTTCATGGAGATACGCTTACCGCAACAACCGCTGACAAAGCTGCCTTTCTTAATAAGTTCTCAGTTGTACATGTTGAAGCAGGGATTAGAACTTTTACACCTAAAGCAGAATTTTTTCATGAATTATTTACAAACTATGAAGCATGAAGATTTGATTGGGAAAAATATTATAAAAGCCTGCAAGACAAAGATATATATGAGCTATGAAGTATAGAACCTTATCCTGAGCAATTTGATACCCGCTGAGTAGAGCCTTCAGCTGGGTACTTTGCTCTCCCTCATGAGCTCTATGAGAAAACGCTCAGGCGAGAATGATTTCCAAAAGAAAACATGGAAGTTACTGGGAATACTGTAGCAGATGCTGTCGCTCTCTCAGCCAAAAAGATTCCTGAATCAAAGGCATTCGAACTTTTTCCTACAATGAAGGGAAAAGATTTCATTTTTATAACGATTCATCGAAGAGAAAATTGTGAGAAAAAAGAAAGATTTTTAGCTATATATTATTGAATAAAGAAACTCATTGAACGTTGAGTGCATGTTTGCTTCTTAGGTCTGTATGCGAGTGAGTTCGCTATAGATAATTATGGTCTACGAAGTGATATTGAGGAACTTGTTCAAAAATATCCTAAAAACTTTGCGTATGGAAAAGCACTAGCTCATCATCATGAGGTTATAGACATGATCTCTCAGGCATGAGCAGTTGTCACTGATTCTGGTTCAATGCAGGAGGAAGCAAATATAGTTGAAACACCTTGCGTAACCGTGAGATTTTGATCAGATAGAACTGAGACCATCCTCGAGTGAGCAAATATTATAGCCCCACCTATTAACTCATCTCTTATAGCAGATATAGTAGAATGAGCTATAGGAAATAAAAAAATGAAAAAGAAAAATATTTACGGGAAAGACGTCTCAGAAAAAATTGTAAACGGTGTTCTCGCAAGACTCCACTCTCAGGGGAAACTCTTCCAGTACGATGACGAGAGACTTGATCTCGAGCAGTATTTTAATTGGAAATAAACTTGTTTTTCTCACAAAATAATTATTATAACTTCATGAAGTCACAAAAAAAATATTCTATAGTTTGTTGCTCTTTCTCATAAACAGAGAAGGTCTTTTATCATAATCAAAAAATCTTTTTCTGTAATAAGAGAAAGATTTTTTTGTTTCATCAGGTACAAAAATAGTTTTGTATCTGAACAAGTAAGAAAGGATTTCTCATGTCATGTGAATCTGATTACTACGACTAGATAGGAAGAGGATTACTATTCTCAGCAGAGAATATGTAGTCTTCTCTAAGAAATGAGGAATTCCCGTAGAAATACGGGGGTTTCTTTATCATTCAAAAACTCCAGGGAACCATCCTGAAGTTTTCTCATGAGTATTATATGCAAGCACAGAGTTCTTGCTGTTCCTCACGCGATAGATATCAAACGTACTTGAGAAAAGAGAGCTTCTGTGTTTCCGATATAAAACTCGATCCCGCTATTGCGTCTAGGACGCGAGCTGAGATTTGTATTTTACTTTTATTCATGGAAACATATTATTAGTAAATATAATTTCCAGAAATAATATACGTACACACGTAAGGTTGTCCTTACTTATATATTATGTCATAGTTTTAATATATTGTCAAATAAAATAATCAAAAGTCAATATTTATGAAAATACTCGGAATAGACCCATGAACTACGACTGTAGGGTACGCAATAGTGGAAAAAGAATGAAATATCTTTTCACTTATAGATTATGGGGTTATAGAAACTCTCCCAAAGATTCCTCTTGAGCAAAAACTTATAGAGATATGAGCTGACCTGGTATGACTTATAGATTTGCATAAGCCAGACAGGGCCTGAGTCGAGAAACTCTTCTTTAACACCAACATAACTACCTGAATCAATGTTTCACATGCCAGGTGAGTAATTATCCATGAAATAGCCCGCAGATGAATCTCTCTCTATGAATATACTCCCTTGCAAATCAAGAAAGCCATCACCAGTAATGGACAAGCTAAAAAAGCGCAACTCCAAAAAGCTATTCAAATGATATTCTGACTCGATGACATCCCTAAACCAGATGATGCTGCTGATGCTATTGGGATTGCATATATGACAGCTCTAGAGAGGGATATTTAGTATAAAATAAGCCTCCCCCAACGAAGGGGGAGGCTTATAGACGATCTACGCAGAAAATATCAGTTTCGATTCCTGCGCAAGTTTTTTAGAAGTCTTTGTTTGCGCAATCTTGCGATGTGCAAACTTTTTCGACTTAACCTCCTTTCCTTTTGTTTTTGTTTCTTACGTTTTTCAACGCGCTTTTTTCGAATCTCCTTTTTTCTATTTTGGGTTAGTTCCTCTGGAGTCAAATACTCTCTCCAGATTTTCTTACTGAACCAGATTGCCCCACTTTCAACATGGGTTCCAAACTTCTTTTCAAAGAATTGTGCAATCCAGTAGAAGGTTCTTTTCATCCTCATATACAGTGGTTCTAGTTTTCTAATCCAAGACTTTGGAATAATTCGCTCAATCAAACCAATGATCCAGGAATAAATAACCACATTTATAAGAAAAGAAAGAGGAGTCCCAATAAATGGAAGAGTTTTGAGCCAAAAAAGCCCATTTAGAAGAGCAGAGAATATTTTTGCTATTCCTACTTTTGTAAGTACAAAAGTTAGAATTGCAGAAAGTGTTTTAAATCCTGATGCAAGAGCAATATAAAGCCCTCCAAAAAGCCCCATAAATAAACCTATTAAAATCTTAATCCCTAATCTCACTTTTTGCCACAGTTCAATAAACCGGAGCTTTGTAGCAAGACCAACATGAGGGATTATATATCTCAATATAATGGGCTTAAACACCTGATCAATCACATACCTTTTCACTAAACCTAGACCTAAATATGTCCAGGTGAGAGCCGCAAATTTTCTCTTTGTCCATCCCCATAATCCTCCGAGAAGGACAAAGAAACCAAAATGAGTGACTGCCCAGATCATACAAGCAATAACAATGCTTGCAATTCCTGCCAGGAATAAATCTTTTGTCTTAAGATTTGCTCCAAAAACCTCATACTCTTTAGACCAAAAGGTCTTCAGAGACTGAGATATTTTTTGTATGAGTTTCCTCATCTCTGTCTCCTTTCCTTTTTAGTTTTTAGAGTGCATTTTTTATAACTAATTTTTAATTATAGTCAATATATAATATCTTCTATAACTTATTGATTATTCCAATGAAATTCTTGTCTTGTTAGATTCTCAGCTTCTTCAGCAAAGAATTCTTTATCTGTCATGGTTTCACTTTTGACACTACAAGAAGTTATTCTGTCATCAACGCTTGGTTTCATTTCGAGAGAAGGTACTAATTCCCAATTTTGTGTGTACACTCGTTTACTTGCACAAGAAGTTTGATCTGGAAGCATGAGAGTAACTATTCGAGTACCATTGTCATTAGGACTGCTTAGTATTCAATATACAGCATCTTTACAAATACTTCATAAATTACAAATGATAGTATTTTCAACACTATCACTGTAAGTATCTGCTTGCCCTTCTGCTAAAGCATTTCATGTAAGAGCTAATCCTACTGTCGCTGCTGAAAGAGTCCTCTTTATTACTCCTGTCATTTTTATAAAAATTAATAATTTTACTTATTATATATAAAATAGTACTTTGTCAATACTTTTAGATTAATAGTCCTAAAAGTACTGTCACTTTTAAAATTAAAAAAAGGCTCCCTTAATTGGGAGTCTTTTATATGTATTTAGTTTTATTATTCAGCAAATAGATCTGCATCTTTTTCTATTTCATCTTTGAGAATATTTATCTTTTGCTCTGCAGTGATAACAATATCTTTGTCATATGCAAGCTCTTTCTTTGAGATCTTTTCTGGATAGTCAAAGAGAGAAAGTACATATTTAATAGAATTGATTCGTGATAGTTTTTTATCATCTGAATTCACGATGGTCCAAGGAGACTTCTTCGTACTTGTATTTTTGAAGTTATGATACTCAGCCAGAGTATATTTCTTCCATAGCTGCTGTGAAAATTGATCTATAGGA
>CALLPL010000045.1 GCA_938015455.1 uncultured Candidatus Altimarinota bacterium
GAATTATAGAGAAACAATGAGATGGGAAAGTGTTATGAGGAAAGATAAAAAGAGTAGAGCAAGGAGAAACAGTAAACTATGAATTTTCACTATTTGAGGCTTCATGAGATAATAAGTGAGTGGGAGATAAGTCACCATCAAAAGGTAAATGAGGAGATCATGGAGCAGCAGAGGATACTGAACCATTTATAGGAGCAATGCTCCAACTAGAGGACGGTGAATTACAGAGACTATGAAAGTATGACCATGTAGATGTTGATGAGTTTAAAATAGATTGAGAATTCCTCATGCCAGATAATTTCATATTTTATGCCTTAGTATTTCTTGCACACGTAGATGAAACTGTGAACTATTCATTAAATAGTATTACTGCTAAGTCTAAGAAAGATGGAATTGAAATTACTGAGGGTCAAATTATGGATATTTGGAAGGAAACAAATCGAGCATTACAAAATTGTGGCATAGACATAAAACTAAATAAATGACGATTTTCTCTCTATCAAGAATGATATGAATCAGTAGGAACTACTCAAGATGAAGTAGAACCAGATGTAGTAGAAGAAACTCCTGTGGTAGTAGAACCTGCAGTGAAAGAAACTCCTCCAGAGTGAGCAGAGGCAGCTGAGGAACCAACTCAAGAAGCGCCTGTAGAACCAGAGGTGACTAAGTGATGAACAAGAGTAACTGCTGATCCAGAGCCAAGAGTAGTTGCAGCAGTGAGGGCTCCAGCGAGAATTACTACTCCAGAAAAAAAACCTTTGTTAGATAGTCCTGAAGAAGAGACTGAGGATGACTGAGATGAGCCTGAAGAAATAAGATGAGTTCAAGGTGGGAGCTCTAAATGGAGAAAAAAAGTTGCTTTGAAAGCTAGGGATCCAAGCGAGGCTACTTCTTTTGATGATATTATCTCTTGAATAAATTGGAACGATAATGAGTAAGTAAGAACTTTGTTAAAGCTTAGATGTGACTATTTTTAGATAATGAAATATATTTTATAAGATATAATTTATATTTGTAAAATTTTTATTTCTCAGTATAAATAACAAATATTATTTACGTTAGGATGAGAAATGTTTAGAGAAGATTATAAGTCAGAGGATGCTTGAGCTTCAGCTTGAGAAAAATCAACGTCAAAGGTTTCGGCACCAAAGCAAGTAGTAGGTGTTTTAAATGTGGCTTGATTAAAGTCTGATTTAATTGGTCCAGAGAACCGTAATCCTAACAGTCCTTTTAAAATCTGATCTGGGAATGATTATTTTTTCCAAAATATAATTTTATCACCATGAGTTCCTTATAGTATAGATGAGTTAAGAGTTAAATTTCCTGGGAAAGATGTACTGTCTTTACTTAGAAGATGTACTGAGGCCTTGGAAAAGCACGACTGAGAATATGGGAGGATTCTTACTGTAGAATGAGATAAACGAATATATCAAGCAATAGGAGAAGTTGGTCATGATAACTTGCCTATACCTGAGTCTGTAGAATCATGAATAAATATCGTGGATTTATGAGTAGTGTTTTTCTTTGATAAAAAAAATAAAGCATTACGCTTTACTATAAAGAAAAATGGTATTGAGCGTATGCAAATGGTAAAGAATATTCCAGAAGATGTCTATGGGTATATATTAGAGTTGTTATGACAACGTCATTTAGTATATCTCATAGACCCTGCTTTATGAGAGGATAATCCTAGGAACAATATAAATAGGGTATTTAGTGATAAGTTGCTTCCTTTTATTATAACAAAGGGGGGATATATAACTTTCAATAGAGAGGAATTAGTGTTGTAGTTTTTTTAGAATTACAAAATGTTCTTATTTCTTATATGTTGTTTTAAAATATGGCAGAAACTGCACATGACTGGGCACCAGATGGAGTCTGAGGATGATCAATAGAAGTAAGTGCTGCTTGAGATAGTGCTGCGATTGGAATCTCTGCTACTTTAGGTAGGAGTACTCAGAATAGTTTAGTCATACCGATTACACGAAATCTTGATAGTCCGTTTACAAAATGATCTACAGAGGATGGTATTTTTCAGATACTACTTTTGAATCCTATGAAGTTAGTAAGAGATCAGGACATGCAGATTCTTCTGCCAGGGACTGATGTATGATTTTGAATGCGTGCGTGTAAAACAGCTCTAGAATGATTTTGACGAGAACATGGAGTGATAGTAGAAGTGTTGGGAAATGGCTACATGTACGGACCGAAGTTTATCCATATATCTGATTGTCAGGAAGCTCTTGTTGCTTGATGAGAAAAGTGTATTGGAAAGATTTGAAAGTATTTTACTCTGGATGAAAAAAATAAGAACCTAATTTACGGTAAAGACTTTGCTATTTCTGATTCAAGAGAAATACGTATTGTAAAAGGTATTCCAGAAAACATCTATTCTTATATTAAGAAATGGTTAGCTGCGCAACACGATGTTTATAAAATAAGTTATTCAAAACTGAACAGTGATAGTCGTAAAGAAGTAAACAAAATTTTTAGTAATATGTCTCTTCCTTTTTTTATTTCACTTGATTGGGAATTTTGATTTAAGGAAGAACAATCAAGACTATAATTTCTTTTGCAATCAGCAACCTTTCTCATACAATATTTTGGCACTATTTTGGTGCCCAAATATTTATAAAAAAATAGAGATTCATGACAAAAAAGAAAGGTCCATTTGATGAGCTTAAAAACTTTAAGATGTGAAAATGAAAGAAACCAAAAAATAATTTCACTCCCTTTATTATTCTCATTGTACTCTCAGTACTCCTGGCATCGATGATCCCATATCTGAAACCATGAATTCAGACGATAAACGAAGATATAGCACTCTCACAGTTGGAAGATAATTATAATCAGGGATTGTATTCAGATATTCTCATAGACGGAAATAAAGCTATCGGGACTCTTAGTTGAGGACTCGTGGTAGAGGGGGACATAAAAAAACAAAAGGTTGAAACAGCGATTCTTCCAGATAGAGATTCACTCTCTGATCTAGGCCTTAAAAACCCAGAGATTTCTACAAAAGTAGAGGTTAAAGATTTAACCTCGGAGAGATTTTGGGCAAACATGCTCCCGACTATTTTTGCTTTTATACTCTTCTTTATCGTTGCGATGTTCCTTATCTCACGCATGTGAGGCATGGCAAATAATGCAATGACTTTTGGGAAGAGTAGAGCTCGGCTCTTTGACGCTTCAAAAAATAAGATTTTATTCAAGGATGTTGCAGGAGCAGAAGAAGAAAAAGAAGAACTTCAAGAAACAGTAGATTT
Organism: uncultured Candidatus Altimarinota bacterium; assembly: GCA_938015455.1. Taxonomy (GTDB): domain Bacteria; phylum Patescibacteriota; class Gracilibacteria; order BD1-5; family UBA6164; genus JAACSU01. Next base: position 3,267 of record CALLPL010000045.1, read on the forward strand.
CCTGAAGAATCCTAAAAAATATAGGGATTTAGGGGCGAAAATTCCAAGAGGAACGCTCCTAGTTGGGCCTCCAGGAACAGGGAAGACTATGCTTGCAAGAGCTGTAGCAGGGGAGAGTAACGTACCATTTCTCTCAATCTCTGGTTCAGAGTTTGTAGAGATGTTTGTATGAGTATGAGCTTCAAGAGTTCGTGACCTCTTTACGAATGCAAAAAAGATAGCTCCAGCAATTATATTTATTGATGAAATAGACGCTATAGGAAAGAAGAGGTGACCAGGACAATGATGAGGTCATGATGAGAGAGAGCAGACACTCAATCAAATCCTGACAGAAATGGACGGATTTGATAATGATACGAATGTTATTGTTATTGGTGCTACTAATAGATCAGATGTCCTAGATAAAGCGCTCCTCAGACCTGGACGTTTTGATAGAAAGATTACCGTTAATCTCCCAAATCAAATAGACAGAGAGAAGATTTTTGAAGTGCATGCCAGAGATAAGAAAATAGAAAAAGATGTAGACTTTAAAGCTCTTGCAGCATCAACTGTTGGGTTTTCAGGAGCTGATCTCGGGAACGTAATGAATGAAGCAGCGATTATTACAGCTCGTCATAGCGAGAAGAAGATTTCTCCAAAGAGACTGCAAGAAGCATTTGAGCGAATAGTAATGGGGCTTTCAAAAAAGTCTCTTGTAATGAACGAACAGGAAAGAAAAATTACCTCATATCATGAGGTAGGTCATGCACTCCTTGGAAAACTTTGCACGCACTCTGATCCAGTACATAAAGTTTCCATTACTCCCCGATGAGGAGCGCTTGGTGTTACATGGTTTATGCCAGAGCGAGACGCGGTTCTTACATCAAAAGCGAAATTCCTCGACGAACTTTGTGTTCTCTATGGAGGGAGAGCGTCTGAAGAAATATTTTTTGGAAAAGATATGATTACTACCTGAGCATCTAATGATATAGAGAGAGCGACAGCTATTGCTCGAAATATGGTGATGCGTTATGGGATGTATGATGAAATCGGACAAGAAAACTTTGCAGGAGAACGTGGTATGTGAAACTATACTTGAGCAGTGGGAGAACGTCCACTTGTCTCAGAATCCACACAAAAGGCAATTGATTCTAAGGTTCGAGAAATACTTAAAGAGCAGTACGAGAGAGCTATACAGCTTATCAAAGACAATAAAAAACTCCACGCGAAGATCTCAGAAGATCTTCTCAAGATGGAAGAAATGAACAGAGAAGAGTTTGCTGCATACTTTGCGTAAACAGAAAAACTTTACAATAGTCCTCCTTGGTTTTATACTAAGGAGGATTTATTTTTAGTTATAAAATATTATGTTTAAACAAATTATTGTAATATCTTGCCTGTTATTTATTAGTTTTTGAAGTGCTTTTGCATGAGGGGTAAGTTTGAAACATACTCAAAGCCTGCTAGAGAATTTTAAATCTTGAGAAGAATATGTTTTATATATAGATAACTTTCTTGAATGAGTTGATGAGATAAAACTTCAAGAAATTTATGATAGGGCAAGAGTTGCTTACTTTAACAGAGACCTTCATGATGAAGTTGGGAGGGAAATATCAGCTATATTAGACTACCTATATGTTAAAGTTGTCTATGAGCTTAATCCGAAAATGTACGAACGTGATGTTCAAGCAATAGATACTACTTTTTCTTCTCCTCTTGAAGTACTTGAAGATGATCTTCCAGAAGATATTAAAATTATAAAGACAGGAGACAATATTTCTGTTCATTACGAGGGAAGACTTGAAAATGGAGAAGTGTTTGATAGTAGTTATGATAGAGGAGAAGCTCTTGAATTCACAGCTGCAGGATGACAGATGATAATAGGATTTGATGAAGCAGTTCTAGGGATGAAGGTAGGAGAGAAAAAGACAATAACTCTCCTCCCAAGTGAGGCATACGGAGATTGGAATGACTATGAAGTAAAAGAAACTCCTAAAGCTGATTTACAAAGTTTTGTAGATACAGGTATTGTTCTAGAAATATGAGTTATGCTTCCAACACAATATTGAGAATTAGAGATTATTGCTGTGAGTGAGTCATCAGTAACTGTTGATCTAAATCATCCTCTTGCGGGTGAGACCCTTATATTTGATATAGAAATAGTAGAAATTAAATAATATGAAAACTATTTCCTTCGAAGACTTCGAATCTGTGGATATCAGAGTAGGGACTATCACTAAGATAGAGGATTTTCCTGAGATTAAAAACCCAAGTTATAAGATCTGGGTAGATTTTGGAGAAGAGCTTGGCATCAAGAAGACTTCAGCGCAAATTACTAAGCTTTATACAAAAGAAGAGCTTATTTGAAAACAAATACTCTGAGTAGTAAACTTTCCACCAAAGCAGATAGGCAAGTTTATGAGTGAGTTTTTACTGACCTGATTTGCTATGGATGATGGGATTGTCTTAGGGGGTACTGAAAGGAGAGTAAAAAATGGACTAAAACTTCTTTAAGTTAATTTATTTGGAATTGCTTCCATACGGTATTCTGCCTCATGAACTTCTATTATTCGTAATCGGATTCTACTTACTAGCTCTTTACAAAGGGTATCTCATGGTTGAAGCTTTTCAATATCTTTTGCAAAGTTTCAAGTTGTATCAACCTCTTTAAGAAGGGCATTTAGGATATTAAAGTCTCATAAAAAGTATCCTTCGATTATATCGTTCCAAATCTTATTCTTATGGTGATCTAAGGATTCTAGATTTTTTGCTCTTTGATATGCTACAATATCAATAATAGCGTTTACAAGTCTCATTTCATGAAAGTAAGATCGAAACCATCAAGTATTTTCGCATCAGTGTGTAAATTTCAAAAACAAAGGATCTCAGCTTTTTTTCCATAGTCACTGATGCTCGAGCATCAGCTTGCGATATCTTCTTCTAACATTTTGAACGGCATCAAAGTTATTTTGGATAGCATTTAGGGTAAGTAGGTGTGTAAGTCATTCATTAAGTCATCTGTTACGATTTTTTGAACAATATCAACTCCTATTGTCACTTCCTATCCATACTCTTTCTTCATTTGAATAAGTATGAAACAGTTCATGAATATATACGCTAGTATTAAATCAAAAACGAAAATCTATCTCTATGGAATCGTCGTGCATCGCATGTCACGCAAAATCTCATTGAGAATCTACATAGCGTATATTATTTGGATCCCATGAACTATTATCGATTCATAACTGGGACATATCCGTCAAGACTAGTCTATGAGCCAGATCTATATTTTCTTTCTGATAGTCTGGTCTTTCTTCATGTGAGAATGTAGTTAGTTTACTCATTTTATTCCCAAATTTATTATATTATTTATAATATACATTATTATTCTGACAAATCAATCCAAACCATAAAAGTCTTGAAGTGAGATATAGACTAGATTTTTAAGTACTTCTAAGTATTATAAATACATTATATTATTTAATAATACTTTATGAAAAAAATTCTCTGAGCTTTTATTGCTCTATTTTTACTCTTGAACTGCTTGAGCCTATCCGCTGAGTATACTCAGTGAGACGTAAATGCTGCCGAGTCAAACTTGCTTGCTTTGTCATGAGGAGATGTTTTTAAAGAGCGTATCGATCTTATTGTATCAGAGATTAGTGAGGAAAAGAAGGCTGTGTTTATGGAGAAACTTCCTGTAATTCAGAAACAATATAATAGTAAGGCCATTCAAACAGTAAAAGATACTTATGTTATAGCGATCATAGATTATCTACTTGTAGAGCTATGGATCCAAGATGGTGGTCAGGTGATTTTTTCAGATGATGTTGTTTCTGTAACAGAACCAGCAGTAATATATAACGAAAATACTTGTGATGACTTTAGTTCTATCATGCAATTTAGAAATGGAAAGAATAATGATGGAAATGTTATCCCAAATACTTGTGACCCTAGCCTAGCTGATGGAATATTTAGCGAATATTATGAAACAGGAAAAGCTCGATTTGAAATTCCTATTCGTGACGGACGTTATGATGGTATAGCAAAATGGTATTATGAAAATGGTACTCTAGAGGCTAAGTGAGAATATGATTATGGAAGAATAACATGAGAGTATAGTTTTTATGATCAACTCTGAACACTATCTCAAAAGAATGTTTATAGAGAAGATATGTCTCTCCAAAGAATATATTATTACGCTAATGGACAAGTACTATCAACTACAGAGATTAAGGATGGTATGTCGTATGGTGAGTCAGAGGCATTTTATAGCGATGGAAGCAAGCAGCATTACTCTATATTGTTTTGAAGTACTCCAGGAGCAGAATTAAAAAACTGGTATAAAAATGGTGAACTTCGAACACATGTACTTGAGGATAATACCGTTCTTGTCGATAAACCAAACCTCAAGATTGAGTATGGTGATAAAATAGTTGTGTGATTCTATATCTATGATTCGCAGACAGATGAGCTACTCCTATGAAACTATGGAAGTTATATAGAAGAAGAAGTATCACGAGGTGTTGCACTTTATGAGAATTTTATAGGTATTGAAGAATCTTCTGAAAAAGAATTTGAGATATTAGCAGAGTTAGCATATCCTGAATCTATTACTCCGTGACATCCATGGTATGGAAAAACTCTGCGTTTTAATATCTTTGTATATTGAATTCGTAGGTAAATGTTTATTATAAAAACCCTAGAAGATTTTCTGGGGTTTTTATTGTTTTTGAGTAGAATATTTTTAATATTTTTTAGTTTAATATATGCACGATTTATATGATATTATTGTTTCTCTCTCTGAACAATTTGGCTACCTAGGGATATTTATTATGATGACTATTGAGTCAAGTTTTATACCCTTTCCCAGTGAACTTGCGATGATACCTGCTGGGATCAATATAGCAACTTGAAGTATGAGTGTATACCTTGTGTTTTTAGCAGGGACACTGTGAGCTATTCTGTGAGCGAGTATAAATTATTTTGGAGGGATGTATCTAGGGAAGCCAGTTGTTACAACGCTTATCCATAAATATGGAAAATACATTTTTCTGAATGAAAAACATTATGATAAATCAGAGGCATATTTTGAAGAACATGGTTCTATAACTACTCTCGTATGACGATTTATACCTGCTGTGAGGCAACTTATCTCTATTCCTGCTGGAATATTCAAAATGCATTATGGTAAGTTTATATTCTATACTGCTCTTGGAGCTGGAATCTGGAACGCAGTACTTATCTTAATTGGGTATATAGCAGGGAAGAATGAGGATAAAATCAAGCAACTAACATGAGAAGCCCTACTCATAACAGTCGTTGTTCTAGGAACTATCATAGGAGCATACGTGTATTATGTAAAGTCCCAGGCAAAGAAACTCAGAAAACTTGAAAAGAAGATAGAAAAACAAGCTCATAAGAATACTTAGCTTCTAACAGGAATCGCACAGATTAAGTTTTTTATTAAAGAAGACCTCATAAGGAGTTTTGTAGCCAAGTCTTTTTCTTGGTCGTAAGTTTATGAGAGAAACATAATATTTCAACTGGTTTTGAGAAATATC
>CALLPL010000046.1 GCA_938015455.1 uncultured Candidatus Altimarinota bacterium
CAGCGAGTCCCATAGCAACTGTGATAACTGGGCATTTTACATATTGCATTGTATCGTAGATCGCGAGACCAGCTGTTACATGACCTCCTGGAGAGTTTACATACATCGTGATAGGAGCCTTTGGATCTTGCTTCTCGAGGAAGAGGAGCTGAGCGATCACTGTATTTGCTACAGCACTATCAATTCCTTCACCTAAAAATATTACTCTATCTTCCAGGAGTCTTGAATAAATATCATAAGCTCTCTCTCCTCCACCAGGGATTTTATCAATAACCGTTGGTATCAGAGTAGAAATGATTTCTTTTCCTTTTTTCTTACTGGTAACTTGCTTAGCCATAGTGTTTATTACTTTAAATATATATTACTGCATTTAGTATAGCAGAAAATATAAGAAAGCTCCAGCTTAGTAAAAAAATCTATTTGATCATAAGGTAGTTGTAGGTATAAGATATCTTTAAAGAGAAATAAAAACTCCCTTGAAATAGAAGGAGTTCTTTTTATAATATAACTAACTATAATATCTAAGATACTTGCTTCATGTCGATAGTTACGAGATTTGCCCCGAGTCCTACGGGATATGTTCATATTGGGAGCCTGAGGACGGTTTTGTATAACTATTTGTATACAAAACAAAAAGGAGGGAAATTTATGTTGAGGATAGAGGATACAGATAGAGCTCGATTTGTGGAGGGGAGTGTTGAAAATCTCCTGAATTCCCTTGCTTCTGTAGGACTTATTCCTGATGAAGGACCAAATAATCCAGGTGACAGTGGACCATACTATCAGTCAGAGCGATTAGATATTTATAAAGTATATTTAGAGCAGCTTCTAGAGAGAGATAAGTGCTATCACTGTTTTTGTAGTAGTGAGAGACTCACCGAACTGAGAACAGAGCAGCAAGAACTGGGGCTCCCTACAAAGTACGATAAAAAATGTAGATTTTTAACTCCAGAGGAAAAGAAAGAAAGACTTGATGCAGGTGAGAGTTACACTATAAGGCTTAAAGTCCCTGAGAATACTGAAATATCGTTTACAGATACTATTAGATGAAAAATAACTATCCCGAGTAAAGATGTTGATGACCAAGTTCTCATTAAGGCTGACGGATTTCCAACCTATCACTTTGCTGTAGTAGTTGATGATCATCTCATGGGGATTACAGATATTATTAGAGGGGATGAGTGGATTCCATCTACTCCAAAACATGTACTGCTTTTCGAAGCATTTGGTTGGGAAATACCTCGTTTTTCTCATGTTCCTCCACTGATTTGAATGAACAAGAAAAAGCTTTCAAAACGAACGGGAGACGTTTCCGTTGAAGCATTTTTAGAAAAGTGATATCTCCCAGAAGCACTTCTTAATTATATTTCACTGCTTGGTTGGAATCCAAAAACAACGCAAGAGATACTCTCCCTTTCCGAGCTCATTGAAATGTTTAAACTTGAAGATGTTCATCGTGCTGGGGCAGTATTTGATATAGAACGTCTTGATTGGTTTAATAGTCAATACATTATGAGTTACGAGACAGAAACTCTCCTGAATAAAATCAAAACCTATCTTAAGAGATACGATCAAGAATATCTCGATAAGATACAGGATTTCCCAGAAGAATTTCACTATAAGATATTAAGGGAGCTTAAGACAAGACTCAAGAAAATGGCTGATTTTAAAGAACTTACAGCATATTTTTACGAAGATCTTGCTGAGCTTGATATAGAACTGATTGTAAATAAAAAAATGAAGATAGAAAGTCTTGCAGATGTTAAGGATTCTCTTTGATTTGCTCTGAAACTTTTAGAATCTGATAAATTAGACACTGAAAATCAGGAGAGTATTAAAGAGCTATTTTTAGAAGAGATTAAAAAAGCTGATAGAAAGAACGGGCAGGTTTTATGGCCACTAAGAGTAGCGCTTTCTATGCAGCAGTTTTCACCCTGAGCACTTGAGCTTATTTATGTTTTTGGGAGAGAAAAGTCAATAGAAAGAGTACAAAAAACCTTGAAACAAATATAAGTCTGTGATACAATTCTTACAGATTTCTTACAAAATAGAAATAAAAAGTATATTTAAGATCATATAACATAAGACAATATGAATTTCGGAGTACTCAAAAATATGGTGGAAAATCTGCTTCAATCATACACTTGTCCATTTTGTAAGGGAAAGACCATCTCAGATGGGAACATAGATATTGTAGGAGCTGCTGGGAATACGGTAAATATAGATATGCATTGCCCTACTTGTGATAAACACTTCATGGCAAAGACAGAAGTAGTACATATGGAATTAGGAAATGTTACAGCAGATAAACTTGGTCAGATTCAAAAATCTCTTCAGGCACTAAAAGGGAAACTCGGAGGAAATATTGAGATTGAAGCCCAAATCTTAAAAGCAGGAAATGAAAAAAAGATACTCGATGAAAACATAATAGATCTCAAGAAATGAATGTCAGGAAAAGATTTTAGTGTAGAAGATCTGCTTGGAGAAGAATAAATACATAAAGAATTATTATGAAAAAGATACTCTTATTGATCCTCATATTGATAGTATTATATGGCCTCTCTGTTTTTGCTATGCCTCAAGTTTCTAGTACTATAGATAATGCTGTTGGGATGCCATGATTTTCAGAAAAACTTCGCTGAGGAAAAGATACTTTTGATAATACGGTAACAGATATTCCCTCTCTCAATGAGTTTAAGAGTTGAGCACTCGATGCTCAAAAGAAATTTTTAGATGGAGTTGACTCAACAAAAGACACCATTGATACTGTACGAGGTTGAGCTCAAAAAGTAGAAGATACCTATAACTGAGCAAAAGAGACCTACGATCAGGCAAAGAATACTTTAGATGAAGCAAAACAAACATTTGAAGATCTTAGTGGGAAGGTGCAAGAGGTTCAAGGAGTTGTTGAAAGTGTACAAGAACTTACTGGTGGGAGCGAATAGAATTTGAAATATTATGGTATTATAGTCAAGGAATTTCTTAGAGAGAAAACTTGACTTTTTTTTCGTTCTGACTAAAACTTTCACGCTTTATTTTTTATTTTTACATATATGGAGGACCAGTCTGCGTGATGCAAAAACATATTTAAGTTAGCATTATGAGTATTGTTGGGAAGTCTTATGTGTACTGGAGTATTCGCGTCAGGATCTGCTGAGATTGCAGCTCATGGTTCGAGCGTTTTCAGTATAGCTTCAGGAGTTTTTATGACTTTGGTTATGTTTCTGGTTATTACTCTTGTTGCAACAGAAAAGGTACATAGAACTCTGGTTGTTTTCTTTATAGCAGCATCGCTGTTATTTTTAAACTATACTCTAGGGAGCTTTATTCCTGAATTGCAGTTTCTGAGCTTAGAAAATGCATTCTGAGCAATAGATGGAGAAGTCATTGCTCTACTTGTTGGGATGATGATGATTGTTGGAGTACTCTCACAAACTCGCGTATTTGAGTGGCTTGCTGTAAAGCTTTTTGAACTGTCCAGAGGGAATATAATGATACTTTTTGTGTCATTTTTCTTTATTACTGCGGTACTCTCAGCTTTTTTAGATAATGTTACTACCATATTCCTGATTACTCCTGTAGCTATTTCTATATCAAGGATTTTTGAGCTTAACCCCGTAAGGTTTATTATCCCTATGATCATAGCATCAAATCTCTGAGGAACGGCAACACTGATCTGAGATCCACCAAATATTATGATAGGTTCATATGCAGGGCTCTCATTTAATGATTTTATTATAAATCTTTGATTCCCAGTAGTAGTTATGTCCTGTATTATTGCAGGAACACTCTATCTTATGATGCGATGAGAATTGTGAAGAGTTAAAAAAATTAAAAACTTTGAGAAGACTCTCAAATGAATGAAAAAAGAATACAAGATTAGACATAAGAAACTCCTTATTGCTTCTCTCCTGGTACTAGCTTTGGTAATTATATTTTTCTTTCTCCACTGATACTTTCATATGCCTGCTGCTGTTCCAGCTGTTATGGGAGCAGCGCTGCTTATGCTTATTCGTGACAGACTTATTAGGAGGAAATTCTGAAAATCTGAAGAGTCAAAAGAGCTCATGGAGCAAAGAATCCATGAAACATTTTCACGTGACGTTGAGTGGCTCGTTATAGGGTTCTTTATATTTCTCTTTATGATTGTTGGGGCTGTAGAGCATACTGGTCTCCTTGATCTAGTAGCAAATCAAATACAGCTTACCTTTTGAGATAATCTATTAGTATGTGCTATAGCAATACTCTGGATTTCAGCAATATTTTCAGCATTTCTTGATAATATTCCGTTTACTGCTGTGATGCTGCCAGTTGTAGCAAATCTCATTGCATTTTATGCAGGGCAGGGAATCGATGCTCAATTCCTATGGTGGTCACTAGCATTTGGTGCATGTCTGTGATGAAATGGGACGATAATAGGAGCTTCTGCCAATCTGGTAGCAGCAGGGCTTCTGGAGAAAGAAAAATATCACCTTTCATTTATGGAATACTTCAAGATAGGGTTTCCTCTTATGATTTTTCAGGTAGCTATGGCATCAGTTGCGGTCTATTTCATGTACCTAGGAACACTTTCATAAAACAGAATTGACATAACTTTAAAAATACTTATTTTATATAAGTATTTTTTATTTCTTATAGAATAGCATTATGAAAATTCTAAAAATAGTGAGTATTATACTTGTCTGCTTATTTGCATATGGTATAAGTTATGCTATGCAGCAAACTCCTAATTGGGAGAATATGCGTCTTTCAGCAGAAGTTAACTCTCAATGAGATCTAGAACTTATAGCAACGATTGACTCTGACGTGAACTTAAGTGACTGGTATTCGCTTGGAGTAGATATTGGTAACGAGACCTATAGAAAGTTTTTTCAATATAACGCAAACACTGGTATGCTTGAGGTAATGTTTGATACAGGTATATCAGCAAGAGATGGAAATGTTCCATATTTCCTCTCAATAAAAGATGTTCATTATAACGAACTCTATACTTGGAGTGGGGGATTAAGTCTAGAATGATGAAATGTTACTGCCACAAGTACTTGATTAGCTCCAGTAAATCAAGCAGAAGAGAGCTCTAGTACATTAAGCTCAAATACAACTCCTTCAGTGAATACTTCCTCAAATTATATTATTGGAGGTGAATATAATAGAACCTCTGTGATTCCAACAAATGTTTCAAAGCCAGGAGTTTCTACTGTAGTAGAACCTTCAGAGCCAGCAGTAATAACTCCTACTATTCTCGAACCTATAGAAGCTCCTCAAGCAGAAACAGCAACTCCTGAGGTAGTACCAACTGTAGTTACTCCTGAGGCTCCTACTATTCAAGCTCAAGGACAAGGTCATACCCCAAAATATAACTCGAGATCAGAAGAACCGAGAAGTATTAACGGAATAGGGAATAGCAAGAGTTATAAATCTTGGAGAGCTCAAAAATAAAATTACTTTGATCAATTCTAAAAGTCTTTATAGTTCACTATAAAGACTTTTTTGATAATAAACTATGAACAGCCCTTCACACCTTTTACTCCATCTCTGACTCAGAAAATACTTTCAAGAGAAAAAGAATATTTATATTCCAAAGAGCTTTGTCGTGTGAGCGATTGCTCCAGATATTGGCCTCTATCTCTGCGTCTTTATATATATGTGATACTCACAGCTATACCTTGGAAATGATGCAAGAGAAACAGCTCTTTATATGTTTGATATACTCTACTTTGAACATCCTCTATGGATCTTTGCGTATAATCTCTTTCATAGTCCACTGATGATCCTTATGTTTTTGTGACTATGAAGGGTATTTCAGAATTATTTAGGGAAATACTATAAGATGTATATGTGGTTTCTTATAGGCTGTATGCTCCATACATTTTTTGATATACCTCTCCATCATAATGATGGACCAAGGATTTTTTACCCTCTCAGCGATTATATATTTTATTCTCCAGTATCGTATTGGAATACAGACTATTACGCTTGATACATAATTCCTCTTGAATTGCTGATGAATTTGATTATGATTTTTTATGTATTCTTGATCCCTTTTTCTAAAAAAATATTATGAAAAAAATAAACATTCTTGTTATTCTGCTGCTCATTGTTTTTAGCACTAACTGAGCCTATGCTATAAACACACAGCTTCAGGGAATATATAATAATTTTCTAAGTTCAATAGAAAAGAGTTATTCTCCAGAAGTTCAAAAAGAAGTTCTTACGTCCGTAGGAGACCGTGTTCAAGAACTGCTTTCGGGAAACCTAACAGAAAAGAGGAAGGAACTCTTAACTGACTTAGATATGTTGAATAATGAAGCACTATTTGATCTTTGGCTTCAAAGCGAAATCTCTTTAGATGAGCAAAAAACAATAGAAGCGTCACTCAAAAATTCTCAAAGCAATTCAAAAATAGCATATTCTAAACTTGCAGGAGAGTTTCAAGGATTTTTCACTGATGAATGGAAGCTAGAAAAGAAAACGAATCAGTATTATGCCTATAATTTTGATACCTTTAGATATTTTGAATCGGACTATTGAGTAAGTAATAGGGACTTATCTGGATCGAATATTAGTAGAGAGAATGAATATATGTATATCAATGAAAATCAGAGAGTAAACTTTATTAGCGATTATAAAGTCCATCTAGTAGCGAATGAGTCGAACGTTTATGGTCTCCCTGAGAAACAAATATTCCTCGATGAACTCAGAGATGACGCACTCTATCCAAGCGAAAATATGCCAAGCACCCTAAGCGAAATAGAATCTCTTACAGACTCCCTCACAGCTGGAAAAGCAGAGAGAGAGTCTATCGCAGCAATATATGCCTGGATACTAGATAATATTGAATACACGCAGCTTATAGATATCACGAACGAGCAGATATTTTCATGAGTAGAGGCCTTTAAAACTCGCAGCTGAGTATGTACGGGCTACACGAAACTTATGCTTTATATGCTCAATTATGCTGGAGTACATGATGTTGAAGTTATTAGAGGACATGTAATTGATGCCCAGGATTTCCCAACTATAGGGCATGCCTGGATACGTATAGGAGACAGGTATTATGATCCAACTTTTGATGATCCAATTTGAGCACTAGCAACAAAAACGGTAGATGAATACAAGTTCTACGGACTCCCTAAGGATATATTTTATGCAAACAGATTTGAATATGGAGATCTCCCAGAGAGCATTGAAAAAGCCTCTATCGAAGAGAGATATGCCTATATATTCAATAGACTTGAAGCGCTCCTCCCAAAATATTGAGAATGAGCAAAAAACTACCTTGTATTCAAACCAGTACTCTTTTACCAAAAATACAGTATCCCTCAAGGAACAGATATAACAGTAGACTACCTGAGTTCAAAGATTCAGCATTATGACATAAGCGAAGGGGAGTATAAATTCCAAAAAGATGGAAAGACCATGCAAATAACAGCATTCCAGTACTACCCACTTACCAACGAAAACATCCTCTGAGTCCTCGACTCCCTCAACTACGACCTCATCTGAAGCTACCTCTTCAAATGGAAACTCTCTGACGGATCTACCGAGTGGAGACTTGCCTATGATGTTGAACTACGATAACCCAAAATATTGACTTATGTATAAAAACTCGAAAAAAGATTTGTAAAAAGTAATAAATTAGAATAGAATTACTATAGCCTTTATCGAAATAAGTCGATTAAGTGCTAAACGCTAATGTCTCGCGTAATAAAGAGACCATGACAATGGAGTGTTCTATGAAAGACGGCCAACCACTTTCTCGCAGTGAGAGAAAAAAGTCCCGGCCTGCTAACAAGCAGCGTCGTGAAAAAAAAGTGGCTTGCACAGGTGGAGGTAAATCCCACAACACTACCCCGCGTCAAACGGGAAATCGATATAAGGATTACCGTAACTGACGCAGACAGGCAAGACTGGAAATCGAGCGAAGTAATTCGTTTTACTGATTTCCCTATGCGACGTGAAGAGGCCCAGAAGGGCCTCTTCTTCTTTTTTAATGCAAAATGAAATATCTTTCAAGAAATTGAAAGATATTTTTTGTATATTTGGGCTTGTAGAGTATATTTAAGTGAACTTATATTTTATAACATCCCATCCCCAACCCTTCCCTTCAATTTGAAGGGAAGGGAGTAGAAAAGTTCTTCCCTTCTGTAGAAGGGGAGATGCCTGTAAGGCAGAGGGGATGATCTATATATGAACACCAATAACTTCGACAGTGCATTTAAGATGCTCAATGATAAACAGCGTGAGGCAGTAGAGACTATCTACGGTCCTGTTATGGTGATCGCTGGACCAGGGAGTTGAAAGACGCAGTTACTGTCTGCTCGTATTGCGTATATTTTGCAGAATACGGACTATCTTCCTAACAATATTTTGTGCCTAACCTTCACGGAAAATGCTGCGAAAAACATGAGGCAGCGTCTAGCCACTATGATTGGACACGAAGCCTATAAAGTTGCGATACATACCTTTCACAGTTTTGGGAACGAAATTATTAATAGATATAGGGCTTATGCTAGGGAGTACTCTGAAGCGAAAGTAATTGACGATATTAGCTCTTCAAAGATCCTGGATGACATACTGGATAAACTCCCATGGGACCATCCATATAAACCTGGATATACGGCGAGCGATATGATCTATGAATTAAAAAATACCATAGCTGATCTCAAAAAGGGAGGACTGACTCCAGAGATGTATCAGAGCATTATTGAAAATAATACTGAAGCGATCAAAATATTAAATCCATTGGTAGAGAAATATTTCTCCCAGATTGATGTACTTTGAAGAAAAAAAGAGGATAATACACAAAAGATTGAATTATTTTTGAGCTTTGCGAAAGAAGTAAAAGATATGTGAACCCCTTTCTCTTCTGGAAGAGAAAGGATTCAGGATAGAGATATTGGGTGAGAAGAAAAGATATGATGATACCAAAACTTTCTAGAGGTCTTTCAAGATGGTATTGCTGAGTCTCTACTCTTGCAAGATGAAAAGTGATCTACTAAATTCCTTACGGCCTGGAAAACAGCTTGGACCCAGAAACATTTCAGTTGAAAGAGGGTTCTGAAGGAAAGCTCGAAACTTGAAAAACAAAAGGCTTTATGAGAAGTATTTCAGGCCTATCAGGAGACTCTCAAAACAGAGTGATACATAGACTTTTCAGATATGATCCTAGAAGCTCTTAGGCTCATAGAAACACATGATGAGATACGTATGAATTTGGCTGAAAACTATCAGTGCGTCATGATCGATGAATTTCAAGATACGAATGAAGCGCAGATGCAGCTCATTCATTCAATTACTTCAGTAAACCCAGATGAACCAAATATATTTGCTGTAGGAGATGATGATCAGTCGATATATAAATTTCAATGAGCGAATACAAGAAATCTTTCGAGTTTTGCTGAAAATTATGAAGGAACGAAGCTTATTATTCTCGAAAAGAATTACCGTTCAAAATCAGAGATTATTGAACTCTCAAGATCGCTGCTGACGCCAGAGTTTCATAGTTTAGAACATATATTTCCAGGGAAGCAGAAGCAGTTTAAGTCACACTCATGAGCCTGATGAGAGATATGAAAACTTGTCTTTAAAAATGAGCTAGAAGAGTGTGCCTACATAGCAGATGATATTCAGAAGAAAATACACTCATGAACAGCTCCAGAGGATGTCGCGATCATCGCAAAGAAGAATAAAAGTTTAGAGCTTCTCGCAAAATCCCTGCTAGAAAAAAATATCCCCGTATATGTCTCAAAAGAAGAATCACTGCTGGACGTTCCTGAGGTGCAGATTATCGTGCAGATACTCAAGCTTATACATATCCTGGAAACGGGATCATCGAGAGATCACTCTGAGCTTCTAGCGTCTGTGATCTCTCATCCCTGTTTTGCTATTGATAGACTTACGCTCTGGAAACTCTCTCGAAACATTTATCATGCCCGCAAAGAGGGAACAAAGTCATGGATTGAAAATCTGAGAACCCATGAGGACCCTATGCTTCGAGATATGGCTCACTTCTTCATAGAACTGACGCAACTCTCACGCAATGTTCGTTTAGAGGAAATCATTGATCATATCACATGAGCCAGTAGTCTTTCTTTGCCAAGCGATTATGATGAAGAATGAGAGAAAAAGGCTTTTGAACTCACGCTTCTCTCAGGTGAAATAAAAGAATATACGTCACCAGTTTATTGATATTTCTTCTGAAAAGATACTGATCCAGAGTGAATTATATATGCAAAGAGTCTGGCGAATATACGCAAGTTTGTCGAAACTATTCGTAGCTATAAACAGTGAAAGACGTTTTTACTCATAACTGACGCAATTGAGATACTCTCACTCATTGAAAAATATAAAGTCCCTCTTTCGAGCTCACATCTCATATGAGACGCTGAAAAATCAGTGAGTCTTATAACCGTCCATAAAGCGAAGGGATTAGAGTGGAAACATGTCTATGTCCCATTTCTCACGAGCAGTGAATATAAAATAGGAAAATTCTGAGGATCACCACTTCCCAAAAATCTCCCACTTGAAGCTGAAAAAGATGCAGAAGAAGACATTGAGAGACTTGCATATACAGCTCTCACCAGGGCTGAACTCAGCCTAACTTTGAGTTACTCTCAAATGAGTCAGAATGAAAAAACTTTAGAACTTCTTCCATGTTTTGGCTCACAGATAGAGGAATTTACTCATGCTGAAACGCAGTGATCTGAACTCATAACGCAAACGTTAGAGCTATCATGAATGGAGCTCTTTACGCTTCCATATCTCTGAAATGAAATAGATTTTCTCAGAGAACAGGTCTGATCAAAGTTCATGATGAACGCTACTGCACTCCAGTCGTTTCTTGATATAGTAGATGCAGGCCCTGAGATGTTTGTAAAGCGTAATCTCCTCAGGTTTCCTCAATCTAAAAATATTGCTGCAAGCTACTGATCAGCTATGCATAAGTGACTCGAAGACTTCTTTCATGACTACACAGAAAAAGGAACATATTCTCAAAAAGTCTTACTAGACTGATTTGAAACTTCGCTCAAATGAGAGTGATTTGCCCCTCAGACACAGTCAGACTTTTTAGAAAAGGGGAGAGATAATCTCTTGGCTCTCTATCCAGGAATAGTAGGAAAGAAATATGGTCCACTGGCTCTCGAGTATGATTTTAGGTCTGCTTACGGCTGAATTTTCCTCCAAAATCCAGATGGAGAGGCAGTGAGACTTACCTGAAAGATTGATAGAATCGAAGTTCTAGAGGATGAGAGTCTTATAATAACGGACTATAAAACAGGGAAGTGATTTGATGACTTTACTTTCAAATGACCTGAATACCTCAAGGTGAAGCAGTGGAAGTATAAACTTCAACTCTGCTTTTATTCTATTCTCTTTGAACTCTCTCCTCGCTGGAGGGGATACGCTCGCAAACAATATGAGCTTTTCTTCGTAGAAAAAAACATGAAAGAAGATCGCTTCCATGTCATCTGAGAATACATCCAAGAATGAGAAAAAGAGCGCACAAAGAAACTTATTCTTGCCGTTATGAATAAGATTCAAAATTTAGATTTCCCAGATACTTCTGCTTATCCTAAGACGCTCGAAGGAATCAGGCAGTTTGAAGACGATTTGATTGAGGGGAAGATTTAAGAGAAGCCATCCTTCATGCTCTCCCAAATTCCTTTCACTTTAGGATCTTTATCGAGAGAGTCTTTCATATCAATATGATGTTCTTGAATAGTCACGAGATTTTTATCAAGCATCACCAGAAAACCAGAAAAGATGTTTATTGATCAACCCATGCTCGGACTTGCATGCTGTCATAACACTCAGAGGCACTTTTCTATTTTTATGATTACTTGTTTTGTTGCCTGCTGATCATGAGTTGCATGCGCATATTCTTCTTTGCTAACACGCATATTTTTTGGGAGATAGTCATCTATATTCTCGAGAGCTTCAAGTTCATCTATTTTCTTAAATATATCTTCAATATCTTCGTGATCTATTTCGGTTTTTGCGATCACTTTTTCTATAAGCGCATCATCAAGTATATGTTCATCCAGTAAATCTCTGAGTTTTTGTAGATCATGCTCTACTTCTTCTTCTTCATGAACATATTCTTTATTTTTCTTGGCTCTTATAATATCTTCTTCGGCTTTAAGTTTTTCAGCCTGTGTTTTCTTTCGCTTCTGACGCTCTTGCTCTGCGAGATATACAGTTTCGTTATTTTTCATAATTTCTATTTAAAATAATATCAAACTCCAACTAAAACTGCTACACTAATAGTGAGAAGAATATCCTTTTTTGATGGAGTATCTTTGAGGAAGAAGTAGGAAACAAGGAGGGTAATTCAAATTCCAAAAAATCATAGGAGTATTGAAAGGGAAAGTCCAAGTTCTTTTATCACTACAAGCGAGAGAAACCATGATAACCAACCGAGAGCTCCTACTACTCTATATTTCCAATATTGTATTGGGACAGATTTT
>CALLPL010000047.1 GCA_938015455.1 uncultured Candidatus Altimarinota bacterium
AGATGATATTGCAGGAACTCTGGCATATACAGATTCAAATGCTAATACATCTTTTACAAGTCTTACTCTTAATCATGACGCTTCATGATGAACTGCTCTAACGGCTGATAGAACTCATAGATGACTCTATATAGATCTTGATTCTTCAGCTACGGGATGAAATACTACTGACGAGCATAGACTCTATGGTGTATACTCAGATGTCCGAGCTTCTGGTGATAGTGATCTTGTATATGGAGGATATCTTTATGGACGAGCGAATCATACGAGTGGGACTATAACGAATACTAAGTGATCATATAATATATGAATTGCAGCTAATACTGCTGGTGCAACAACAAACGTCTTTGGTACACATTCATATGCTCAAGAGAGTAATGCTGGAGCAGTTTCAAATATGTATGGGACCTACTCTCATGCTTTGAAGCTTAGTTCAGCTACAAATACGACAGCTCAAATAGTAGGGTGATACAATGAGGTTGAGATAGATGCATGAACGATTACAGATGCATATGGTACCAGATCAATAATTAATCGAGATGGAGGAACAATTACTAATGGATATTTATTCCATGGAGATTATCAAGGAGCACAACCAACAAATGCATATGGGGTATATATAGCAGATGATGTAAATAATTATTTTGCTGGAAATGTAGGTATAGGAGTTTCTGATCCATTATCAAAGTTTCATGTCCAATGAACTTGAGGGAATACTCAGTGAATCAGACTTTCAAATGCTAATAAGTCCGCAACTATTCATTTTGAAAATAATACTTGAACTGCTGATCTTATATTCTCGTATTGATGAACATCAAATGCTCAAACAAGGTTCCAAGAAGATGGTGACATTGCTTTTATCCCAAATGGTTGAAGTGAGGGTGTTTCTATTGGTTCAGCTTCTGTCTCAAGTGGTTTAAAACTCGATGTAACATGAAAGGTTGGAGCAACAGAATACTGTGATGAAAATGGAGCAAATTGTTTCTCGGCTATTGAGGCTAGCTCAGCTATAGAAGCTTCATTAGCATCGTATATAACTATTACTCCTGTTGCATGACTTGATAACTGGCCAAATGGGATAACTTGTGTGTGAACTGATGACGTATTACAAGTTTTACGTTTTGCTTTTTACAGCTCAGATGATGGAACATTAGATAAAGTAAGATACAGATCCCTGAACGGAGATGATTTCTATACATTTTATAAGAACGGAAATTATGAGGGGCGAAGTGATATAGTTAGTAATTGTGATGGTGGGGCAACGTGAGATATTGTGAGTATATGTGGAAGAGACAGATGTTTTTAGTTTATGTATAAAAAAAAGATTGAGTCAAATACTTCTCGCTTCAAATATTTGAACTGAAATAAAAAACTATATACTAAGCTGGTATTTTTACTATTAATTTATACGACACATGTCAGTACTTGGAAAAACAACAAGAGAGGAGGCGAAAAAACCAGCAGGATGGAAGAAGATGCTCTTGCCTGGATACTTGTTATTCTCAGCAATTTTTATTATATACTCTCTCTATACATACTTTGGAGGAGTCGTATACCAAGCTGGAGTAAATCAAGGAATCAGCTCAGCTGTTGTACAGCTCATGCAACAAACAGGATCAAAGTGTGAACCAGTAGCTCTTACAGCTGGTGATCAGCAAGTAGATGTTATTAATATTGCTTGTCTTCAGCAACAAGATCCTGCAACAGCTGCTCAGGTAGCACCAGCTCCACTAGATGCTATGGATTCAGAAGAAACTCCTGCAGAAGGACAATAGTTTCATATTTAGAAACACAAAAATAAATAGGATATGTAATCTATATATCCTATTTATTTTTTGGTGAAGTACTTAAACTTATTTCTTAATTAGTTTTTTGATACTCGCTCTGATAACTTGGTTTTGTTCTATGAGCGTAATATCTTCGTTAGATATCCAAAGTACTTGAGAATATATATCTCACTCAAATGTAGCTAAGTTATCAATTGTGCTCCCTAATTCATCTATATATTTGTAATTTTCATTTGTTGCTCCAGTAAATATTTCATATTTTGGATTAAGTGGATCAGAAGCTCTATTTTTATGGAGGTAAAAAATTTCATTTTCTTCTAAGAGAGAGGTATCCAGTTTTTTTACTACTCTGGTCAGATTTTGCTTGAGTACTTGGATCCGATTCGTTTCGTTATATTTTGCGGTTGTATCAGTACTAAATACCAAAATATTTACGATTCAAAGTATTACGAAAGAGAGTATGAATACTCATACCACAATTCCGACAAATGACTCTGCTTTATGACTCGTCAACATTTTGATAAAAAGATTTTTTATATATACTCAAAATATAGAGTTTTTCCCGTAAAATGCAACTTTCCACATGAAGCTTTCCATGGACAAAAACACAAATGCCTTTACTCTAATAGAGTTAATTATCGCAATACTCATATCAGTATTACTTCTTTGAGGTATTTTTTATTTTATGAGTGACACGATTCTTGCTATTTCCCGGGCTTCGGCTCATTCGAAGTTTCTCAAAGACTTTTATAGTTTTACTACTATATTTAATACATGAGAGCTTAGTATTGTTTGAGATCCAGAGCAGCCAGGGTATGACTCTGCCATACTTACAACACTTGATGAGCAGTCATGAGTTCTCATATGAGTCGTTGACACAGATACACTCAAACTCTCTCCAAGATCAGAGTTTAATACCTACCATAGTTCGGTACTTTGATATAGATGACTCTCAGCCACTGAAATTATAGCGATAAACGCTGACCCAACAGTAGTTTATGATTATGATTTTTTCTGAGATAAATTGTTTTCAAATTTTTACTTGAGAGACTTTCAATTGCAAGTATATAACTCAGGATCAACTCTTGGAACAACTATGTGAATGGATTTAAGTATATTTCCCGATTATAAGAAGAACCTAAAGTGAGAGCAATGGAATATGGTTCCACAAGATAGTATATTTTATTACTCACTGACATTTTAAAATATGAAGCTATATCATCACATCAAGTGAACTATCCTAATATATACTATGATATTAGTATTACTTGGTGTATTTATGGCAACAGTGATACTTAATGTTGCTGCAGAACTATCAAATGAATACGAGGTAAGAAATATAGAAGTATCTCTTATTAATATGGTTCAGACAAAATCGGATCTTACGATGAAATACGCTCGAAACGTGAACTCAAATGGGAGCTGATTTATAGATAATGTGGGATGTCCAAGTAGTTTTACTATGAGCGGAACAACCCAGAGAACTACTTGAATAGTATCAGCTCTCAAAAATACTTTTGGGCTAGGATATTGTGAGGGGACACATGCAGGAAATCCAGTTCTGCTGTATTTTAATACATGAGCCACAGATTTAGAGTATGCGCAGTATCAGTGAAGAGAAGTTACTCTCAACTCTACTACTACGAGCAATACTTTCTTAGATGGTGATAATACAAATATTGATATAGCTGCTTCTTATCCCTTAGTTCCTGATCTGATTGATGACGACTTTGATAGTGACGATTATATGGTGTATTCAACAGGGACTACTTTATATCCAGACGTCTTTGTTGATGACGATGTGAACTCTAGACTTAGGACATATGGGTATATTATAGAGGGGTCAGGCCCATATAACGTCTTTTGGTCTAATGACGAAATGCAAAACTATATTGATAATAACTCTCATAATAGTGATTCTTATTATACAACGCTTTCATCTACTTCGGCAGGTTACCTCTATTTGGATGTAGCTGCATCAAATAGGATAACACTTTTCGAGCTCTCTAAGACTGATTATAATACTACGAAAGAACATATTATAACAAGCCAACTTCAATCAGCAGATCAGTGAGCTGGGATTTGATATCTTCAAACGAATATGACTTTAGCGTCAGGAACAGGGAGTGCCTACAACTTTGATTTTACTACACATGACTATGCTATTTTTATAGAAAATACGTCGAGCTGAGCTCTCCTCTATCAGATAACCTGAGAACAGGCCACCACAGGAAGTGGTATCTATATTAATCCTCTTAAGGATGATGATATATCCTTATTTTCGTACCTTGGAAGCCATATGCTCATATCTGAAGGAGGAAGGCTTATTGGGACACAACTAGAACTCTTTGGTTTAAAATAGTTTTACAAAAGTATTTTTTACCTATAATACCTCAAAATCCAGATAAATAGTACCTCTTGAAAGTAAAATATTTTTTTATATATTCCTATGGATCCTTGGTTATATCTCATATTTATCATATTATTCATACTCTCATGATTTTTTTCTGGAACGGAGATTGCTCTGATGAGTCTTCCGTCTCATAAGATAGATACACTTGTAAAACAAAAGAAATTTTGAGCAAAGACTTTAGCTCAGATAAAAGAAAATACGGACAAACTCCTTATTACTATTCTCGTTTGAAAT
Source organism: uncultured Candidatus Altimarinota bacterium (assembly GCA_938015455.1). Taxonomy (GTDB): domain Bacteria; phylum Patescibacteriota; class Gracilibacteria; order BD1-5; family UBA6164; genus JAACSU01. The sequence continues at coordinate 4,435 of CALLPL010000047.1, forward strand.
AACTTAGTAAACGTATATGCTGCAGCACTTGCTACGCAGATATCCATTGATTTCGCACGTGCCTCTGGTATGGAGGAATCATTTGCCGTATGACTTGCAACGTGAGCGATAACATTTCTAATTTTAGTGTTTGGAGAAATCATTCCAAAGAGTTTTGCAACAAAAAATGCTGAAAGTATCGGTCTTATAGTAGCGTATCCATATAAGATACTCATGTTTCTGCTAACACCTGTGATACTTGTCCTTGAAGTAATTATTAGAGTTTTTACCGGTAAGAAATGAGTGAGTAGTAAGGTGACAGAGGAGGAAATAGAAACCTTTATTGATCTAGGAAAAGATAGTGGAACTCTTGAGGATGATGATCATGAGAGGCTTAAAAATACACTCGAGTTCAGTGGGACTCTCATAGAAGAAGTGATGATTCCTCGGGTTCGAATGAAAGCTATATCTGATGAAAAGACGATCCAAGAGACCTTTGATTTTTATATGAAAAATACTCATAGTCGTATCCCTGTATATCATGAGACTATAGATAATATTGTAGGAATTGTTACGGTAAGGGATCTCTTAAAACAAAAACTTGCTTGAAGGGAAAATGAAAAACTTTTAGAACTTCGTTTTGAGGATTTTGTAAAAGCCCCTTTAAATCAGCCTATTGATATACTTTTAGAAACTTTTAAAAAAGCTCGTCAGCACCTTGCTATTGTAAAAGACGAATATGGCTGAGTTGCTGGAATAATAACTCTTGAAGATATAGTTGAGGAGATATTCTGAGAAATTCATGACGAAACAGATTCATGAATAGATGAAATTATAGAGAAATCTAAATGAGTGTTTATTGTAGATTCCTCTGTTCTTTTTTGAAGCATCGTGGAAGAGTTTTGATTAGAAATTCCAAATCTAGGAATGAATGAAAAAGAATTTGGCTGAGAAGCCCTGAGCTACGTCATTACCCATAAACTTGAAAGATTCCCAGAAAAGAGAGAATCTCTCAGTTTTGATATATACGATAATGAGGAACAAAAAACATGAGAAAAGTTATGTTTTCAAGTTCTTGAAATAGATGATAGTACGATAGGAAAAGTTGAAGTACTAAAAAAAGGAGAGAAAAAAATTGATAAAAAGAAGAAGAGAAAATAAAAAAAACTTAAAGTAATTCATCACGAATTTCTCTTCTCTTGTCTTTATTATGAAACTTCAACATTGTATCAGAGATAACAATTCAAAAAGGTTTTCAGAGTTTCTGGAAGCTCTTTTTTGTTCGTGGGAGAAAGAGAGTCTTAAGGGAAAGTTCAAGAAGATTTCATAAGTACCTTATAAGAAAGAAACCTCGCATATGAAAGGGAGAGATATTCTTAGGGAAAGAGGTTTTTTCTAGATTTAGCCAACTACTATTCTCCTGCATAAATTTTTGGTAAGATCTATTCCTATTAAGTATTGGCCTCAGTGTCTCTATCCAATACTTTAGATAAATATCATTTTCAATAGCTATTTCTTGAAGATTGAGATTATCTTCTGTAATGAAAAATGAGAGACAAAATTTTCAGGCATGATTCTTAGCTGTTTTTTTCTGTCATATTAGAGTGAGCAGCAAAGTCATAAATATACGAGCAGTCCAAAGACGATTTTTACGAGTTATCACAAAGAGATCTATATCTGATCACTTATGACATGCATTCATAGCTAAGGAATTGCATATACAAATACATGAAACTCAGGGGATTCTTTGAAATAAAGAAGTATATTTTGCTACTTTTTCTAAGAGGCTTTGCTCATACTCTCCTGGGATTTCTTTGACTCAGAGGTACTGTTTAAGTTTTTCTCTATTATTCACGTTATCATCACGCATAAAAATTTGATTATTTATTATGTTTCTTGTAGTATACGCAGAACGGGTAATAGGAGAATAATTTTTAACAGTATTATATGAGATTCCTTTGTGTAAATTGTTCATATATCTACGATGAGGCTCTCTGAGATATTGCTGAGGGTATCGAAGCTGGGACCAGCGTAGATCAAATACAAGAGGATATTCTCTGCCCAGGATGTGAGGGGAGTTTTGATGAATTTGCTCCGATCGAGGATGAGGTTCTCTACGCAGAAAGTCCTGAAAATCATAACGACACAGAAAGAGAGCATATTCCTTATGTTCTTTATCAGGATCACGAAAAAGTTGAGGTTTCTGTTGGTGAAGAAATACATCCTATATCAGATGATCACCGTATTACCGGGATTTATCTCATAGATGAACACGGTCATATTGTAGAGGAGGTTTTTATCATGCCAGAGGAAGAACCTTTAGCAGAATTTGATGTATCAGGGCTTGATACATTTGAACTTAGGGCAAGCTGCTCAAAGCATGGGTTATGGTCAACAGGACTCATCCAGGCAAAAGACTAGAAAAATACTATATTTTTTCGAAAACTATGCTATAATTAGAGGGATAGTTTCAACAATCAGATGCAAAAAAAATATTTCGAAATCCTTGTAGATAAGCAAAACGAAAAAGGCCCAGCTATTTTTAATGAGATACTGGTTATTTTGCATAAGGCTTTTGCAAAGAGCGATTCGAAAAATATTTTTACTTTTGAGATTACAAAAGTTACTAATAGGATACGTTTTTTTCTTATATGTCCTGATAAATATGCAGGATTTCTCAAAAATCAGATATATGCACATTTTAATAATGTTGAAATATATGAAGTATCTGATTACCTTGAAAATATTCCAAACGATAAAATATCAGTAGGAAAGATTTATTCATGAAAACATTTTCTCTACTCACTTAAAACCTTTGAGGATCCCGCAGTCTCTGCATGAAAATGATCAGAGGTAGATCCATTTGGTTCTCTTACTGGAGCGCTTTCTAAAACAGGAAAATATACACTCAATACTTTTCAGGTTAACTTTAGACCTGTTTCGGGGAAGAAATGGAAAAAAGATGCAGCAAGAACTATTAAGATTCTAACATCAGGCTACCCAAGATTTCTAAAGAATTTGATGCTTCATCCAATATTTAAGTATCTTAAAATTCTTCTTTTTCCTTTTATTCTTCTTTGAAAATTACTCAGACTGTTGTTTTCCAGGGACAGTGATGAAGCTATTCCTGCACAAACTGAGGAGGCTGTTTCATGAGACAAAACAAAAGATATCTTAGAAAATCCAGATAAAATTGATCCAAAATTTTTATCTAAACTCACAAGCGAATGATATGAAGTTGATATTAATGTGATTTGTGCTGGTGAGGATGATATTGAAGTCCGATCAGCAATACAAGAAATTTCCTCGACTCTCTCTGTTTATACGTTTTTTGGACAGAACTCACTTAGGCTCAAATGAGTTTCAAAAAGTTTAGCTGATATAGTTATGGTTAAAGAGCGTCAGTTCAGTGGACGGAGTATTCTCTCAACTCCTGAACTCGCAGGACTGGTTCACCTACCAACAAATTATGTAAAAACACCCTATATTAATTGGGTTTCCTCTAGAGCTTTTGAGCCCCCAACAAATCTTCCTATAGTAGATCCTGATCTGAGTGATAATTTTACTCCTGAAAATAATCTGACTCCTATTGGAAGAACAAATTTTAGAGGAACAGATATGAGCTTTGGGATGTGACCTGATGATCGTAGAAGACACATGTATATCATAGGAAAGACGGGTATGGGGAAATCTGTACTTCTCGAAAATATGATCATGAGTGACATAGAAAAATGAAGAGGAGTTGCGGTGATTGATCCACATGGGGATCTTGCCGAAGGAATTATAGGACTTATTCCTAAAAAACGAACAAACCAGGTAATTATCTTTGATCCGAGTGACAGAGAGTGGCCTATAGCGTTCAATATGCTTGAGGATATTTCTCCAGAACAGCGACCATTTATAGCTTCAGGCCTTGTTGGTATTTTTAAAAGAATTTTCTGAGAGAGTTGGGGGCCTCGTCTTGAGCATACACTCAGAAACGCGGTTCATGCGCTTATGGAATATCCAGGAACAACACTCCTTTCAATACCACTCATACTTACTTCTGATGTATATAGAAATAAAGTTGTAAAAAAGATCACAGACCCTGTGGTAAAAAAATTCTGGACTCATGAATATGGTAAACTCACTCCTCAGCAGCGCAATGAAACAGCTGGTCCAATACTTAATAAAGTAGGACAATTTCTTTCCTCGAGTATTTTGAGAAATGTACTGGGGCAACCAAAGAATTCATTTAATATGCGCTGGGCTATGGATAAGAAAAAGATTATCATAGTAAATCTCTCAAAATGAAAAATTTGAGAAGATGCTTCGAGTCTTCTATGAGCGATGATGGTTACAAAGTTTCAGTTGGATGCGATGAGTAGAGCAGATATTCCTGAAAATGAAAGAGAAGATTTTTACCTCTATGTAGATGAGTTTCAAAACTTTGCAACTGATAGTTTTTCTACGATTCTTTCAGAAGCTCGAAAGTATAAACTGAATCTTGTTATGGCAAATCAGTACATAGATCAGATGACTGAAACGGTTCGAGGAGCTGTATTTGGGAATGTAGGAACATTGGTATCATTTCAGGTCGGGCATCATGATTCTGCCATCTTAGCTGAGGCATTTGCTGGTGATATAGAGGCTGATGATCTCATGAATCAAAAGAAATATACTATTTACCTCAAACAGCTCATTGATTGAATGCCATCTCCAATATTCTCAGCAGCGACATTTCCTCCTCATCCTCACAATGATGAAGAGTTTGCTGAGAGGTATGAAAAAATACTTCAAGTATCTCGTGAACGCTACTCTAAACCGCGTAAAATCGTAGAAGAAAAGATTAATAAGACTATGACGGAAATAGAAAAACAAGAAGAAGAGTGGGAAAAGAAAAAAGAAGAGTTTAAACTTAAGAAAGAAGAAGAGAAACGTCAAAAACAGCAAGAACGTATGGAGGAAAGAAAAAAAGAAAAAGAGCAAGAGCAAGGGAAATAGCTTGCTTGCTTTTTTACCACTTCTTTATATCCTTGCCTTCATGCGCGCAACTAAAATATATATTCATGAAAATAGATAAACTGACACTGAGTTTTAAAAACAAAGTGGTCCTACGAAATGTAGAGCTTGAAATAAAACCTTGAGAATTTGTATTTATGATAGGATACTCTGGTTCAGGTAAAACCACACTTATTAGGTCTCTTATTTGAGATTTTCGTCCAGAGAGATGAGATATTATCTTAGATAATGGCTGATTTCTCTATAAGAATCTTACGGAG
>CALLPL010000048.1 GCA_938015455.1 uncultured Candidatus Altimarinota bacterium
AGCTTCTTTGCATTCTTTAGTCCTGAGAATTGGACTTGGTGATACCCACTTATTGCTCGTCTGAGTGAACTCACAGCTCTTATCCTATTACTTACTTCCAATAATTTCTCCCAAAGAAAACTTAAAAAGAACTGGAAACGAATTCAGAGAAGTAGTTATATCTATTTCATTGCCTGAGGAGTTCTTGCCATGAGGTATGGTGATGAGTATTGAGTAAAAGTAACATTATTTTTAGTGATTTTTTTATCTCTTATTGTTATGCTTAGAAAAATTTATAAAAAATAAAAGATATTTTTTATAAAGTGTAAACTTGTCATAGAGTCAGATATTTGTACTATAAAGGCATACTCCTTAGTTCAATGTACATATGTTTAGCAGAAAACAGGCACATAATTTTTTGAATGATTCCATAAGCGCTTCTGCGAAAGCCTTTCGAGCAGGAATAATTTTTCTGATAATAGCTTCTTCAGTAATTGCATTTTTGCAACTATTTCAGGTTTGATTTATTGAGGGGTATGAGTCTCTCATAAATATATTCGAAAAATTTGTCTTATGATTTTTTACTTTTGAGATCCTTCTTAGGTTTTATGCTTCTGCTTGAGTAAAAGATTATTTTAATAGAACTTCAAATTGGATTGACTTAATATCGGTTGTTCCATTTTACTTTGGCATATCGAACGTTGTCATTCTGAGATTCTTTAGAATTTTAAGACTTATGAAACTCAGTCGCGACTCACTCTCTAGCTTTTTTGATAATCCGACAACACAAATCGCAATTGCTTTTAGGTTCTTTATTATTAGTCTCATCATATTGTCCTCGGGAATAGCACTTACACAGCTGCTCTTCCCATCATTATTATGAGAGTACAGTGATATAATAAGACAGTTTGAATATGTGGTACTCGCAATATTTTCAGTTGAATTCTTTACGAGGTTTTTTGCTGCGAGATCTTTCTTTAACTTTTCTAGAAGTCCAGCAAACTGGATTGATGCTCTGGCAATATTCCCGTTTTATTTTGGTATAAATGATGGAACAATATTGCGTTTATTTAGAGCTCTGAGACTATTGAAGGTATTTAATTCAGTGAGTATTCTCAAAGGATCATCGGCATTTAACGTTCGTAACTCTATTCTGAGAATAGTGAGCCCGATTATTTTGATTTTTGTGTGTATAAAGTCTTTTGTTTGGATCATGGAAACTCAGTGATTATGGTTACCCGAGTGAGATTTAAAAACACTCTTTACGATTATTGGTTTCTCTCTTGGTGTTATTCTCTCACAAAAAATTTGAAAATCATATGGAAAATATGTAAACATTCAGGATTCTTTTTATACGCTCCATGGTAAACTTTCATCACTTCAATTAAACATGAATGTTATGTCGAAGTGAGCAGGGGATAAACTTATTTATAAGTGGCTTCGAGCCTATATGGAGATATGACATAGAAATGAAAGTAATTGATCGCTTAAATCAGTTCGAGAAATCAACCAAGATTTATACGACTCAGCTGCGGAAATAGGAAATACTGAACATATTCCATTCCACAGACTTGCAGCTATGATGTGATCTGCTTTTGAAGTCGCAATTTTTATCCAATCAAAGAGAATCAATAGAACCCCCCTTACCTATAACTTATTACTACAACAAGTAGTACTTATATATTTGTTTTTACTTTGTATATTTATCCCAGGATATATTGGAATGATCTCAGTAGTATTTGGTTGATATTTACTGTATGGAATGTTTCAACTTACAAACGATTTTGATGATGTAAGAGCATCATCTCTTGATAAGGAAACGGATCTGGTAGATGGAAACCTAATAACACTTGACGCGCTAAAAATAGAAAATTATTTAATTGAATTAGAGTGAATAAATAAATCCTAAAAATAATTTTGGATTTCTTAAGGTTTAAAACTATACTCTTTATATATTAATTTATTAAAATAATTTTATGGAACTAACAAAGGACAATTTTACAGCAGAAACAGCTGAAGGGCTCGTACTCGTGGATTTTTGGGCAGAGTGGTGTGGTCCATGTCAAGGCATGATGCCAGTATTAAAAGAACTAGAAGATTCGGGAATCAAAGTAGGAAAGGTTGATGTTGATGCGCAGCCAGAGCTCGCACAAGAATACAGGGTTATGAGTATCCCAACTCTTGTCTGGATGAAAGATGGAAAGGCTGTTGATCAAATGATCGGAGCACAAACTCTTGAGCAACTTCAAGAAGCAGCTGCAAAACATAAATAGTAAGAATTATGATATAAAAGCAGGTCTCTTTAAAGGCCTGTTTTTTGTATTTTCAGGCACTTATATGCTATCATAGAGCTATGAATGCTCAAACCTCCCCATCTTCGGAAAATGCTCTTCCAACTGATATAAATATGGTTGGTGGTACGATGCCATGACTCATGTTCTTTGCTGGTTTTATGCAGGGCTTATTTAATGTAAAAAGTCCTGTAGCACTAGAGAAAATATCGAGTATTTCGGGAACATCAGCAGGGGCCTTTATTGCAGCAATGACAGCTGTGTGACATCACCAAGCTTTACTTGATATCATTCTTAATGCCTTTTGAGATGATACAGGAAAAGATATCCCTTGACTGTGAAGAGTAGGAATACTTGGGAATAAAACAATACAAGGGAATTTTAAAAATATATTGGATGAACATATAACAGCTGAAAAGCTTCAAGAGGAAGGTACTCCAATAGTTCGAACGCTTCATATGGAGATGAAAAAGTGACCTTTATTTTCTGCTTCAGAAAAAGTAACAAATTATACAAAAGGGAAGGAAGTTATATGGCTTATTCAATCACTTATTAAAGATCAGTTTTTTAAACTTGGAGATAAATTTAGTAATAATGGTGCAGGGTACTACCTTAAGAGTCATGATGACATAGAACACTATGGAAAACATACCGTATTTGATAGTTCAAAAATTACAGATGATGTAAAAGATGGTGTTGCAGGATTGATTGCAGCAAGTGGTCAGTATTCCCCAATTCTTGATCCAAAAACAGGAAAAATGAGAATTGATGGTGAGTTTGGCTCATGGCATGAGAGTTCAGAAACGATTATTCAATTGAATGAAGATATATCAGATGAGAGCAATCTTCTTGTGCTTACTCGCTTCCCACGATGAAGCGAAGAGCATAATGCTGTAGTGACTCAGTCAGCTAAAATTATGACAAAGGAAACAACAGTCATTGCTCCAGAAGTGGAGCTTTTATGAGGTATAACGGACACGTCTCCAGAATACATGAAACATAATTTTGCCGTTGGACAACAAGCAGCAAAGACATATTTACAGGCTATTGCAGCTTAGTTTAGACTCGTCAAGCTTTTTCTATGAGCTTCTCTACTTCTCTTATTATTTCATATCCCTATTCTGATATCAATAGCTTGTTGGTTATTCAGAGTCCCCATACTCAATACTTCTCATATACCTGGAATATCTAGACTCCAGTCAAAGAAGTTATTACCGAAGCATTCTCAAATTCTGGTATTGATTTCTTCTTGAGGAAGTTCCGTATCTATATCTACTTGAAAGTGAGAAGGTATATTAAGTTTTTTTTGAGGAAGGACTATTTCAAACATAGGTCCTCAAGATTTTGCGTCTCACAAAAACAACCATCTCATATCTTCTTCTCGTCATACAGAATCTTCATATACACTGCAAATATTCCCTTTCATAGCATTTACTATCCTTAAAACCTCTTTATCGAGATCTAACTTCTGGGGAGTATAACATACTCATATATGATTTAATGAAATGCTATCTGAGTTAAGACATTTAAATACTTCTGCGAGAGTAAAATCACGATCATGTATTCATGTTGCAGACTTTGGGTGTTGCTGTGTTATATGTCCAAAAGTATATCATTGTCTACCAATTTTCACAATTGGGGTTCAACCAGGTGAGAATGAAAATCTTTGTTTATCACGATGGATATATTGGGATATTCATGTAAATTTTGATTCTTCCATCTCTTTGAGAGTGCCTAGAACTCGATCTATATGAAACATATTTTTTTTAAGATTACGTATTTAAAACATATTATAAATAAAATAATGAAATAGCAATTTTTGTATCTTACAATCTATTTCAAATCGCACAATAGTTGAGAAATAAAAAGAGACATTGCATAATAGGAGTTGCTTACACCCTTATTATTACAAAATGTCTCATACTAAACTTACTCATAGAGAAATATATGCAATAGAAATATA